>JACPCF010000141.1 GCA_016179965.1 Candidatus Rokuibacteriota bacterium | reverse complement strand
CGCTTCGACCTGCGCGGCTACGACCTCGTGCTGTCGTCGAGCCACTGCGTGGCCAAGGGCGTGCGGGTGCCGCGGGGGGCGCGCCACCTCTGCTACTGCTTCACCCCCATGCGCTACGTGTGGGATCGCTACTACGACTACTTCGGCGCCCGCGCCCCCTGGGCCGTGCGCCTCGCGATGCCGCCGGTCGCCGCCGCCCTGAGGCGCTGGGACCGGCGATCGGCCGCCCGGGTTCACCACTTCATCGCGATCTCGCGCTTCGTCGCCGACCGGATCGCCCGCTGCTACGGCCGCGACGCCGAGGTGATCTATCCCCCCGTGGACGTCCAGCGCTTTCGCCTCTCCGAGGAGGCGGGAGAGTTCTACCTGGTGGTCTCGGCCCTCAGCCCGTACAAACGGGTGGACCTGGCCGTGGAGGCAGCCAACCGTCTCGGCGTCCGCCTGGTGGTGGTCGGGTCCGGTCCCGAGGAGCGACGGCTCCGGGCGCTGGCGGGGCCGACCGTCGAGTTTCTGGGGTGGCGCTCCGATGCTGAGGTGGCGGAGCTTTACTCGCGCTCGCGCGCGCTGCTGTTCCCGGGGGTGGAAGACTTTGGCATCGTGCCGCTCGAGGCCATGGCCTCGGGGAAGCCCGTCCTCGCCTTCGATCGCGGCGGCGCGCGGGAGAGTGTGGTCCCGCTGGAGCAGGGGTTCGAGTCCTCCACCGGCCTCTTCTCGACGCCCACCGCTTCGTCCCCAAGGCCCTCAGGGCCCACGCCGAAGCCTTCGACCGGCCCCTGTTCAAGGAGCGCATCTCGGGCTGTGTGACCCGGTGCTGGGAGGAATTCTCACGGCGGTGACCGTCTTCCGGATACAATCTTTAGAGGCGACCCGGGAGGAGGGGTGACGTGGCGGACCGCAGCCGTGACTGGATGGATCAGGCCGAGGGCGATCTCCAGCACGCCCGGAGCGACCTCGACGCGGGCTTCTATGAGTGGGCCTGCTTCTCGGCCCAGCAGGCCGCCGAGAAGGCCGCGAAGGCCGTTTTCCAATCGCTGGGCGCGGAGGCGTGGGGACACGCCGTCGCCGACCTCCTGACCGAACTGGGTCACCGGCAGGCGATTCCCGAGGCCCTGCTCGACGGCGCACTGGAGCTGGACAAGGCGTATATCCCTGCCCGATACCCCAACGCGCACCCGTCGGGCTCTCCCCGCACGCGCTACACCAAGACGGAGGCGGCCCGCCTCATCGGCCATGCGGACGAAATCATCAGGTTCTGTGCGGATCTTTTATCCCGCCCTCGATAGAGCGGGGCTGGTCACGCTGCTGAGGGAGCGCCTTGGGCTCCTGGGGCGGAAGCTTCCTCTCGTGAAGGCGGTCCTGTTCGGCTCCTACGCAACGGGAACCTTCACCGTCGGGAGCGACGTGGACCTGCTCGTCGTCTATCGCGGGGCGCCGCGGGCCGATGCCTATGCCCTGGTCAAGCGCACGCTCGCCATCCCCCGCCTCGAGCCCCACCTGTACAGCGAGGCGGAGTGCGAGGCGGCGCGGACCGTCGTGGAGCGGATGGTGCGGGGCGGGGTGACGCTCCTTGGGTAGTTCCGGGTACCCCCGGTGCTGAAGGCCCACTCCCGCTTCCTCGAGCAGCTGACGCTCGTCGGCGATCTCGTCCTGATCGCCGGCTGCTGGGTGCTCGCGTACTACCTGCGCTTCTGGCTGGGCCCGATCCCCGTCTACCTCGGGGTGCCCCCGCTTCAACCCTACCTCTACCTCCTGGGCCCCATCGTGGTGGTGTGGGCGGTGGCCTTCCGGGCCTTGGACCTCTACCGCCCCCGGCGCCTCGGCTCGCGGCTATCCGAGTGGTGGGACGTGGCCAAGGCCTCCAGCCTCGGGAGCCTGGTCCTGGTGGCCATCATCGAGTTCTTCTTCCGCTCCTTCGAGTTCTCCCGCCTCGTCATCGTCTATTTCTGGATCCTCTCCATCGTGAGCGTGAGCTTGTCGCGCGCCGTCTTCCGCGAGGCGCTCCGCGTCGCCCGGCGGCGGGGGTACAACCTCCGCTACGCCGTGATTGTCGGCTCGGGGGAGCTGGCGGAGACGGTGATCGAGCGCCTCCGGCTCCGGCCAGACGTCGGCATCCACGTCCTCGGGGTCGTCGGCGACGACAAGGAGGGGCTCGGATCCCAGACGAAGTGGCTCGGGGGCTACGCGGACCTGCGAGCGGTCTTGGATCAACATGAGGTGGACCACGTGATCCTGGCGCTCCCCCACGAGGACATCGCGCGGCTCCCGATGCTCCTCAACGACATCGGGGACGACCCCGTGACGATCCACGTGGTCCCGGACGTCATCCGCTTCGCCTCGCTCCGGGGCGGCGTCGAGGAGTTCGAGGGGGTGCCCTTCATCCACCTCAGGGAATCTCCGCTCTACGGCTGGAACCGCCTCTTCAAGCGCGGCTTCGACCTGGTCTTCGGCGGCCTGACGCTGGTCCTGGCCGCCCCCCTCATGGCGGCCGTCGCCCTCACGATCAGGCTGGCCTCCCCTGGGCCGATCCTCTACCGCCAGGAGCGGATGGGGCTCGACGGCCAGCGCTTCCGGATGCTGAAGTTCAGGACGATGCCGGTGGACGCCGAGGCCCGGACGGGGCCCGTATGGGCCCGGCCCGACGATCCCAGGCGCACGCGTCTGGGAGCATTGCTGCGCCGCTTCAGCCTGGACGAGCTCCCCCAGCTCTTCAACGTCCTGCGAGGGGAAATGAGCCTCGTGGGACCCCGCCCGGAGCGGCCGGTCTTCGTGGAGGAGTTTCGCCGGAAGATCCCCGGCTACATGCTCCGCCACAAGGTGAAGGCCGGGATCACGGGGTGGGCCCAGGTCAACGGGTGGCGCGGGAACACCTCGCTCGAGCGGCGGATCGAGTACGACCTCTATTACATTGAGAGCTGGTCCTTCGGCTTCGATCTGAAAATCCTCTGGCTCACCCTCTTGCGGGTCTTCCGCGGCCGGAACGCCTATTGAGTGACGTGCGATCCTCCCAGCGGTGGGTCCTCGGCCTCTTCCTGATCGGGCTCGCCTTCTCGATCACGCTGTCCCAATTGGCTCTGGCGCTCCTGGTCGTGTTCTGGCTCCTGCGCTTCCGGGACGCCGCGGCGCGCGCGGCGATGACCTTTCCGCTGGCCGCGCCGTTCCTTGCCTTCGCCGCCGCCAGCCTCCTTGCCGCGCTTGGCTCCGGCAATATCGGCGACAGCCTCCTTCACTCGAAGGCGCTCCTCCTCGCGCTGGCCTTCTTCGCCCTCGTCAACACCCTGCGCGGAGCCGATGACGCCGACTGGTTCCTCAGCCGATTCCTTCTCTTGATGGCCGCGGTGTCTTTGTGGAGCGTCGCGCAGGTCTCCTTCTGCCCGCAGGAGCCCTGGAGCGGCCCCATTTTGTCCCGCGTGTCGAGGAAGTGTTTCCGCGCCCGTGGCTTCTACAGCATCTACATGACGCTCGCCGGAGTCCTGACCCTGACGTTCCTCGCCGCGCTGCCGCGTGTCCTCGCGAAGGGGCCGGATCGGCGCTGGTGGATGGCGCCGGGGTGGGTGGTCTCCGGGCTGGCGCTCGTCCTGACCTACACTCGCGGGGCGTGGCTCGGCGTCCTGGCGGGGGCGGCGGGGCTCGCCCTCCTCCTCCGGCGTGTGGCGGTGGTCGGGGCGGTCGGCGGCGTGCTCGTGCTCGCGCTCCTCCTGTTTCAGGCCGGCACCCTGCAGGACCGGCTCAGAAGCCTCGGCGATCCCGCCGACCCCACGTTCCGGGAGCGCCTCTACATGTGGCAGAGCGGCTGGGCGATCGCGCTGGACCACCCGCTGACGGGCGTCGGCCCCGGGCAGGTGAAGCCGGCGTTTCCGCGCTACGCCCGGCCGGAGGCGATGAAGAAGACCACGAGCCACGTCCACAACACCCCGCTCCAGATCCTGGCGGAGCGGGGGCTGCTCGGGCTGGCCGCGTGGCTCTGGATCTGGATCGCGTTCTTCGTCCACGCCGGCCGAATTCTCAGGCGCCTCGGAGCGGATCAGACGCGCGCGCGCGGGCTGGTCGCGGGAAGCCTGGCGGCAGTCGTCGGCTTTCTGGTGGGGGGGCTCTCCGAGTTCAACTTCGGAGACTCGGAGGTGTCGCTGGCGGCCTACGCCCTGATGGCCCTGCCGTTTGTCATTGGGGTCAGGCCTGAGTAATTGACTAAAGGTGAGGGGAGGCGTCAGCTCGTGGGCGGGGGCTCGGTCCCCAGCCGGACCTTCAAGAAGACCTGCTTGAAGCGCGTCAGATCCTGCTCGGAGACGAGATCCGAGATCAGGAAGCAGGCGAGATCCTTCTGCTTCCAGACGAAGATCGACCAGCCGTCCGTCTGGGTGAGGAGCGGCCGGAACCCGTCGATCTTGACCCGCCCCTGCTCGGGCAGGGCCATGCCCGCTCCGGGGAGCAGCATGTACGTCAGCGTGTGCCCCTGCCGGTCCTTGTAGGTGAGCGCGAGGGCCCGCCGTCCTTCGACGACGAGTGGCTCGGCGTTGATGAGCTGGATTTCGTCGTCCCCCTGGAAGAACCAGGACAGCGCGATCCCCGTCTGCTCCATGAAGCGCGGGAGAGCCGCCGGCACGGCCTCGGGGCGCTCCTCGCCCCACATCAGGCTGCGCGTGTGCTGGGAGAGCACCGCGCTCACGAGGGAGCGGAGCGGATCGGGCTCGACATTGCGCGGCAGCAGCGGCAGGGCCACGAGCCCGAGGACGAGGGCGGTGGCCAGCGCGCTCAGAGCCGGGGCCACCCAGGATGCCCTGTGGGGCGGCGCCGCGAGGGCGGAGATCGCCGCGCGCAGATGGGCGGGGGCCGCGTGGCGCGGAAGCCGCGCCGCCAGCAGGCGCCGGAACCGCGCTTCCTCCCCCGGATCCTCTCTGAACTCCTCTGCCGTCATCGCCTAGCCTCTGAACTCCTCGCCGTAATCTTTCAAGAAGCCCCGCAGCCGCTCCTTGGCCCGGAAGATGCGGGACTTCACCGTTCCGAGGGGGCACGCCATGATCTGCGCCACCTCCTCCAGCGGGAAGCCCTCGACCTCCGCGAGGATGAGGATGGTCCGAAACTCCTCGGGGAGCCGGGCGAGCGCCCGCCCCAGGTCCGTCTCGGCCTCGACGCTCGCGCCGTCCTTGTCGGGGGCGTCGTGGAACATGGTCTCTTTGTCGGTGTCCAGGTCGCCCTCGTCCAGGAAGGCCGGCTCGCGCTCCCGGTGCCGGTAAAAGGTGAGGAACGTGTTCCTCAAGATTTGAAACATCCAGGCCCGCAGGTTGGTTCCCGCCTGGAAGCGGTGGGAGAAGCGGAAGGCGCGGAGATAGGTCTCCTGGACCAGGTCCTCGGCCTCGGCGCCGTTCCGGGTGAGGTAGACGGCCAGGTTGTAGAGGGCGTTCAGGTGCTCGAGGGCTTGGCGCTGGAGCTCGGGGTCGGCCATTGGCGGCCGCTACCACCACCGGCTGGGAAGGTCCGCGGGCACCACCTGGTGCTCGTCCTCCGAGGCCGCGAGGAGCTCGCGGACGGTCTGGTAGAGAACGGGGTGCTCGAGTTCGGGCGCGAGATCGGCCAGGGGCTTGAGGACGAAGCCCCGCTCGTGCATCAGGAGGTGCGGGATGTGGAGGTCGTCCGACGCGCTGAGGACCTCTTCCCCGTAGAGCAGGATGTCGATGTCCAGGGTGCGCGGCTCGTACCGACCGGCTTCCTGAGAGGCGCCCGAGCGCACCCGGCCGAGGCTCCCCTCGATGTCCTGGACCCTTGCCAGTAGCGCGGCGGGGGGGAGTGACGTCTCGATCGCCGCGACGCAGTTGAGGAACCACCCCGCGCGATTCACGATCTGCCCCGGCGCGCTCTCCCAGGGCTCGGTCTCATAGACGCGGGAGACCTCCAGCAGCCGGATGCCGGCCGTGACCCTCAGGCACTCCAACGCGCCCCGGAGAAGCTCCAGGCGGTCCCCCAGGTTGGACCCGATGCTCAGGAACACCCGCGCCACAGGAACGCCTATCTCCGTCGCGTGATCTCGACTCCGGGGGTTCCGTGGAACCCTTCCATGGGCGGCGTCAGTTTCCGCACCCGCAGCCGGACCTCCCGGGCCGGGAACTCCCGCAGAAGCGCGTCGGCCAGCAATCCCGCGAGCCGTTCGAGCAAGTTCACCCGCTCCTTCGTGCTGATCTCGACGATCCGCCGCGCCACGAGCGCGTCGGCCAGCAATCCCGCGAGCCGTTCGAGCAAGTTCACCCGCTCCTTCGTGCTGATCTCGACGATCCGCCGCGCCACGAGGCCATAGTCCACGGTGGCCGCCAGGTCGTCGGACAGCGCCGCCGGGGTGAGATCGAGCGAGAGCGCCACGTCCACGGCGAACCAGGCTCCCACGCTCTGCTGGGCCTTCGTGACCCCGTGGTGGCCGAAGAAGCGGACGTTCTCGAGAAAGATTGTATCAGCCACGGAGCCTCTTGAGGCGCTCCATGGCCTCGGCGATCCGCGCCTGATCTACCGTGAGGGCGATCCGGTAGAAGCCCTCCCCGGAGGGGCCGAACCCGACGCCGGGGGTCACGACCACGCCCGCCTCCTCCAGGAGCCGCGTCGCGAACGCGCGCGAGTCGAGCCCGCCGGGGACCGGCGCCCAGACGAAGAAGGTGCCCTTGGGGACGTCCACCTGCCAGCCGAGCGCTCGGAGCCCCCGTACCACGATGTCGCGTCGCTCCTGATAGGTCCGCCGGTACTGCTCGGCGAGGTCCTGCGGCCCCGTCAGGGCGGCGACGCCCGCGTGCTGGACCGCCTGGAAGACCCCGGAGTCCACGTTGGTCTTGACCGCGCCGAGGCCGGCGACCGCTTGCCGGTTCCCCACGCAGAAGCCCAGCCGCCAGCCCGTCATGGAGTACGTCTTCGAGAGCGAGTGGAACTCCACTCCCACCTCGCGCGCGCCGTCCACCTCCAGCAGGCTCGGCGGCTCGAAGCCGTCGAACTTGAGCTCCGAGTACATCAGGTCGTGGCAGACGAGAATCCCGTGGCGCCGCGCGAAGGCCACCACCTGGGTGAAGAAGTCGCGGGTCGCCACCGCCGCGGTGGGATTATTGGGATAGTTGAGGTACATCAGCTTGGCCCGGCGGGCCGCTTCGCGGGGAATGGCGCCGAGGTCCGGCAGGAAGCCGTTCTCCCTTCGCAGCGGCATGAAGTGCACCTCGCCCCCGGCGAACCACGTCCCCGCGGCGTAGACGGGATAGCCCGGGTCGGGGACCAGGACCACATCTCCCGGGTTCACGAACGCGAGCGGCATGTGGGCCGTCCCCTCCTTGGAGCCGATGAGGGTGAGCACCTCCTGGTCGGGGTCGAGCCTCACGTTGAACCGTTTCGCGTACCAATCCGCTACGGCCTGCCGATAGGCGAGCAACCCCTCGTAGGAGGGGTAGCGGTGGTTCGCCGGATCCTCGGCCGCTTTTTGCAGCGCTTGGATGATATGCGGGGGTGTCGGAAGGTCAGGGTCGCCGATCCCCAGGTCGATGACGTCCACGCCCCGGGCGCGGACCTCGCGCTTCTTCCGGTCGATCTCGGCGAAGAGGTACGGGGGGAGGCGCCTGAGGCGCTCGGCGAACTCGGGCATCAGAGGCGCACCACCGAATTCTTGAGGCTGCCGATCCCCTCGATCCTCACCTCGATCTTGTCCCCGGGCTGCATGGGGCCGATCCCCGAGGGCGTGCCCGTGGCGATCAGGTCGCCGGGCAGGAGGGTCATCACCTGGGAGATGCGGGCGACGACGTCCTCCAGGGGGAAGATGAAGTACTTGGTGTTGGAGGCCTGTTTCCGCTCCTCGTTCAGGTAGGCTTCGACGTCCACCCCGTTCGGATCGATATCGGTGGCGATGCACGGCCCCGCCGGGCAGAACGTGTCGAAGGACTTGGCGCGGGTCCACTGGCCGTCCTTCCGCTGGAGGTCGCGCGCCGTCACGTCGTTCACGCAGGTGTACCCCAGCACGTACTCGCGCGCGCGCTCCGGGGGCACGTGCCGGCAGCGCTTCTTGATCACGATCCCGAGCTCCGCCTCGTAGTCCACGCGCTCGGAGATGGCCGGGTACACGATCGGGTCGTCGGGCCCGATCAGCGCCGTGGGGGGCTTGAGGAAGAGGATGGGCTCCTTCGGAATGGGAGCGTTGAGCTCCTGGGCGTGGTCGCGGTAGTTGAGGCCCACCGCCACGATCTTGGAGGGGACCACGGGCGCCAGCAGCACGACCTGCTTGAGGGGGAACTTCTTCCGCCCCCGCTTGAAGGTCCCGAAGGGCGTCCCCGAGTACTCCACCACGCGGGTGCCTTCCAGGACGCCGTAGCGCGTCCTGCCGCTGGCCTTGAATCGGACGATCTTCATGGCTTGCCCCCTGCTCTTTCTGTACCTACTTGAGCGCCAGCACGTCTTGCATCGAGTAGAGCCCCGGGGGCGCCCCGGCGATGAAGCGCGCCGCGCGGAGCGCGCCCCGGGCGAAGGTGTCACGGCTGTGCGCCCGGTGGGTCAGCTCGAGGCGCTCGCCGAGGTTGCCGAAGGACGCCGTGTGCTCCCCCACGACGTCGCCCGAGCGCCCCGACAGGATCGCGATCTCGTCGCGCTTCCGCTCCCCCGGCGTCCCCTGACGTCCATACACGGCGACCCGGCCGAGGTCCCGCCCCAGGGCCTCGGCGATCACCTCGGCCATGCGCAGCGCCGTGCCGCTGGGCGCGTCTTTCTTGAAGCGGTGGTGGACCTCGGTGATCTCCACGTCGTACTCATCCCCCAGGGTCTGAGCCATTTGGGCCAGGAGCTTGAAGGCCAAATTGACCCCGACGCTCATGTTGGGCGAGACGAGGATGGGGACCTTCTGGGCCAGCCGCCCGATCTCTTCCCGCTGGGGGGCCGTGAAGCCCGTCGTCCCGATCACCGCTCTGCCGCCGGCCCCAGCGACGACGCGGAGGTGTTCCAGTGTCGCCTCGGGGATCGAGAACTCGATGAGGATCCGCTCGCGCGTCAGGAGGGCGGCGGGATCGGCCGTGATCGCCACGCTGAGCCGCCCGATCCCCGCGACTTCGCCCGCGTCCCGTCCGATCGCGGGGTGACCGGGCGCCTCCAGGGCCCCCGCGAGGCGCAGGTCTGGGGAGTCCCCGAGGCACGCGACGACACGGCATCCCATCCGGCCGGCGGCGCCGGCCACCACTACGTCAGTCATTCAGGGTGCTCCGGTGTGTTCCCCCTCACCCCAACCCCCTCCCCCTCACCCTGCCCTCTCCCCCGCCGGGGGAGAGGATTTAGGTGAGGGGGGTGCCAAGGTGAGGGGGCAGGGTTAGGCCTTCAGGAGGCCGAACTGCTGCAGGACCGTCTTGAGGCGCTCGCGGTTGGCGTCGGCCATCCGGCAGAGCGGGAGCCTGAACTCCGGGGCGATCATCCCCAGCATCGCCATGGCTTCCTTCACGGGGATCGGGTTGGTTTCGATGAACATCGCCCGGCAGAGCGGGAAGAGGCGGTGGAACAGGTCCCGCGCGCGCTTCCAGTCGCCCTCGAGCGCGGCGTGGGTCATCTCCGCCGTGTCGCGCGGGACGATGTTGGCGACCACCGAGACGACCCCGCGCCCTCCCACGGCCAT
>JACPCF010000140.1 GCA_016179965.1 Candidatus Rokuibacteriota bacterium | reverse complement strand
CTTCCGGGAAGACCCGGAGCTGGTGAAGCGCACGGTCGAGGAGCGGGGCTATGTCGCCCCTGTCCTCCTGGACGGGAGCGGGGAGGTGGCCGGAAAGGGGTACGGCGTGTGGGGCCCCCCCACTGTGTACTTCGTCAATCGGGCCGGTCAACTGGTCGGGCGGGTGGTGGGACCACGCGACTGGAGCACCCCGGCGGCCCGCACGTTCGTCCAGGCGCTGCTCGACGCGAAACCCTGAGCACGCGGCGGCATCGGAAGGGCGTTGGTAGGCTATTTTCCGCCGTGTTAGAGTAGATTGATTTGGGCTCAGGAGGATGCGAGTGCCCGGACTGTTCATCACCGTGGAAGGTGTCGAGGGGTCGGGGCGAGTGGCTCCGGGGCCAGGGGCACCGGGTGCGGGAGACCAGCGAGCCTGACGGCTCCCCCCTCGGCGCGGCGATTCGCGCCATCTTCGAGCTGGACGGCCTCACGCCGCTCACCGAGGCCCTCCTCTTCATGGCCGCCCGCCAGCAGCACGTGGCCCAGGTGATAACGCCGGCGCTGAACGCCGGCGATATTGTGGTCTCCGACCGCTACGCCGACGCCACGCTGGCCTACCAGGGGTACGGGCGCGGCCTGGATCTTCAGACGATCAGGGAGCTGAACGCCCTGGCGACCGGCGGCGTGCTCCCCGACCTGACACTGCTCCTGGACCTGGACCCCGGTGTGGGCCTCGAGCGGCTCGGCGGCCGCGCGCGGGATGCCTTCGAACGGCTGGATCTCGCCTTCCACCGCAAGGTCCGGCAGGGCTATCTCGAGCTGGCCCGCGAGGAGAAGAACCGGATCGTGGTGCTCGACGCCAAACAACCCGAAGATCGGCTGCGGGGGGAAATCAGAAAAGCCGTGGGAGACCTCTTGAGACAGCGGGGACTGGCGCGTGGCGTTTGACGCCGTCCGGGGCCAACCCGCCGCGGTGGATGTGCTGACCCGGGCGCTCGCCTCCGGGCGGGTGGCCCACGCCTACGCGTTCGTGGGCCCGCCGGGCGTCGGCCGGAAGCTCACGGCGATGGCGTTCGCAAAATCGCTTCTATGTCCGAGCGCTGGATGCGAGCAGTGCCCGGCGTGCCGGAAGATCGAGGCCGGAATCCATCCGGATTTCATGCTGATCGCGCCGACGTTCCCCGAGGGCAAGACGAGCGGGACCCCCCTGATCAGGATCGAGGCAATCCGCCAGCTCGAGCAGCGGGCGGCGCTCCGCCCCGCCGAGAGCGCCTGGAAGGTCTTCATCGTCGATGACGCGGGGCGGATGACGGCCGAGGCGCCTCAGGCCTTTCTGAAGACCCTGGAAGAGCCGCCGGCGCGCACGGTGATCATCCTGATTCTCACCCAGACGCGTGAGCTCCCGGCGACGGTGCTCTCGCGCTGCCAGGTGGTGCGCTTCATGCCGCTCCACGAGGAGGAGGCCGTCGCGCTCCTCCAGTCGCGCGGGATGGACGAGGGCACGGCCCGGCTCCTGGCGCGCGCGAGCCAGGGCCGTCCGGGGCTCGCGCTCGCGCTGGATCCGGCGGCGTGGCTCGAGCGGCGCGAGCTGGCGCTCTCGATCCTGGCCGAAGTCGGGGCCGACGGCGCCGCGGCGCTCTTCAAGTGGAGCGACACGCTGGGGCGGGATCGGGGTCAGATCGAGCAGCTCCTCGAAACCTGGTGGCTCTGGTATCGGGATCTGCTCTGCGCCAAGGCGAGCGGAGATCCGCGGCTGCTGATCCACGGCGACCGGGCGGCCGAGCTGGCCCAAAGCGCCGCCGGGCGCTCGTGGGAGGAGATCGTCGCGGGCCTCGCTGCCTGCCGGGAGGCGTGGCAGGCGCTCCAGCGAAACGTGTCGCCGCGCCTCACCCTGGAAGTGATGCTGAGCCGCCTCGCCCTCGGGGCGGCATGAACGCTCGGAGGGGGGCTCCGCCCCCCTTCCGATGCCTCCCCCCGAGAACGGGTTGCGCGGGCTAAGCCCGCGCCCGAACGGAGACTATAGGATGGCGATGGAGACCGAAACCCAAACCGTTGACGCGATTCCCCGGTACCTGATCGGCGTCAGGCTCCGGGAGCCGCTGCAGGCCGAAGACTATCTCGTGGAGGCGTTCGACCTCCACGTGGGGGACTTCTCCGTGGTGGAGACCGCCGCCGGCACCGCCGTGGGCGAGGTCCGGCGTCCGAAGCGCCCGCTCCCCGAGTCGAAGCGGGACCGGCTCTTCCGGAAGGTGATCCGCAAGGCGACGACCTCCGAGGCCAACGACTGGCGCGAGCGCAGGGAGCGCGAGAAGCGCGCGGCCGTGACCTGCCAGGAGCGCGCCCGGCAGAAGAATCTTCACCTGAAGGTGGTGGACGTGGACATCCAGCCCGATGGCCGACGCGTGACCGTCCTGTTCAACGCGGAGGACCGCGTGGATTTCAGAGAGCTGGTCCGGGACCTGGCCCACGAGTTCCGCGCCCGCATCGAGATGCGCCAGGTCGGCGCCCGCGACACCACCAAGGTGATGGATGGGATCGGCCCGTGCGGCCGCCAGCTCTGCTGCTCCTCGTGGCTCAAAAAGTTCGAGCCGATCTCGGTGAAGATGGCGAAGACCCAGGATATGCCCTTGACCGACAACCGGCTTCTGGGCAACTGTGGCAGGCTCAAGTGCTGCCTGCTCTACGAGTTCTCGACCTACGAGCAGCTCCGCGGCTACCTGCCGCGGGTCGGCAAGGCGTGCCAGGCCGAGTGATCAAGCCTCTCTGAATGAGAACGTTCTACCTCACCACGCCCATCTACTACGTGAACGCGGCCCCCCACCTGGGCCACGCCTACACCACCCTCATCGCCGACACCATCTGCCGGTACCGGCGGCTGGCGGGCGACCGGGTGCACTTCCTCACCGGCACCGACGAGCACGGCGACAAGATCGCCCAGGCCGCCGCCAAGGCCGGCGAGACGCCTCAGGCGTACGCCGACCGCATCGCCGGCATGTTCAGCGAGACCTGGCGCCGCCTCGGGATCACCCACGACGACTTCATCCGCACCACGGAACCGCGCCACAAGACGGTGGTGCAGGCCATCCTCCAGAAGCTCCACGACGCCGGGGAGATCTACTTCGGCGAGTACGGCGGCAACTACTGCTACGGCTGCGAGCGCTTCTACACGGACAAGGAGCTGGTGGGCGGCAAGTGCCCCGACCACCAGACGGCGCCGACCTACATCAAGGAGCAGAACTACTTCTTCCGGATGAGCCGCCACCAGGAGTGGCTCGTCAAGCACATCGAGGGCCACCCCGACTTCATCCGCCCCGAGCGCTACAAGAACGAGGTGCTGGCGTTCCTGCGCGACCCCCTGGAGGACCTCTGCATCAGCCGTCCCAAGAGCCGTCTCCAGTGGGGGATCCCGCTCCCCTTCGACCCGAACTACGTCACCTACGTCTGGTTCGACGCGCTGATCAACTACGTCTCGGCCCTGGGGATGCCCGGCAGCGAGCGCTTCGAGACCTTCTGGCCCCACGTCCAGCACCTGATCGCCAAGGACATCCTCAAGCCCCACGGCATCTACTGGCCCACGATGCTGAAGGCCGCCGGACTTCCTATCTACAAGCGCCTGAACGTCCACGGCTACTGGGGCCTCGGCGGCGGCAAGATGTCCAAGTCCATCGGCAACGTGGTGGAGGCCCTGGCCCTCGCCGACAAGTACAGCCACGATGCCTTCCGCTACTTCGTCATGCGCGAGATGACGTTCGGCCTCGATGCGAACTTTTCCGAGGAGGCCCTCGTCGGGCGCCTCAACGCCGACCTCGCCAACGACCTGGGGAACCTCGTGAGCCGCGTCAGTACGATGGTCGTGAATTTCGCCGGCGGGGTGATCCCGGCGGCAGGCGCCGAGGGCGTGCAGGAGGCCGAGGTCAGGGCGGCGCTGGAGAAGGCCCGCGCGGAGGTGGACGCGGCGATGGAGGAGTTCGCCTTCCAGCGCGCGCTGATCGCCATCTGGGAGTTCATCGGTGCGGCCAACCGCTATGTGGATGCGACGGCCCCGTGGGTGCTCGCCAAGGACGCGGCCAAGCGCGAGCGCCTCGACACGGTGCTGTACACCCTCGCCGAGGCGCTCCGCTGCCTCGGGATTCTCGTGGCCGCGTTCCTCCCTGGGACGGCGGAGCGGATCCGCGAGATCCTGGGCCTGGGCGGGAGCGCGATGGCGCTGGCGGATCTGGCCTGGGGCCGGCTCAAGGCCGGGACGAAGATCCAGAAAGCGCCCGCCCTCTTCCCGCGCATCGACACCCCCGAGGCTCCTCTCCCCCACCGGGGGATCAGCATTGATGATTTCGCCCGCGTTGACCTTCGCGTGGCCGAGGTGGTGGCCGCCGAGAGGGTGCCGAAGTCGAAGCGGCTGCTCAAGCTCACGGTCAAGGTCGGGACGGAGACGCGGACGCTCGTGGCCGGAATCGCCGAGCACTACGATCCCGCTTCCCTGGTCGGCAGGAAAGTGGTGATCGTCGCGAACCTGGAGCCCGCCACCCTGATGGGCGTCGAGTCCAACGGCATGGTCCTCGCAGCCTCCGAAGGGAACGACCTCGCCCTTGTCGTCCTGGATCGGGATCTACCCTCGGGCGCGAAAGTCAAGTAGGTCTGCGATGTTGAGTTTCTCATCCTGGGGGTGGGGTCGGTGGTCCCTGCTGCTCCTGGGAGTTCTGATGCTCGCCACCTACCTCGGCGTGCTCTCGTTGGGGGGAGTTCAGGGAGCGCTCCAGTGGCTCGAGGCGAAGTCCGGTGCGGGTGACACATTTCAACGGCCCGGCGCAATCCGCGGGGAGGGATTTTTCGTCCTGCTCGCGTTCATGCTGCTGGCGCCGCTCGCCGTCGCGGTTGCGCTTTTCCTGGTCCTGTTCGTGCTGGTGGTTCTGGCCGGGACCCTCGCGCCGGTCGGGCGCCTGCTCGGTTTGCCGAACTGGGTTCTCATGACGCTTGCGGTGGGAGGGTTAGGCGGCCTGGCGTACGCGGAGCGCGAGGTGTGGGTTCCGTGGGGGCTGTGGATGGTGGGCCTCTTCGCCAGCGCCTTCCTCAGCGTGCTCCCGTAGGCCAGGGGGGCGCGTGACGCAGTAGAGTGCGCAAGAGCGTTCTCGTCGCGCTGCTCGTCATCTTCGCCCCCGGCATTGCCTTTGCCGTGTTCGAGTTGTTCGTTTTCAAGGGGCCGGTGGCCGAGCGCTCGAGGCTCATGGCCTGGGTGTTCCTGCTGATCGCGGTCGCCTGCGTCGTCGCCCTTCTCATCCTCGTGGCTCGGGATGCTCTCCGACGCGGGAGGGGCCGCGGCGCCGGCGCCGGGTAGCCGTGAGCCGGAGGCCCTGGCTCCCGTGGGCGAGGAAGTGGGGAGTCTCGATCGCATCGCTCGCCTCCGGGCTCCTCACGCTCTTCGTCTTCCGGCGCGGGCTCCCCCACGTGGCGTGGATCGTCGGCTACCTTCTCCTTCTCTGGCTGCTCTTCGCCGTTTTCACCCAGCTCCGGGCTCCGCTTGAAGCGCGCGGCCGGCGGCTCGTGCTCGACGCCGTGGACTACACGATCCAGACCCTCTACCACAATCTCCTGCTCTTCGTGCTCCCGTCGTACTACGCCAGCGTGACCCTCACCTCGGTGAACGCCTGGTTCCTCCTGGCAGTGGCGGCCGGCGCTCTCATCACCGCCGTGGACCCGTGGTACAAGGCGATCATCCATCCCCGCCGCTGGCTCAATCACGCGCTCCTCGCGTTTTCGATGTTCGCCACGCTGAGCGTCGCGCTGCCGCTGGTGGGTCTTCGACCGTTCTGGGCCGTCGAGGTGAGTGGCGTTCTGTGCGCCCTGGCGTTGACCCCTGCGCTCCGGCGCTCGGGCGGGAGTTGGAAAGGGGCCTCCATCCGGGCGGTGGTCTTCGCCGGCGTCGCGGTGCTTCTGCTCGTCCCGTTGCGCGCCTGGATCCCGCCGGCTCCGCTCCACCTGGCCCGCGTCGCCTTGGCCTGGTCGGTGAGCGGCCTGGAGCCCGTGGGCCCCATCGCCAGCCCCGTCTCCGCGGCGACCCTGCGGGACCTCGGGGGGCTCGTGGCTTACACAGCCATCTATGCCCCGGCAGGCTTGCGCGAGCCCATCGCGCACGTCTGGAAGAAGGACGGCGAGGCGGTCACGACCGTGCCGCTCTCACCGGTGAGCGGAGGGCGCGCCGAGGGGTTTCGCACCTACTCTCGGAAGACGGACTTCGGTCCGTCGCCTGCGGCGCGGTGGGAGGTGGATGTCGTCACGGCCCACGGCCAGTTGATCGGCCGCCTCTCCTTCGCCGTTACGGACTGATCGCCGCTTGACCTCGGGCCGCTTCTGGTATGAACTGGCTTGGACCTTCCCCATCACAAGGAGGGAGCCATCATGCCTATCCTTGCCAAGCTCCGAGAGTTCCTCGACGCCAACAAGGTCTCCTACTCGGTCCACTCCCACCCCACGGCCTACACCGCCCAGGAGATCGCCGCCCTGTCCCACGTCAAGGGGCGGGTGCTGGCCAAGGTGGTGATGGTCAAGGCCGGAGCCGACCTGGCCATGCTCGTCCTCCCCGCCGACCACCGGGTGGACCTGGGCCGCCTGAAGACAGTCCTGGGGGCCAAGGACGTGAGGCTGGCCCAGGAAGGGGAGTACAGCGGCGTGTTCCCAGGCTGCGAGGTGGGGGCAATGCCGCCCTTCGGCAGCCTCTTCGGCCTGCCGGTGTACGCCGACCGGTCCCTGGAGAAGGACGAGGAGGTCGTCTTCAACGCGGGGACCCACACGCTGACGGCGAAGATGGCCTGGCGCGACTACGTCCGATTAGTCAAGCCTCGCATGGAGGACTTCGCCGTCCACCTCTAGTGACCTTCACGCGGGGTGATAGGGCCGTCCTATGCGACCCGGGGAACGTAGCGGATATGGCTTGGAGGGATCCTCATGATTCTCAGAACCATCGGGCTCATCGCCACCCTCGCCGGGGGCATCCTCACTACGCCACCCCCCGTCCAGGCCCAGCAGCCGGCAAAAGTCCCCCGGATAGGACTTCTCTCGCCATTCTCTCCTTCCGTTACCGCGCGCTGGCACGAGGCATTCCGGCAAGGTCTCCGCGACCTTGGATGGGTTGAGGGAAAGACCATCAGCATCGAGTACCGATATGCGGAGGGGAGAAGCGATCGCCTCCCTGACCTCGCAGCCGAGCTCGTCCGTCTCAAGGTTGATATCATCGTCGCTACCGTTAGTACCGATGCTCTGGTTGCCCAAAAGGCTACCAGGGTAATCCCTATCGTTATGGCATCTACGGGTGACGCTCTTGCCAGTGGGCTTGTTGAGAGCCTGGCGCGACCCGGCGGCAACATCACGGGACTGACCCAAATGGCCCCGGAGATGGCGGGAAAACGGCTGGAGCTGCTCAAGGAAATAGTTCCCAAGCTCTCGCGCGTGGCGGTGCTCTGGAATCCACAGGGCCGAATCTCCACACAAAGTTGGAACGAACTCCAACTCCCAGCACGGGAGCTGGGAGTCCAACTTCATTCGCTGGAGGTACGGAGCCCCAACGATTTCGACAAAGCGTTCGAAGACGCGACCAGGGCGCGCGCTGGCGCTCTTGCCATCATGCCAAACCCGGTGTTCGCGGGGAATCTAAAACGGATCGCGGACCTCGCGGCAAAGCACCGCCTGCCGTCGATCTTTCAGCTAAGGGAATTCGCGGACGCCGGCGGTCTTGTGGCTTATGGGCCAGACCGTTCCGACATGTTCCGGCGCGCCGCCACTTTCGTGGATAAGATCTTGAAAGGGGCCAAGCCGGCGGACCTGCCCGTGGAGCAGCCCACCCGCTTCGAGCTGGTCATTAACCTCAAGACTGCCAAGGCCTTGGGGCTGACGATCCCTCCGTCGGTCCTGATCCGGGCGGACGAGGTGATCCAGTAAGGCAGCCGGCGCCGGCCGATAGCCCCCGCGCGATACCGACGAGCCGCTCGTCGTAGCTGGCGAGTTCCACGACCTGGCCGTGGGCGCGGAGGAACTCGATGGAGGCCAGGCGCAGGGCGTCCAGCGTGCGGACCGGCGTGGGGAAAGGCTCGAGCGCCCTGGCCAGGACCGGCGGGGCCATCTCGATCCAGGCCACGCGACCCAGCAGCGCCCGCACGTCGTCCCCGTGGGTTCGACCGAGCCTGCGCGCGTGAATGCGGGTCCAGACTTCATACTCAAGGAGGCGGCTCGAGACCAGCGGCTCCTGCCAGAGAGCCCCAGGAGGTTCCCGGTCTTCGGCCAGGAGCTGCGCAAGGGCAACAGACGTGTCGAGGTAGATCACCGGTCGTCCCGGTCGCGCTCGAGCTCCTCCAGCAGCTCGTGGAACTTCATCACGGGCTTCCTGGGGGGCGGCCCGCCGGCCGAAAGGGACGGAGGCGTGACCCAGCCCTGCCGGACGGCCTCCGCCAGGAGGGCGTCCGCCAGTAAAGGACTCCGGCCCTCGCGGGGTGGCCCGAGCTCGGCAACCACGCGCTCTCGGTCGGTCACGAGCACCGTCTCCCCGCTGGCGGCGAGCCGGACATACTCGCTGAGCTTGTTTTTCAACGTCTTGAGGCCGACGGCATGCACGGCCTCAAAGTAGCCTCTAGGAGCTACTTTGTCAAGCGGAGGCCTGAAGCGGCGTGAAGCGGGTGCGCGTCATCGCCACGGGAGGGACCATCGCCAGCAAGCTGGATCCGGCGACGGGGGCAGCGCGCCCGGCGTTGACGGGCCAGGAGCTGGTGGAAGCGCTGCCCGGCTTGTCTCAGGCTCAGGTGACGGTGGAGCAGTTCGCCAATGTCGCGAGCCAGGCCCTCACCCTGGAGCAGTTGCTGGCGCTGGCGAAACGGGCGCGGGAGATCTTCGAGCGGGGAGAGGCGGACGGCGTCGTGATCACGCAGGGGACCATGACGCTGGAGGAGTCCTCGTACCTCTGGGATCTGGTCCTGGACAGGGCCGAGCCCGTCGTCGTGACCGGTGCCATGCGGCACACCTCGCTGCCCGGCGCCGACGGCTCGCGGAACCTGCTGGACGCCGTCATCGCCGCGGCATCGGACGCGACGCGCGGGCTGGGGGTGCTGGTGTGCATGAACGGCGAACTCCACGCGGCGCGCGATGTGGTGAAGACCCACTCCCTGGACGTCGACTCCTTCCAGTCGCCCGATCTCGGCCCCCTGGGGTTCGTGCGGAGCGGCCGGGCCGAGGTTCATCGGGCGTCGCATCGAAGCCGCGGTGGAGCGCGGCGCCGACGGGCTGGTGCTCGAGGCCATGGGCGGGGGCGCGGTGCCGCCGGGCTGCATGCCGGCGGTCATGGCCGCCGTGGCCAGGGTGCCGGTGGTGGCGGTGTCCAGGTGCTATGCGGGCTCGATGTACGAGAACGTTTACGGCTTCGCGGGCGGTGACAAGCAGCTGCGGGAGCTCGGCGTCCTCTTCGGCGGCAGCCTGACCGGACCCAAGGCCCGCATCAAGCTCATCCTCGCCCTGGGCGCGTACGGGAAAGACCGGGACAAGGTCGCGGCTGCCTTCCAGAACGTTTAGGGTCTGCTCTGACCCCCCATGAAGCTCCTGCCCCTCACCCTCGCCGCCGTGCTGCTCGCGGGCGGCACCGCCTGGGGCGGCGGCCGCCTCATTGATCCGGGCCCGTTTCGGTCAACCGAGGTGAGACTGGAGGACGGTCGCCTGGTGTCCGTGCCGGCGGAGACTCACGCCTTCTACCGGATGCTGACCCAGGACGGGCGAATCCACGGAAGGAACGGCCGCGCCCCCTCGGAGTCCGAAGTTCGAGAGGGGATCGCCCTCAGGCGGCGGCATGAGCCTCTCTGGGCGGCTCGCTTCGGGGATCGGCCGCGCACTGCCGAGTCGGCCTACCTCTTTCCCGTCGAGGAAGGCCGCCTCCCGGAGCGGTCCGGGTACCAGCCCGGCCACCGGGCGGAAGATATCTTCGCCTCTGTTGGACGGAAGGTCTTGGCCCCCGCCGCCGTGCTGGTCATCCACGCCGGCTATCTTTCCAAGACCGCCGGCGAGGCGGTGGTGGGCTTCGTCCCGCCCGGGCCCGGGCAGCCCAGGCCCCGCTACCTGGTGCTGGTCCATCTCGATGCGACGCCGACCAAGGCCCGTGTGGGGGAAGTGCTCGAGGCCGGGACCGTCGTTGGGTTCATTGCCCAGGGCGACGAGGCGATCGTCGGCAACGCGCTCGGACGCCCGAGTCATCTCCATTTCGTGATCCGCGAGGAGCGTCCGGACGGGGCGCTCGAGGGGATCCCGGTGTGGGACCTCCTCCGGCGGGGGACTCGCTCCCTCGGCCGGTGACCCGGATCCTCGGAGTTGGTTGTCAGCCGGTCGGGCGGCGGACAGCGACGTACCAATCGGAGCGGCGATAGGCCTCCGGCTGACGGCGGCGCTCGGCCCGGCGCCGCTCCGGCTCGTAGGGGCGGGTCTGCTGCCGCCGCTCCCCCCGCCGCCGGTCCAGGAGGACACGGACTTTCGCCACCCCGGAGAACTGCCGCGCCAGATAGTCGCAAACTTGCGGTTGGTTTTCCGCCACGATCAGCAGGTATCCGCCCATGGTTTCCTCTCTCAGTGGGTGGCCAGGCGTTCGCTCAGCGCGGACACGCGGTCGCGGGCCTGGGCATCGTGGCCGCGCGCGGCCAGGCGCTCGGCGATGCGGAGGCATTGAGCGACCACCTCGCGGTCGCCCAGGGCGGAGAACGCCTCGGCCACGCGGAGCACGCCGTCCAGCGAGCCTTCCTGGCGGGCGCGGAAGAGCGCGGCCCGGTAAGTCCAGCGCGCGCGGGCTTCAGACGCCTTGCGGGACCCCGCCAACTCGCCGATCCTCAGCGCGGCGTCGCCGACCTGGACCATGCCTTCCCAGCGCCGGCTTCCGAGGGCGGCGCCATAGGCGTCGTGCCACGCCCGTTCGGCGGCGCCGCCGTCCTGCTTCGCCAGCGCCGCATCCACCTGCCAAATGTGGACGAGCCAGGGGGTGGCGGGGTCGCCCTCCCCGGGATTTCGGTGGCTCGCCATGGCTTCCAGGACCGCGAGCAGGATGAAGAGGATCGCCGCGGCCAGAACGATGAGCGGAGAGGGCCGGTGCGTCGTTGGCGGTCTCATTGCTTCCTCCTTGCGAGTTCCTCCAGGGCGATGGGCCGAAGCCCGCCGCGTCGCCTGAGCTCGGGTTCGGTGTCAAGCCGCCGGTGACGGATCCGAGCGGCCAGCCCAATCCGGATCGCCCGGCGAGGGTCGCCCTGGAAGGCGTCCAGGGTTCCAGGGGCCTCGGCCAGAGTCGTCGCTTCCATGCCCGGCAGTAAGGGCAACCCTTGTGCCAGGATTGAACGTCTGAAAAACTCGACAGTTAACTTCGTGCCCCGTGGTGATCACGGTCTGGTGGTGGTGGTGTATTGAGCAGTTACGGATCAAAAAACGGGTAAGATGACCCCATGCTCTTCGATACCCACGCCCATCTGCATTTCCCCGAGTTCGCCGATGACTTGCCGGCCGTCCTGGAGCGTGCCCGGGGGGTGGGAGTCAGGTGGATGCTGACGATCGGGACGAGCGTTGAGGGCTCGCAGGCAGCGCTAACTCTGGCCGAGCGGGAACCCGACCTCTACGCCGCCGTCGGCATCCATCCCCACGACGCCGCCGAGGCCGATGAGGCGGCGTTTGAGGAGCTTAGACGCCTGGCCGAGGCGTCGGACAGGGTGGTGGCGATCGGGGAGATCGGCCTCGACTTCTTCCGCAACCTCTCCCCCCGCGATGTCCAGGCGGAGGTGTTCCGTCGCCAGCTCGACCTGGCCCGCCGGGTCAGGAAGCCCGTCCTGATCCACTGCCGGGAGGCCCACGCCGAGACGCTGGAGATCCTCCGGGTCGAGGGGGTCCCCGTGGCAGGGGGGATCATGCACTGCTTTTCCGGGGATGCGGAGGTCGCACGCCGGTGCCTGGATCTGGGCCTCTTCATTTCCCTGGCGGGGCCCGTCACGTACCCCAACGCGCGGAAGCTCCCCGAAGTGGTGAGGCTGGCGCCGGAGGACCGCCTCGTGGTGGAGACCGACTGCCCCTTCCTGCCGCCCCAGCCCTATCGCGGCAAGCGCAACGAGCCGGCCCACCTGCCGATCACCGCCGCGCGCGTCGCCGAACTGAAGGGACTCCCGGCGGAGGCGTTCGGCGCCCGGATGGCGGAAAACGCGCTGACCCTCTTCGGCATCCGCTCGACCTGATGGGCCTCCGAGAGGTGGGCTTCTATCTCCGCGGGCGCGTGAACAACGGCGTCGCCCGGCTCCTGAACGCCCGCCGCGCGGCGCCGGTCGTCCCGCTCTCGCTGGAAGATCTGCTCCGCCAGCCGCGTCTGTCGCTCCTTGATCGCGTCCGCCTCTTCGAGGGACGCGACAACGCCGAGCGCCAGGCGATGGTGGCCCGCTACCTCGCGGCGCGGGATCTGCCCTTCGCGCGCCATCTCTACGCCACGTTCGAGGGGAGCGGCGAGAGCTTCGCCGTGGAGGTCGGCGCGGGGGAGGCCACACTGATCCTGATCGGCCACCACGACGCGGTGCCCGGAAGCCCCGGCGCCAACGATAACGCCTCGGCGGTCGCCATCCTGATGGTGCTGGCGGAGCGGCTGCTCCAGGATCCGCCGCGCCGGATCCGCGCGCGGCTCCTCTTCACCGGGGGCGAGGAGGTGGGCTATCTCGGCGCCCGCTGCTACGTCAAGACCGCCGCGCTCGATGGAGTGGTCGGGGTCCTGAGCCTCGAGCTCTGCGGGATCGGCGACGCGCTGGTGGTGTGGGACGTCGCCGAGCCGTTCGATCAGGCCCCGCTGGTCCAGGCGTTCGCCGGAACGCTCGAGGGATTGGGCTACCGGCGGGACGAGAGCTATCACCTGGTGGGCCGCATCCCCGTCTTCGGCAGCGACCACCGCGCCTTCTGGGAGAAGGGGATTCCGGCCTTCGGCCTGACGGTGGTGCCCCGGGCCGAGGCCGAGCCGCTCCGCCAGTTTGTCCTCAACCCGTGGCGGGGCGCCTTCCGACAGCTGGTGAGGCGGCCGCCCCCGTTCCACACCTACCACACGGCGGGTGACCGCTCGGAGACGCTGCAGCCGGGAGCGCTCGAGCTGACGACCGAGGCTCTTTTCGCGCTGGTCCACTCGCTCTGAGCGCCGTGCCGACCGCTCCCCGCGCGATTGTCTTCGACCTGGATCACACGCTGGTCAGCTCGCCGCTCGATCTCCGCGCGATGGCCAACGACCTGGTCGTCTTCCTCCGCGACCAGGGCGTGGCGCTTCCGCCTCGGGACTCCCGCTGGTCGGCCCCCGAGCTGGTCCGCTTCGTCCGGGAACAGGCGCCGAGCCTCGAGGACGGCCTCTGGGAGATCGCCCTCGCCCACGAGCAGCGCGCGCTTGGGGAAGCGAAGCTCGAGCCCGGCGCTCTCGAGGCGCTCCGGGCCGTTCGAGCCCTGGGGTTCAGGACGGCGCTCTGGACCAACAACGGCGGGGGGCCGACCCGCCAGGTGCTCGAGTACTTCGCCCTGGCTCCGCACCTGGATCTCGTCGTCACGCGGGAGGAAGTCCGCCACCTCAAGCCGGATCCAGACGGACTCAGGGTGATCGCCGAGCTCTGGCCGGACGTGGAGAAGGTCTTCGTGGTGGGGGATTCCTGGGTGGACGGCGAGGCGGCGGCAGCGCGCGGCGTTCCGTTCATCGCCTACCGGGCCGACCACGAGGAGCTCCGGCGGCGCGGCGTCCCGGTGTGGGCCGCGATCGCTCACTGGGGCGACTTACCCGCCCTGTTTGACTGACCCGTTCGCCTTACCGGATCACGCCACCCAGTTCTCCACCCGAAGACCGGGCACGTGCCGGAATTCCCTTTCGTTGTTGGTCACGAGGCGGACACCCAGACTCACCGCATGAGCGGCGATCAACAGATCTGCCCCGATCGGGCGGCCTTGCTTTTCGAGGGCAGCCCTCACCTTGCCGTAGGCAACGGTCGCCTGCTGATCAAAGGCGGCCACCGCGAGTGGCGATACGAACAGCTCCAGGGCCTCCTGATTCCTCTTCGGCTGGCTGCTCTTGCTGACGCCGTACTGGAGTTCAGCAAGGGTAATAGTCGAGATGCCTATGTCCCCGATCGGGAACGAGCGAAACCGATCCAGGAGGGGCTGGGGGCGTCGTTTGATGAGGTAAATGCAGATATTGGTGTCCAGCATGAGCCTCACGAGAAGGCCCTGCGCCTTTTCTGGATGTGCGGCTGATTCCGGCCATTCTTCATAAAGTCATCCGTAAACTTGCCCAGACTCTCTTCGAGGACGGCCCAGGATTTCTTCCTTGGCCGGAGTAACAACCACTCCCCTCGGCGTCGGATTTCCGCCTCATCCCCTTGCATCTGAAATTCCTTGGGGATTCTCACCGCCTGGCTGTTCCCGCTGCGAAAGATCCTTGCTGTCTTCATGGCCCGGCCCTCCCGATGTATATACGGAAGGATGTACGGATAGGAGGAATCTGTCAACGTTGGTGGGGCGTCCTGGTCTGGGCGGCGATCGCCCACTGGGGCGACCTGCCCGCCCTCTTCGCCTGATCCGTCCGGGCTACCGAATTACCTCGTCCGCCCTGACCAGGACTGACGGCGGAATCGTCAGGCCGAGGGATTTGGCGGTCTTCAGGTTGATCACCAGCTCGAACTTCGTCGGCTGCTCGACAGGCAGATCGGCGGGCTTGGCGCCTTTCAGGATCTTGTCCACGAAGACGGCGGCAC
>JACPCF010000139.1 GCA_016179965.1 Candidatus Rokuibacteriota bacterium | reverse complement strand
GGCTGGGCGCGTGGATGATGCGATTGATGCCTATGCCAAGGCGATCTTGAGCAATCCCGGGTCGGCGGCCGCGCACAATGATCTCGGCGTGATGTACGAAGCCAAGGGGTGGGTGGCGAATGCCGAGACGGAATATCTCCGGGCGCTGCAGTTGAATCCACGAGAGGGCCCCGCCCATATGAACCTCGCGCTCCTCTATGAACAGCAGGGGCGGATCTCGGAAGCGGCCCCGCACTGGCAGCGGCGCGCGGAGCTTGGCCCGGGCGACGAGCCCGTCGATCAGGCCTTTCCACGCCTCGTAGGACTCGCCCCCGCACAGCTCCAGGGCCAGCAGGTGCTTGCGCCCGTCGGCGAGGACGGCGACGACCCTGATTCTCATGCCGCCGCTCCCCCTTCCTGGTATTCTTTTCCATGGCGCGTTCCTCCGGTGGCCGCCCTCGCAGGCGGCCGGTTCGTGGTTGACCACCTGACCGGAAGAATGCGCCATTTCCCTTTTTCCACAAAACCCGGGACACTGCCCCACTCCAGCGAGGAGTCAGTGTAGCACACAGAGGGCCTTGACAACCTCCCGCTCCGATGATATCAGGAGAATCTTACCGGAAGGGGGTGCCGGGGATGCGAGTCTTGATCGTCGAGGACATGCCAGCCGAGGCCGAAACCTTCTCCGACTTGGTCGCCCACCACGGCCACGAGCCCATTGTGGCCGCCAGCGCCGAAGCCGCCCTCGAGAGCCTCGCGGCTTCCTCCCCCGATGCCGTCCTGCTGGACATTGTCCTGCCGGGCATGAGCGGCCTGGAGTTCCTCCGGATCCTGTCGGAGCGGCGGCAACGGGTTCCCGTCGTCGCCATGTCCGGCGTCGCCAGCGAGGCTGACGCGCGGCGATCGCTCGAGCTGGGCGCGGTGGAGTTCGTCCCGAAGCCGGTCAGCCCGGACCAGCTGGGGATGGTGCTGGGCTTCCTCGAGCTCCAGGTGCTGACCCGCCGGTTCACCGAGGATGTCCTGAGGCTGAACCAGCGGCGGTACCCCCGCGTGGAGGTGTCCTTGGACGTCAAGGTGGAGCAGCCCGCCGCGGGGGCGGCGCGTGGTCGGTCGGTGGACCTGAGCCCGTTCGGCGTGAAGCTGCGCTCGGCGGAAGCGCTGGAGCCGGGTGGCACCGTCCGGCTGTCCTTCAACCCGCCCGACGGGGATCCGCTCATCTCCGTGCTGTCGGTCTTGGTGCGCAAGGACCCCGACGGCCACTCCTTCACCTTCGTCAACCTGACGAACCCCGACTTCATCCGCCTCAAGAAGTTCGTCGATTCCCGCCTGCCCCAGTCCGCCTAGCCCCGCTTGACAGCCCCGCGCGGGGATGCTAGTGCTGGCCTTACGGGAGGCGGCCGGCTCACATGCGCGTGCTCATCGTCGAAGACGTGCCCGCCGAGGCGGAGCTCTTCGCCGACCTCGTGGCGCACCACGGGCACGATCCCATCGTGGCCGCCACCGCCGAAGCCGCCCTCGAAGGCCTGGCCGCTTCGTCCCCCGACGCCGTCCTCCTCGACATGTTCCTGCCCGGTATGAGCGGGCTGGAGCTCCTCCAGATCCTGTCCGAGCGCCGGCAGCAGTGCCCGGTGGTGGTGATTTCCGGCGTCGCGACCGAGGACCAGGCGCGCCGCTGCCTGGAGCTGGGCGCGGTGGAGTTCGTGCCGAAGCCGCTCACGATCGACCAGCTGAAGCTGCTCCTGGACTTCCTGGAGGCTCAGCTCCTCACCCGGCGCCTCAGCGGGCAGACGCAGACGGCCAACCGCCGACGGTACGCGCGCGCGCAGGTCGCGCTCGACGTGACGCTGGAGGACACGGCCGGCCGCCAGTGGCAGGGACAGTCGGTGGACCTGAGCCCGTTCGGGGTGAAGGTGCGCTCGGCGCGCCCCCTTGAGCCGGGCGGCACCGCGCGGCTGTCCTTCGACCCCCGCGACGGGAACGGGCGCATCACGGTGCTGGCGCTGGTGGTCCGCGAGGATCCCGACGGGCAGGCCTACGCCTTCATCAATCTGACAAACGGGGACTTCACCCGCCTCAAGACTCTCGTGGACTCCCGCCTGCCGCGCTCCGCTTAGCCTCGAGCCGCGTTGAATCTCCTCGAATACGACCTCACCGGCAAGGTTGCCTTCGTCACCGGCGCGGGACGGGGCATCGGGAAGGGTATCGCGCAGGTTCTCGCCGAGGCCGGGGCGGACGTCGTCATCAATGCGCTGACCGCCCAGTACGTGGAACCGCTTGCCGCCGACATTCGCAAGGCCACGGGCCGCCGCGTGATCCCCCTGGCGGCGGACGTGACGAAATCCGACGAGGTGGAGCGCGCCGTGAAGCGGATCCTGGGCGAGTGCGGCGCCCTCCACATCCTGGTGAATAATCTCGGCGATGCCATCCGGAAGCCGCTCGTGCCCGCGCCCGGACAGGGCGGAGAGGCCGCCACGCCCCTGACCGACGACGAGATCCGAGTCATCATGGACCTCAACTTCACGGCGACGGTGCTGTGCAGCCGCGCCGCCGCGCCCCACATGCTGGCCCGAGGGTCCGGCAAGGTCATCAACGTCGCCTCCTTTGCCGCCGCCAAAGGGAGCCCCTCCCTCACGATTTATGCCGCGGCGAAGACCGCCCTCGTGGGGTTCACGCGGTCGCTGGCCCTCGAATGGGCGCCCTACGGCATCCAGGTCAACGCGATCGGCCCGGGGTTGTTTCCGGACCCGGTGACGGTCGGGGAGGAGGGGTACAAGCGGCGGGTCGAGGATGCGAAGCGGACCGTGCCGCTGAAGCGGGAGGGGAAGCTCCGCGAAGTGGGGCTGCTGGCGCTCTACCTGGCCTCTCCGGCCTCGGATTACATGACGGGGCAGACCCTGTACCTCGACGGCGGTCTGACGTTGTGAGGCGGGAGCGCGTTCGCTAGAAGATTGGTGGCGGTGGCAGGACTCGAACCTGCGACAAAGGGCTTATGAGACCCCTGCTCTGCCTCTGAGCTACACCGCCCCGCGTAGAAAAATTACAGGGTTGCGGGACGGGAGTCAAGCACGGACCCCCCGGATATGCCCGCAAACATGCATCCCTTGCGTAAAAGCTGCCCGCCTGACACGACAGAGGCCCGGCAACTTCGGCCGCGCAGAGGAGGATGGGCTACCGTGCGCCGATAAGGATTAAGGGAGCCCAGTAATAAGGATGGGCGGTAAGGGGCTCTTTCAAGACCGCGAGCTGCGCCTGCTGAAGGGCACTGGCGCGACCGTGCGTGGACAGGGCCCGGTGGAAGGCAACCATGAAATCCCGCGTGGCCTTATCTTCCACCTTCCACAGGGAGGCCACGACGGACTGGACTCCGGCCTGGCTGAAGGCGGCCGCAAGCGTCATGAGCGCTGCGCCGGGTAACTGTTCACCCACAGCCGTCTCGCAGGCCGACAGAATTGCCAATCCGTTGGGCGACAAACTGAGGCCGGCGATCTCGCCGATGCCCAGGCGCTGGCTCGCTTCGTCGGGACCGGCCATCAGCAGGTAGGTGAGTTCCGGCCGCTGGGGGTCCAACACGCCGTGCGTGGCCAGATGGATCTCCGGGAATTGCGACACCAGGCTCAGGAACCGTGCCTTGGTGGCCTGCGCCCCCTCGAGGGCTGTGACCGAGGAGCGCATTCTGCGGAGCGCCCGAACCTCCTGGCTCGCTCCGGGCAGGCTGCCGTCGGGATTCGCCACTGCGAGGAGCGGAGCATCGGGCATCGGCTTGCCCGGATTCAGAAGGTCGACCAGCTCCAGTTGGGTGAGGTAGCTAACCTTGTGGGTCTCGACCAGGAACCGCACCGAGCCGTCGGGCTGTTTTCGAGTGAGCGCGTGGATCGGCAGGTAGAGCAACAGGTCGTTTGGGACGAGGATCAGATTCCCGTGCGCCTGGAGCTCCGCCTCGATCGGGGCGAGAAGGTGCGCGGCGAGCTTGCGCGTCAGCTCCTTGAGGGGAGCCACCTCCTGACGATAGACCTCCGAGCCGTCGTCGGCCCAGCGAAGGCGCTGGGTCACGGCGCGCTCCATGAACTGTCGGTATAGTTTGATTGAGGCGTAGAGATCTGCTTGGGACACGGCCTGGCTCTTCACTCGGAACTGCTGGCCCCGCGCCACCACGAACACATAGAGGGTGTCGGGGGCAGCAAAGTACTGGACGACCAGTGTTCCCGCGGGGAGGCGGTCGGCAAACTTGGCCAGAGCCCTGGGGTCGACCGTTTGTTGATCCACAAACCGGGCCTTGTACTGGGGGTACCGGGCGAGGAATCGCTGGACTTGGACCAAATACTCCGCTTTGGTCTGAGCCAGGAGGGCCGTGAGGCTCTGAACTTTCTCGGGACGCTGGTCCTGCGGGGGCTTCCCCTCCTCCTCGTGAAGCTCCCGCTCCAGCGCCAGGATCCGATCCTTTTTGATCTGAGCCTTCTTGGCTTCCGCCCGAGCCTGCGGATCCTTCAGCTCTGGCCTGAGCGCTGCCATCGCTTCGGCGACGACCCGTCCTTTCTTCGCTTCGAGGACCGCCCATGCCTCCCGGTCGTAGCCTTTGTCCGAGTCCTTCTCGTGCAACTTCAGGAGAAGCCGCGCCAGGGCGTCATAGGCCCTCAGTCGGTTCTCCGCTTGGAGGTACTGGGCGCGGGACTCCTCCTCTCCAAACTGCCCGGCGAGCCCTTCGAGCGTCCGGACTGCCTCCTGGTAGAGCTGTAGAGCTTCGGCAAGCCGGCCCTCGCGCTCGAGAATCCCCGCCAGGCCCAGGGCGGCGCGCCATCTCGCCTCAGGAACCGAGGCTGTCCGCGCGATCCGGAGCGACTTCTCGAACAGCGGCTTGGCTGCTGCATGGTCTCCCGCGGTATAGAGTAGGAAGGCGAGATGGTTCCTCGCGACTGCGACGGCAGGATGCTGGGGGCCCAAGGCTTGCTCGTGGATCTGGAGGGCGCGCTCGTAGAGCGGGCGGGCGGCGGCATGGTCGCCGGTGGCCTGGAGAAGGAAGCCGAAGCCGGTGAGCGTAAAAGCTACCGACGGGTGAGTGGGACCCAACGCCTGCTCACGAATGTTCAGGGCGCGCTCGTAGAGGGGGCGGGCCGCGGCGTAGTTTCCGCTCACGCGAAGTAGCTCGGCGAGGCTGTTGACCGTCATTGCGACCGCCGGGTGGTTCGGTCCGAAGGCCTGCTCGCGGATCTGCAGGGCGCGCTCGTAGAGGGGGCGGGCCGCGGCGTAGTCGCCGGTGAAGCGGAGAAGCTCGGCGAAGTCGTTCAGGCTCATAGCCACGAGCGCATGGGTGGGGCCCAAGGCCTGCTCGCGGATCCGGAGGGCACGCTCGTAGAGCGGCCGGGCCGCCGCGTAGTCGCCGGTCTGGCGAGATAAAAGGCCGAGGCTGTTGAGAGTGACCGCCACAAGGGGATGGTTGGGCCCGAGGGCCTGCTCGCGGATCTGAAGGGCGCGCTCGTAGAGCGGCCGCGCGGCGGCATAGTCCCCGGTCTGCCAGAGGAGAGAGCCGAGGCTGTTGAGGGTGAAGGCCA
>JACPCF010000138.1 GCA_016179965.1 Candidatus Rokuibacteriota bacterium | reverse complement strand
GAGACCTCCGTGGGGAAGCTCTATCTCGCCGGCTTCCTGCCGGGCGCCCTGATGGCGGGGCTCTTCATGCTCCTGATCTTCGTCTACGGCTTGGTGGCGGGGACGCGCGAGGTCGCGGCGGCGCCGGCGAGCTGGCGGGAGCGGCTCTGGAGCCTCTGGGACCTCGTCCCGACGGGGGTGCTGATCGTCCTCGTCCTCGGGACGATCTACCTGGGGGTGGCGACGCCGACGGAATCGGCGGCGCTCGGCGTCGTGGGGGCGATGCTCTTCGCGGCCCTCGACCGCAAGCTGACCCCGCGGGTCGTCCACGTCTCCGCGCTCGCCACGGCCCGGACCACGAGCCTGATCGGCCTGATCATCCTGGCTGCCTTCGTGCTGAACTACGTCCTGGCGAGCCTCCGCCTCCCCCAGGCGCTGGCCGCCATGGTCGCGGGGCTGGCGCTCCCCCCCTGGGCCGTCATGTCCATCATCATCGGCTTCTACGTCGCCCTGGGCACCTTCATGGAAGGCTTCTCGATGATCATCACGACCCTTCCCGTCATCTTCCCCATCGTGGTGGCGCTGGGGTATGATCCCATCTGGTTCGGCGTGATCGTCACGATGGTGGCCGAGATCGCCCTCATCAGCCCCCCTGACGGGATGATCATGTACGTCCTCCAAGGAATGCGGCTGACCCCTGGCCCGATCACGGATGTCTTCGTGGGCGTCACCCCCTTCGTGCTCATGTACCTCATGGGGGTGGTGATCCTCATGGTCTTCCCCGACATCGCCCTCTGGCTCCCGCGGCTGATCCCATGAGCCCCTTCCGCGTGGGCGTGGACATCGGCGGCACGTTCACGGACATCGTCTTCCTCGCGGCGGACGGGCGCCTCCACACGAAGAAGGTCTCCTCCACGGTGGATGACTACGCGCGCGGCATCGTCGAGGGACTCCGGGAGGTGTTCGGGGAAACGGGTCTCGGCGGCGTGGACATCGTCGAGGTGCTTCACGGCACCACCGTCGCCTCCAACGCCATCCTGGAGCAGCGCGGGGCCCGCACGGGCCTCATCACCACCAAGGGCTTCCGTGATGTCCTCGAGATCCGGCGGCTCCGGATGCCGCGCCTCTACGACCTCGCGTGGGAGAAGCCGCCGACGCTCGTCGAGCGCTCCCTCCGGGTGGAGGTGGACGAGCGCGTCAACGCGCGCGGCGAGGTCGTGAAGCCGCTGGACCGGGCGCACGTCGAGCGCGCCCTCGACCGACTCCTGGCCGAGGGGATCGAGGCGCTCGCCGTCTGCCTCATCAACTCCTACGCCAACCCCGTCCACGAGGAGCTGATCAAGGCGGTCGTGGAGGCGCGGGCGCCGGCGTTGCCGCTCTGCATCAGCGCGGAGGTGCTGCCCGAGATCAAGGAGTACGAACGGACGTCCACGACGGTGATCAACACCTACGTGATGCCGATCGTGCGGCGCTACCTTGGGACGCTGCGGGAGAGCCTCGACGAGATCAAGGTCCGGGCGCCGCTCCTCATCATGCAGTCCAACGGCGGCCTCATGACCGCGGAGGCGGCCGCCGCGAAGCCCATGCACATCATCGAGTCGGGGCCCGCAGCGGGCGTCGTCGGCGCCCAGGTCCTGGCCCGGCGGCTCGGGCTCGGAAAGGTGATCACCTTCGACATGGGTGGGACGACGGCCAAGGCCTCCATCGTCGAGGACGGAGAGGTCAACCGCGCCACCGAGTACGAGGTGGGAGCCGGGATCGTGTACGGCTCGCGCCTCCTCTCGGGCGGGGGGTACGTGCTGCGCGTGCCCGCTATTGATCTCGCCGAGGTGGGAGCGGGCGGCGGCTCGCTGGTCTGGCTCGACGCCGGCGGCTCGCTCCAGGCGGGCCCGCGGAGCGCGGGGGCGTTTCCGGGGCCGCTCTGCTACGACCTCGGCGGGACCGAGCCCACCGTCACCGACGCCAACCTGATCCTGGGCTATCTCAACCCGAGCCAGCTCGCCGGAGGGGCGGTCAAGCTGAACGCCGCGCGGGCGCGGGAGGTCTTTGAGGAGAAGATCGCCGGGCGCCTGGGGCTCCCGCTGGAGCAGGCCGCCCATGGCGCCCACCTCATCGCCGCCTCGAACATGATGCGGGCGCTCAAGGCCGTGTCGAGCGAGCGCGGCCGGGACCCGCGCGAGTACACGCTCTTCGCCTTCGGCGGCAACGGGCCGGTCTTTGCCGCGGGGATGGGCCGGGCCCTCGAGATGCGGCGGATCCTCATCCCGCCGGCGCCCGGTCTCTTCTCGTCGTTCGGCCTGCTCTACTCGGACGTGGAGCACCACTACGTCCGCACCTGGCGGCGCCCCGTGCGGCAAGTCGATGCCGCCGAGCTGAACCAGGTCTGGGGGCGGATGGAGGCGGAGGCGCTCGCTCAGCTCAAGGCCGAGGGGTTCGCGGGCGCCGCCGCGCGCATTCGCCGCTCGGCCGACTGCCGCTACCAGGGCCAGTCGTTCGAGCTCACGATTCCGGTCGGGGCGGGGTCGCTCGACGCGGCCGGCCTGGCGGCGCTCGAGGAGGCCTTCGGCCGGGAGCACGAGCGGGTGTACGGGCACCGCGCCGGGCCGGAGGAGCCCGTGGAGATCGTGAACCTGCGGGTGGTCGGCCAGGGGATCCCGACGGAGCCGCGCGTGCCGGAAGGGGTGCGCGTCGATCGGGGCGCCGCGCCCGGCCCTCCGACATGGCGGCGCGTTTACTTCGGCCTCGAGGAGGGGTGGCGGGAGACGCCGATCCTGGGCCGCCAGGACCTGGCCGTCCCGCGCGTCGGGCCGTGCATCGTCGAGGAGTACGACGCCACGTGCGTCGTCCCGCCCGGGGTGAAGGCGGCGCTGGACGGTCACGGTAACATCGCGCTGGAGGTTCCCCCCGAGGGGGAGGAGGTCTGAGCATGGCAGTCACGCCCCGGGACCCCATCGGCCTCGAGCTCTTCAAGAACGCGCTCCTCTCGATCGCCGACGAGATGGCTCTCACCATCCTCCGCACGGCCTACTCGGGCGTCCTCAAGGACAACATGGATTACTCGACCGCCCTGGCCGACGGCGAGGGCCGGACCATCGCGCAGGGGCTCACGCTGCCGGGCCACCTCTGCTCGTTCCCCGACGCGCTGGAGGCCACGATCCGCCGCTACGGAGACCGGATGAAGCCGGGGGACGTCTATTGCCTGAACGATCCCTTCGAGGGCGGCATGCACCTGCCCGACGTCTTCGTCCTCAAGCCGATCTTCCACCAGGGCGAGCGGATCGCGTTCGCCGCGACGATCTGCCACCAGACCGACGTGCGACCGCGGGGAGCCCAACGAGACGCTCTTCCGCCTCATCGAGAAGAACGTGCGGTTGCCGGTGCGTGTTCTGGGGGACTTGCGGGCGCAGCTCTCAGCCTGCCACATCGCCGAGCAGGGGTTCCTCCGGCTGGTCGAGCGCCACGGTGTCAAGCAGGTGAAGGCCTACTCGGAGGAAATCCTGGACTACACGGAGCGCCTGACGCGGGCGGCGGTCCACGAGCTGCCGGACGGGGAGTGGAGCTTCGAAGACTGGATCGACGACGACGGCATCGAGGTCGGCAAGCCCATCCGGCTCAAGGTCACGCTCAGAAAGAAGGGCGACACGCTCGTCGCGGACTGGACCGGCACCTCGCCCCAGGTGAAGGGGGCCATCAACAACACCTGCTCGTACACCAAGGCGGCGACCTACACCTGTCTCAAGTCGGTGCTCTCGCACGACATCCTGAGCAACTCGGGCTTCTACCGGGCTATCGAGGTCATCGCCCCGCCGGGCACCATCGCTAACGCCGTGCTGCCGGCCGCCTCGGCGGCCCGGGGCCTGACCGGCTTCCGCATGATCGACTGCTGCTTCGGGGCGCTGGCCCAGATGCTCCCCGATCGCGTGATGGCCGCGGGCGAAGGGGGGAACACCGGCGTGTCGATCGGCGGCTACTATCCCGATCGGCGTCCGTTCATCTTCGTGGAGTTCGTGTGCTCGGCGTGGGGGGCGCGGCCGTGGGCCGACGGCCTCGAGGGGAATGCCAACCTCTTCGCCAACATGTGCCTCCCCTCGGTGGAGGGGACGGAGACGGAGCAGCCGATCGAGATCCTCTGCTGCGAGCTCGTCCAGGACTCCGGGGGCCCCGGCAAGTACCGCGGCGGGATGAGCATGCGGCGCACCTATCGGCTCCTGGAGGAGGAGGCGGTGCTCCAGGTGCGATCCGACCGGCGCGCCTTCCGCCCCTACGGCCTCTACGGGGGCCAGCCCGGCCGGCCGTCGCTGAACATCCTGCGCCGCGGCGCGGAGGACGAGATTCTGCCCGCCAAGCTCACGATCATGATCAGGCGCGGCGACGTTTTCCACCACGACCAGCCCGGGACCGGTGGGTGGGGCGACCCCCTCGAGCGCGATCCGGCGCACGTCCTCCGGGACGTGCGCAATGAGTTCGTCAGCCGGGAGTCGGCGCGGAACGACTACGGTATCGCCCTCGCCCCGGGCGGCCTTGAGGTCGACGTGGCGGCGACTGAAAAGCTTCGCGCCGAGATGCGGGCCGCCCGCGGGTGGGAGAAGCCCCCGGTCGTCAGCCGCTGACGGAGGCTTGGGATGACAAGGCTTGTGGTCGGACCCCCCGGCGGCGTCCTTCCCAAATGAAGTCCCCAGACTTCTAAAGGTCGAAGCAAGGCCGGAGGACGAAATGGTGTCGCTACAGCGTCAAGCCGAGCGTGGCGCCGACGCTAACTCCAGGACGCCACGGCTTCTTCGCGCGTGGGATATATCGCGAATGCTTTGTTCAAACCCGTTATCTCGAAGATTCGGAGCACGTCCTCACGGAGGCCCCAGAGCCTGAGGTCACCCCCAACCTCGCGGGCTCGCTTCATGGCACGCACGATCTCGCCCAGACCTGCGCTATCGATGTACTCCACGCCCTCCAGATCCAGAACAAGCCTGGTCTTCCCGGCGTTGAGGTGATCCTGTAGCTTCATCTCGGTTGCCGAAGCCATGTCCAGGGCCCCCTTAGGGGCCACCTCGACGATTTCCTTCCGCTCAGGTTCCTTCCGCTCAGGCTGGATCTCGCCTTTCTCCTCGTGGAGCCGTTGTACGTCGCGCTCAAGCGCCGCAGCCTTTGCCCTCAACTGCTCGTTCTCGTCAAGCAGCTCTTGGAGCAGGCCCACCAGAAACTGGCCTTCCTCCATCCATTTGATGGCTCGCTCCTTGATCGCTTGCTCTAGCGTAGCTGCGGGGGCAGTCTCACCGGCACCATTGTCCTTGGAGGCCGGACCATCGTTGCCTCGAGGACCTCGCTCCCGCCTGGCCTGCCACACCCGTTCGACCCATTCCGAAAACGTCTCTCCCGCGCCGAGCATCAGGTCACCGCTCATTCCTTCTACCTCCTTTAACTGGTTATTTTCAGGAGGGTCCTACCCTTGTAAGAGGCAAGGGCAATGCCAACGGCAGGAAATCAGGGAGAGCCCTTTAGAATCGTCAGTTAGCCGGCATCCGGCGAAGCGCTCCAGTGTCAAATTAGACCAGCCGGGTCAATGCGGCATAGCGAATCCCGTTGGGGCCCAGCCCCGGCTAGCGCGTGGCCAGGGCATAGAGGGCGCTTGCGAGCACTGTCGCTCCAGCCTGCATATCCTCGGGATGGCTGAGCTCGTGTTCGGTGTGACTCACGCCATTGATGCTCGGGACGAAGATCATGCCGCTCGGGCAGACCGCCCGGAGCGGGACCGTGTCGTGGCCCGCGATCGTGTGCAGGCCGCCGGCTGTGCGAGTCAACCGCTTCGTGTATCATTGGCCCCGAGGAGGAACTCGCCATGCCCTTTGAGGCCCGCTATCTGTTCAGTGCCGCTATGGACGTGGAGCCCGGCAAAGAGGCGCTCTTCAACGAGGTCTATGACACCGAGCACGTGCCAATGTTGAAAACCGTGCCGGGCGTCATCTCGGTGGCGCGCTTCAAGACCCAGGACCTTACCATGATCATCGGCGGCCAGCGCCGGACGATCGTGGTGGAGAACGAGCCGCGGTACAGCGCGCTCTACGAGCTCGAGAGCCCCGAGGTGCTGACCAGCGACGCCTGGGCCAAGGCCGTGGACCTCGGACGCTGGCCGGAGCAGGTGAGGCCCCACACGAAGAACCGCCGGCACGTTCTCTCCCGGCGCATCAGCGGTTAGCGGTAGTCCGGGGGCAGGAGGGCGAGGCACTCCTGCGGCAGCACCTCGGCGACGACCTCGACCCGGTGGATGACGGGGCCCATGAGGTCGAGGATGCGAGCGAGCGAGCGCACGCCGCCGGTTCGTGGGAAGAGGGCGCCGATGACCACCCGGTCAACCCGCGCCCACACGAGCGCGGCGGCGCACATGGGGCACGGCTCGAGCGTGGTGTAAAGGGTGCAGCCGGTCAGCGCCGGCGTGTCGAGCGCCGCGCCGGCGCGCCGGAGGGCCACGATCTCCGCGTGGGCCGTCGGGTCGTGTCCGCTTACCACCTCGTTGTGTCCGCGGGCCACGATGCGCCCCTCCCGGACCACGACCGAGCCGACCGGGACGTTGCCTTTCGAGGCCGCCAGCCGGGCCTCAGCCATGGCCTGCCGCATCCACGCCTCGTGATCAGTCCTCAGCGCACCTGCATCGTCCGAGGACCAGGTTGGTGTGGTCATAGAGGAATCCCCCCATGGCTGCGCCCAGGGCGACGAGGATCACGCTACGTCCCGCGCATCAGCAGGAACGTCTCGACGGTCCGCTTCAGGTAATCGAAGTCGATGGGCTTGGTCACGTAGTCGAACGCGCCCAGCGCGAGCGTCTGCCGGGCGACCGTGTCGTCACCGATGCCCGTCACCATGATGATCCCCACCTCCGGGTTCGTGGCCCGGATCTGCTCGAGGACGGAGAGCCCGGAGAGGCCGGGCATGAGGATGTCGAGCAGGATGACGCGGGGGCGGAACTCGTCCAGCCGCAGGAGGGCGTCGCTGGCGTTGCCGAAGGCTTCCACCGTGTAGCCCTCCTCCTCGAGAAAGTCGGAGAGGAGCTCCTGGACGTCGGCCATGTCGTCCACGACCATGATCCGGGCGCGGGAGACCGCCGGTTTCGCTTTCGCCTCGGGCGCGGGCCAAGCCTCCGCCGAGCGCCCGCTCTCGGGCCGGGAGGTCCATCCGGCGGAGCCCGGGACTCGGGGCTCGAAGTTCGTGCGTTCTTCTTCGGCGGAGAGCAGTGTTGGGGCGAGCATAGTCCCCCTCCGGCGTTCTTGGCGAAAAGGCAAGCAGGATGAATGCCAGAGCCCATTGTCGGACGAACCCTTCGATTTCCTGAATTCTTTGCCCTGCCGGGGGGCTTCCGGTGACGGGCTGCCCGGCTCATTCTGGCATGGAGATGCCAGCCTGCCACCCCGAGCCCGCGCGCGGCTCCGCGTGTTAGAATCAGCCGGTGAATTTCCTCTTCGTCTGCACGGGGAACGTGTCCAGGAGCCCGGCCGCGGAGGCCGTGTTCCGCCAGATCACCAGCGGGATCCACGACACTCGCTCCGCCGGCGTCTCGCCCTTCTGCCCGCGGCCGCTCTCCAGGGAGGACGTGCGCTGGGCCGACGTGGTGGCGGTCATGGAGGGCGATCACCGCGCGTTCATCGTCGAGCGGTGGCCCGAGGCCGCGCCCAAGGTCCGCGTGCTCGAAATCGAGGACCGTTACCGCCGCCACGATCCCCTCCTGCTTCACCTGCTCGAGGAAAAGCTGGGAACGCTCCTCGCCGAGATCGAGACCGGTGGTATGATCGGATCGTGACGGGGCCCGCCCATGTTTGACATCGGCTTCCAGGAGCTCATCCTCATCCTCGTCGTGGCGCTGATGGTCTTTGGGCCGAAGCGCCTGCCGGAGCTGGGGCGGGCGCTGGGGCGGGCCATGCGTGAGTTCCGCCGGGCCAGCGAAGAGTTCCGCTCGACCGTCGAGACGAATCTCCACATCAACGAGCCCGACCCGGTGGCGGTGGCTCCCGAGCCCGCCACGGCCGAGGCACCGCCGGCGACGGGTCCGTTACCCGATGCGGTGCTGAACCCCTACGGAGAGGGGAGCGAGGAGGCGCCGCCGGGGGAGCCTTACTGGGCCCAGCGCGGCTCGCGGCTGTTTCACGCGCGGAGCTGCGGGTGGGCCGGGCGGATCCCCGAGCCGGAGCGGGTGTACTTCAAGCGGGTGTCGGAGGCCAAGGAGCAGGGGTTCGCGACGTGTCCCGTGTGCGAGCCCTGGGAGCCGGCCTGAATTTTTTTTGCTTGACTTACTAAACAGGGGATGACTATTCTTATGGCGAGGAGGAAGGCTTATGCGCGAGCTGACCCGGCGGCAACGGGAGATCCTGGGCTTCATCCGGAGCTTCACGCAGCGCCACGACGTGCCGCCCACGGTGCGCGAGATCGGCGGGCGCTTCCACGTCACGCCGCGGGCGGCGTTCGACCACCTCCGGGCGCTGGAAAAGAAGGGCCACCTGCGGCGGCGCCCCGCCGCCGGCAGGACGTCCCGCGTCCTCACCCTGGCGGACCGCGGTCCCGCGACGCAGGAGGTGCCGGTGCTCGGTCGGATCGCCGCAGGGGCGCCGCTCCTGGCCGAGGAAAACCTGGAGGGAAGCCTGCCCCTCGCGGCGGAGTGGCTGGCCGGCAAGGGCAAGGGTGAGGACGTCTTCGCGCTCAGGGTGCGCGGCGACAGCATGGTCGGGGCCCACATCGTGGAGGGGGACCTCGTGCTCGTGCGGCGCCAGGCGAGCGCCGAGCCCGGGGACATCGTGGTGGCGCTCCTGGACAACGAGGCCACGGTGAAGCGGTTCGGGCGGCAGGGGCAGACCGTGCTGCTCAAGCCCGAGCACCCGACGATGCCGCCCATCGAGGTGCGCCCCGGGCAGAAGGACTTCAAGATTCTCGGCAAGGTCATCGGGCTGGTGC
>JACPCF010000062.1 GCA_016179965.1 Candidatus Rokuibacteriota bacterium | reverse complement strand
GGGGAAATGCTTCGTCGTGGTGGCCGGGAGCCTGATCAGCCCGGAGATGCGTGAACTCCTCGGCGACACTCCGGAGAAGCGCCGGCTTCTCGGCGACGGGAGCCAGACCTTCACCGGGATCCTGGGACCCGACGGGAAGGTCCTGGCAGGGCCCGCCGGCGACGATGCTGAAGAGATCGTGTACGGCGCCATCGACCTCGACGCCATCATCCGCCAGAAGATCCACCACGACGTGGCCGGCAATTACAACCGCTTCGACGTGTTGTCCCTCTTCCTGAATCGCGCGCCCCTGGCCGCGATCCGCGAGGTGACGACGGGGCCCAGCGGGGCCGAGATCACGGGCCCCGAGACCTGGCGGCTCCTGGGGGAGCTCCGACGACGCGTGAGTGGCGCCTCGCCGGAGGAGCTCCGCGCGCTGGTGGAGTCGCTCCTCGCCTCGCTGCCCGCCGGCCCTCCCGACGCTTGACTGAACTCGTGGCGCCGGTCCAGACCTCCCTGACTCCCGAGCGCATCCGCCAGATGACCGCCGCCGGCTACTGGCGCAACGAGACCCTCGCTCAGTACCTCGACCGGAGCCGGGCTCAGCCATCTCCTGCCAGCTCCCCAACTGGAACGAGTTCATCCTGGTCGCCCTGGCCGCCTCCCGGCTCGGCGCGATCCTCAACCCGATCCCTCCCATCTACCGCGCCCGCGAGCTGCGCTTCATCCTGAACCTCCTGGAGTCCCCCGTCCTTGTAATCCCGGAGACTTTCCGCGGCTTCAGCTACGCGGAGATGGCCGCGGGCTTCCGCCCCGACACGCCGCGGCTCGAGCAGGTCTTCGTCGCGCGCGGGGCTCCCGGCCCCGGCATGCGCGCCTTCGCGGAGCTCACGGGCACGGCGTGGGAAGCCAAAGCGGGGAGACACCCGCTGACGGGGATCGACCCCAACGAGGTGGCGGAGGTCATTTTCACCTCCGGGACCACGGGGGAGCCCAAGGGCGTGATGCACACCTCCAACACGGCGCTCTCCATCGTGTACCCGCTGATCGAGCGCCTGGCGTTCACGGAGCGCGAGGTCATCCTGATGTCCTCCACCTTCGGCCACCAGACCGCCTACCTCTACGGCCTCTGCCTCCTACTCCTCCTGGGGGCGAAAGGGGTCTGGCTCGACATCTGGAACGCCGAGGAAGCGGCGCGGCTGATCGAGGCGGAGGGGGTGACCTTCACGATGGGCGCAACTCCGTTTCTTCAAGATCTGACCTACTCTCCGGCCGTCGAGCGGCGGGACATGTCGTCGCTCCGCGTCTTCATCTCGGCGGGGGCGCCCATCCCGCGCAGGCTCGTGGAAGACGCCCGCCGACGCCTGGACTGCGTGATCTCGGCCGGATGGGGGATGACGGAGAACGGGCTCGTGACGTGCAACGGCCTCAGCGATCCGGAGGAGAAGGTCTTCGCCACCGACGGCGGCCCGCTCCCGGGCATGGAGCTTCAGGTGGTGGACGACGCCGGGAAGGCCGTTGCGCCCAACACGGAGGGTGAGCTCCTGGTCCGCGGCCACGCTCAGTTCGTCGGCTACCTGAAGCGCCCGGAGCTCACCGCCGCCTCGTACACGCCCGACGGCTGGTTCATGACGGGAGACCGCGCGATCCTGGACCCGGACGGCTACGTGTCGATCTCCGGACGCACCAAGGACATCATCATCCGCGGCGGGGAGAACATCCCGGTGGTGGAGATCGAGAACCTGCTCTTCGCCCACCCGAAGATCGCCAACGTGGCGATCGTCGCCATGCCGGACCCGCGCCTCCAGGAGCGGGCGTGCGCCTTCGTGATCCCCAAGCCCGGCGAGACGCTCACGCTCGCCGAGGTCGTCGCGTTTCTCGAGACCAAAGAGGTCGCCCGGCAGAAGTTTCCCGAGCGGCTCGAGATCATCGGCGAGTTTCCGATGACCGCCAGCGGCAAGGTCCAGAAGTTCCGCCTCCGGGAGCTGGTGGCCGCCACGCTGGGCCTGCCTCCCGTCCGGTAGCCGCGAGTAATTTCTCCGCCCGTCCGCGACCTGACCGTCACAGTCTCACCGCTCTCGGAGGGATGGCCCCCCCGCGGTTCACGCGCGGCGGGTCTCCAGCCAGGCGATGTAGAAGCCGCTCGCGACGATGATGGCGGCGCCGACCCACATCCAGGGGCTGGGCGCGTCGCCGAACACGAGGTAGCCCACGGCCACCGCCCACACGAGCTGGATGTAGTGAAACGGCGAGATGAGCGAGGCCGGGCCCCAGAGGAAGGCCCGGGCCACACAATAGTGCCCGAGCCCGCCCAGCCCGCCGAGGACGGAGAGGATCAGCCAGTGGGAGAGCCGGTCGGGCGCCTTCCAGAAGAAGGGGACGACGCTCGACAGCACCAGCGTCCCCACCAGCGCGCTGTAGGTGACGCTCGTCTCCGGGGTGTCGAAGGACGCCACGTGGCGGGTCAGGATCTGGTAGCCCGCGTAGCAGCCGGCGCTCCCGAGCACGAGGAGGGCGTACGGGTTCGCGCCCTCGCCGCCCGGACGGACGATCACCAGCGCCCCGGCGAAGCCCGCCCCGATGGCAATCCAGTGACGGAGACCAACCCGCTCCCCCAGCACCGGGCCCGCGAGGGCGGCCACGCCGATTGGGGCGGTGAACGACACCGCGGTCGCGTCGGCCAGCGGCACGAACCCGAGGGCGGCGAAGAAGAAGCTGGTCGAGGCGATCAACAGGAGCGAGCGGGCGAGCTGGACGGCCGGCTTCCTGGTCGCGAACAGGCGCCACCCCCCGTGGCCGGGGGCGAAGATCGCGACGATGAAGAGAAGGTGTCCGAGACTCCGCGCCCAAATCAGCTCCACCGTCGGCAGGTGAGGGCTGAGGAGCTTCACCCCCGCGTTCATCCAGACGAAAAGCAGGGTGGCGCCGATCATGAACGAAACGCCGCGAAGGATGCCGAGCTGGATCAGGGGCGCTCGTGGCATGAGGCTGGGGACCTTCAGCGAGAATAGACCGGCGGCCCCACCCCGGGCAAGAGCACTACCCCGTCGTAGGCCGTTCGCTTCCCCAAATTGAGCCGATTGCGCCATGGATTTCTCCGGGAAAAAGGAGCGCAATGAGGGCGAATGACGACGACCGGTGCAAGAGGGGCGACCCCCCGTCAGTACCTGACCCGGTCGGATGTGGCCCGGCTCTTTGAGGTCTCCCCGGCGACGGTCGCGCGCTGGACCCGGGAGGGGAAGCTCCCCTTCGTCCTGACGCTCGGGGGCCAGCGGCGCTACGCGCGAGACCAGATCGCCGCGCTGATCGAGAGGAGCCGCGAGAGCCGACCGGAGGAACCCGTCCGCCACTGAGCGGACGAGGGGAATCCTCCCGGATAATTCCCGGCCCCTCTGAACGGGGCCAGGGTGGCGGAGGGGTCCATGATGGCCCGCGCGCAATCCCTCCCCAAGCTGGGACGGCCCTCGCGGGGCCGAACGGCCCCGTGACGCGGTCCCGCACGTCCTCCGACTTGTCCGCTTCCCCCCCACCGACGCAGGAGGAGTCAGCCATGAGCTTGACGCGGCGTGATTTCTTGAAGGGAGCCGGGACAGGAGCGGCCCTCGGGGGCGCGGTTGGGGTTGAGCTGGGCTCGGCGGAAGCCTACGTCACCGAGCTGAAAACGAAGGGGGCGAAGGAGGTCCCCTCGATCTGCTACTACTGCGCGGTCGGGTGCGGGATCAAGGCGTCGGTGGCCGACGGCAAGGTGGTCGCCATCCAGGGCGATCCCGAGCATCCGATCAACCGCGGCACCCTCTGCTCCAAGGCCCAGGCTTACATCCAGGTCCTCCAGCATCCGAACCGTCTCACCAAAGCGCTCTACCGGGCGCCCGGCGCGGCAGAGTGGCAGGAGAAGCCCCTCGACTGGGCGATGGAGCAGATCGCCCAGCGGATCAAGGCCACGCGCGACGCCACCTTCGTCGAAAAAGAGGGCGACGTCCCGGTGAACCGAACCGAGGCCATCGCCACCCTGGGCTCGGCCATCATCGCCAACGAGGAGGCCTACCTCCTGGCGAAGCTCGGGCGCGGCCTGGGGATCGTGCCGATGGAGCACCAGGCGCGGATCTGACACTCTCCCACGGTGCCCGGACTGGGCACGAGCTTCGGCCGCGGGGCCATGACGAATCACTGGATCGACGTGAAGAATGCCGACGCGATCCTCATCATGGGCTCCAATGCCGCCGAGAACCACCCGATCGCCTTCAAGTGGGTGCTGGAGGCCAAGGAGCGCGGCGCCGTCCTGCTGAGCGTTGACCCGCGTTTTACCCGTACCTCGGCCCTGGCGGACCTCTACGCCCCCCTGCGGTCGGGGACGGATATCGTCTTCCTGGGCGCGATGATCAACCACGTGCTCAGGAACAACCTCTTCCAGCGGGAGTACGTGGTCGAGTACACCAACGCCTCCTTCCTCCTGGACCCGGCCTTCGGCTTCGAGGACGGCTACTTCACGGGCTGGGACCCGGAGAAGAAAACCTACGACCGGGCCACCTGGAAATATCAGGTGGACGCCGACGGCACCCCCCTCCAGGACAAGACCCTGAAGGATCGCAATACGGTCTTCCAGCACCTCAGGCGCCACTTCGCCCGCTACACTCCCGAGATGGTGGAGCGGATCTGCGGCACGCCGAAGGCGGAGTTCCTGAAGGTGGGCCACGCCTTCGCGGCCACCGGGCGGCCGGAGAAGGCGGGGACGATGCTTTACGCCATGGGGTGGACGCAGCACACGAAGGGGACGCAGCTCATCCGCACCGCCGCCATCCTTCAACTGCTCCTGGGCAACATCGGGGTGGCCGGTGGGGGGATTGCCGCGCTCCGCGGCCTCAGCAACGTCCAGGGCACCACCGACATGGGGCTCCTCTGGAACTCCCTGCCCGGCTACCTGACGCTCCCCAGCGCGAAGGCCCACCCGACCCTGAAGGACTACCTGGAGAAAGAGACCCCGAAGTCGGGCTACTGGGTGAACCGACCGAAGTTCTTCGTGAGCCTCCTCAAGGCCTGGTACGGCGAGGCGGCCTCAAAGGACAAGGACTTCGCCTTCCACTTCGTCCCCAAGGTCGGGGCCTCTTTTACCCACATGGATCTCTTCGAGGCGATGTACGCCGGAAAGATCAAGGGGTTCATCGTCGCAGGCCAGAACCCGGCTGTCTCGGGGCCCAACTCCACCCTGGAGCGCAAGGCCCTGGAGAGGCTCGAGTGGCTCGTCGTCCGAGACCTCTTCGAGACCGAGACCGCGGCCTTCTGGAAGGGGCCCGGCGTGGATCCCGTCAAGGTCCAGACCGAGGTCTTCCTGCTTCCCTCCTCCACACACCTGGAGCGGGAAGGGAGCTACACCAACTCGGGCCGCTGGCTGCAGTGGAAGTGGAAGGCCGTGGATCCGCCCGGCAACGCGCGCTCCGACGGCTGGTTCGCGAACCAGCTGGCGCAGCGGCTCAAGGCGCTCTACGCCGGCTCTACCGCCCTCAAGGACCAGCCCATCCTGAGCCTCACCTGGGACTACGGCAAGGATGAGCCCGACCTGGAGAAGGTCCTGGCCGAGGTCAACGGGTACACGACCGCCGATGGGAAGCCGGTCAGGGGCTTCGCCGTTCTGACCGACGACGGCGCCACGGCGTGCGGCAACTGGATCTACTCGGGCGTCCTCCCCGCCGAGGGCCAGAATCGCGCCAAGTCGCGCAAGGCCGACCCGCCCGAGAGCCTGGGAATCAACGCCGGCTGGGGGTTCTCCTGGCCGGTGAATCGGCGAATTCTGTACAACCGCGCCTCGGCCGACCCGAAGGGCCAGCCCTGGAACAAGGAGAAGGCCGTCCTCTGGTGGGACCCCACCGCCGAGCTTCCCGACGGGAAGAAGGGCAAGTGGGTGGGGGTGGATGTCCCCGACTTTAGGCCCGACCTGGCTCCCGACGCGAAGGGCGGCGGCAACCCCTTCATCATGCGCCCCGACGGCAAGGGCGCCCTCTTCGGTCCGCTCGCCGAGGGGCCCTTGCCCGAGCACTATGAGCCGGTTGAGTCGCCGGTCAAGAACCTCCTCTCGAGCGTGCAGGCCAACCCTCTGGCGGTGATCTACAAGGCCGATCTGGACAAGCTCGGCGATCCCAAAGAGTTTCCGATCGTCGGGACGACGTATCGGCTCACCGAGCATCTGCATACCGGCTCCATCACCCGGAATCTTCCGTGGCTGGTGGAGATGATGCCGAACCTCTTCTGTGAGATGTCGAAGGAGCTGGCGAACGAGAAGGGCATCAAGAACGGTGACGCCGTGATCGTGAGGTCGGCGCGGGGGGAGGTCCGGGCCATCGCTGCGGTCACCGGCCGCTTCAAACCGTTCAAGCTCGGCGACCGCGTGGTGCACGAGGTGGGGATCCCCTGGCACTGGGGGTTCATGGGGCTTGCCAAAGGCGATTCCGCGAACATGCTCACACCCCACGTGGGGGACGCCAACACGCGCATCCAGGAGTCCAAGGCGTTCCTCGTTGACGTGAGGAAGGCGTAGGAGGGTCGGCCATGGCCAAAGCGATCCTCGTGGATACCTCCAAGTGCATTGGCTGCCGCGGCTGCCAGGTGGCCTGTAAGCAGTGGCACGGCCTCCAGGCGGAGTCCACCAGGTTCGAGGGAACGTACGAGAACCCGCCGGATCTCTCGGCCAGGACCTGGCGGAAGGTGCGGTTCATCGAGACGGTGGGCGAGGACGGGCGGCTCCGCTGGCGGTTCATCTCGGATGCCTGCAAGCACTGCACCGACGCCTCCTGTCTGGCCGTCTGCCCCACCGGCGCCCTCTTCCGGAGGCCCTGGGGCGCGGTGGACCTCGACCAGGAGCTCTGCAACGGCTGCCGCTACTGCGTGGCCGCCTGCCCCTTCGGCGTCGTCACCTTCAACGAGGAGACGGGCCGGGTGGACAAGTGCCTCATGTGCCCGGACCGGGTGGAGGCGGGCTTGGCGCCGTCGTGCGTCACCACCTGCCCCACCGGCGCCCTCAGCTTCGGCGACCGCGACCAGCTCCTGAGCCAGGCGAAGAAGCGGGTCGCCGAGCTCCAGGCCAAGGGAGAAAAGGGCGCGCAGCTCTACGGGGAGCGCGAGCTGTCAGGACTCCACCAGATCTTCGTGCTGCAGGAGCGCCCCCAGGTCTATGGCCAGCCGGAGCAGCCCCAGTTCGCGGTGGCCAGCGTATTCCCGAGCTCCGTGACGAGCGTCCTCGCCTCGGTGGTCATGGGGGTGGCCGCCCTCGTGGCCTTCCGCGAGCGCGGCGGCAAGGGGGAGGAGTAGCCATGGGCAAGAACCCCGCCTGGAGCTGGTACATCGTCTGGTACTTCTTCGTCGGGGGCGTGGCCGCCGGCGCCTACTTCCTGGCCGCCCTCGCCGACCTCTTCGGCAGGGAGCGGGCCCAGCCCGTGGCGAGGATCGGCTACGCCATCGCCCTGCCACTGGCGCTGGTCTGTCCCATCCTCCTCACCCTGGACCTCGGGATGCCCGTCCGGGCGTTCTATATGTTCCGCCTCTTCAAGACTGGCTCCCCCATGTCCGTCGGGTCGTGGGCCCTCCTCGGGTTTGGCCTTTTCTCCCTGGTCTCCCTGATCCTGGTCCTGGCCGAGACCCGCGCAGCGCCCGATCGGGCCCCGGGAATCCGGCGCCTCCGCCGCGCGGTGGGCGTGCCGGGGATGCTCCTCGGGTTCTTCATCGCGAGCTACACAGGGGTGCTCCTGGGGACCACGAACCGGCCGGTCTGGGGAGGCAACGCCTGGATCGGCCCGCTCTTCATCGCCTCGGCGGCTTCCACGGGGGCGGCGGCCATCGCCCTCTGGGCGGGCCGGGCGCGGATCGCGGGGCTCCGGCGGCTGGACGTGATCGCCATCGGGTTCGAGGCGCTGCTGCTCGTCCTCTTCCTCCAGAGCCTGGGGGCGGCCGCCGCGGTGTTCCTGACCGGGTCCTTCGCGCCGCTCTTCTGGGGCGCGGTGGTGGTGGCGGGGGTCGCCCTGCCGTTCCTGCTCCAGCTCTTCGCCAGAGGAGGGCGGGGCCAGGAGCTTGTCACGGCGGCCCTGCTCCTCGTGGGAGGGTTCGCCCTCCGCTACCTGATCCTGCTCTCGGGGCAGGCGTAGGGAGGCTCGCGCCATGCGCGGGAGGAAAGGCTGATGCCGGCGGTCCGGAGCGCCCGGGTCCCTCTGGATACCGCCCGCGTCATCCTGCCGCGAGGGCAGGTGCACGTCATCCCCCACCGCTGCAAGGAGTGCCGCTTCTGCGTCGATTTCTGCCCAAAGGACGTCCTCGCCCTCTCCACCGAGACCAACGCCAAGGGGTACCGCTATCCCGTCGTCGCCCCCGGCAAGGACGAGGCCTGCGTCCACTGCGAGTTCTGCACCCTCGTCTGCCCGGAGTACGCGATCTTCACCGTGGAGGTCCCACGGGTGGAGGTGATGGCGTGAAGGGCGAGCCGGCCGTCCTCACCGGGCAGCACTTCCTCCTGGGCGACCACGCCTGCGCCGAGGGGGCGCTCGCCGCCGGCTGCCGGTTCTTCGGGGGCTACCCGATCACCCCGTCCACGGAGGTGGCGGAGTGGCTCGCCCGCCGACTTCCCGAGGTCGGGGGCATTTTCGTCCAGATGGAGGACGAGCTGGCCAGCATGGCGGCCATCGTCGGCGCCTCGGTGGCCGGGGCGCGCGCCATGACCGCCACCTCGGGCCCCGGCTTTTCCCTCATGATGGAGAACCTCGGGCTGGCCGCGATGATGGAGGTCCCGTGCGTGGTGGTGAACGTGCAGCGCGGCGGGCCCTCCACCGGGCTCCCCACCCTCGTGGGCCAGGCCGACGTCATGCAGGCGCGCTGGGGGTCGCACGGCGACTACGAGATCGTCGCCTACTCCCCCGCCTCGCCGCAGGAGTGCTTCGACCTCACCGTGAAGGCCTTCAACACCGCCGACCACTTCAGGATCCCGGTCCTGGTCATGGCCGACGAGGTGGTGGCCCACATGATGGAGCGCGTGACCATCCCGCCCGCCGAGGCCATTCCCCGCGTGGAGCGGAAGCGCCCCCGGCAGGGTCCGGGGGGAAACGGCTTTCTGCCGTTCAAGGCCGACGACGACCTGATTCCTCCCATGGTGCACGCCGGCGAGGGCTATCGGATCCACTTCACGGGCCTCACCCACGACGAGCGGGGGTATCCGGCCATCACCGCGCCCGCCCACGACCGGCTCGTCCGGCGGCTGGTGGACAAGGTCAGGCAGAAGGCGTGGGAGATCGTGGAGTACGAGGAGTACCGCCTGGAGGACGTGAGTGTCGTGATCATCGCGTATGGCTCCACGGCCCGGTCAGCGCGCCGCGCCGTCGGACTGGCGCGGGAGCAGGGGATCGCCGCCGGGCTGCTCCGGCCGATCACCCTCTGGCCCTTCCCAGGGGAGCGCGTCAAGAAGCTCGCCGAGCGCGTCCGGGCCTTCGTCGTTCCCGAGCTGAACCTGGGGCAGATCTCGCGCGAGGTGGAGCGCTTCACGTCGCTTCCCGTGCTCGGCGTCAACCACGCCGGCGGCGCGATGATGCCGCCCGAGCCGATCCTCGAGGCGATCCGGGAGGTCGCAGGGTGACCATGTCCACGCTCATCGCCGAGCGCCACCCGAGTGATCCCCTCTTCAGGGCCGACCGCCTGCCCCACATCTGGTGTCCCGGCTGCGGGATCGGGCCGGCCATGCACGCCTACGCCCAGGCGATGGTGGAGTCGGGGATCCCCCTGGCCCGGCACGTCTGCGTCTCGGGAATCGGGTGCACGGGGCGAGTGCCCGGCTACCTCAACATGGACTCCTACCACACCACCCACGGGCGGGCGATCCCCTTCGCCATGGCCATCGCCCTGGTCAAGCCCGAGCTCGAGGTGACCGTCTACAGCGGCGACGGGGATCTCTTTGCCATCGGCGGCAACCACTTCATCCACGCGGCCCGGCGGAACGTGGACATCAACGTGATCTGCATCAACAACTTCAACTACGGGATGACGGGCGGCCAGGTGGGCCCCACGACCCCCATGGGAGCCCGGGCGACCACCGCGCCCTTCGGCAACTACGAGCAGCCCTTCAACCTCCCCCACCTGGCGGCCGCCACGGGGGCCGTCTTCGTGGCCCGGTGGACCTCGCTGCACCTCCGCCAGCTCAAGCAGGCGATGCTGCGCGCCATGAAGAAGCGCGGCTTCACCTTCATCGAGGTGCTGGCGCCGTGCCCCGTGGGGTTCGGCCGCCCCAACGACATCGGGGACGCCATGGAGGAGATGACCCTCTACCGGGAGGGCTGCGTGGTGGACCCCGCGGCGCCCCTCGATTCGCTGGACATCGACCTCAGGGTGAAGGACCGGCCCATCGTCCTCGGGAACTTTGTGGACGTCGAGCGGCCCGTCTTCGACCCGCTGGCCATGATGCGCCCGACTTCCGAGGCGGAGAACAACACCGCCGTGGCCGGCAAGACCCAGGAGGGCCAGTGATGTCACGGCAGGAGATCCGGTTGGCGGGGTACGGCGGGCAGGGGATCGTGCTGGCCGGCCAGCTCCTCGGGAAAGCCGCGGCGATCTACGATGGCAAGGAAGCGGTCTTCACCCAGTCCTACGGACCCGAGGCCCGGGGCGGGGCGTCCAGCGCCGACGTCGTGATCTCCGACGGGCCGGCGGACTACCCGCTGGTCTCCCGCCCCGACTTCCTGGTGGCCATGTTCCAGGAGGCCTATGAGCGCTACCGCCCCGAGATGGTCCCCGGCGGGCTGCTGGTCATCGATTCGGACCTCGTGAAGCCGTTGCCGGACGAGGGGCCGTACCGGGCGGTGCCGGCGACCCGGCTGGCCGAGGGGCTTGGCAAGAAGATCGTGGCCAACATGGTGATGCTCGGGTTCTTCACGGCGGTCAGCGGCCTGGTGCGGCGGGAGGCGGTGGAGGCCGCGCTCCGGTCGAGCCTCGCTCCGCGCCTCCTGGACCTGAACCTGCGGGCCTTCGGGACAGGCTACGACTACTCCGCCAGCGACGCTCCCCCTCACCCAACCCTCTCCCCCGCCGGGGGAGAGGAGAAAGGTGAGGGGGCCCCCGGGGTGAGGGGGAAAGCCGCGTGAGTGATTCGGTTCTGGTCATCGGCGGCGGCATCGCGGGGATCCAGGCTTCGCTGGATCTGGCCGAGTCCGGCGCCCGAGTCGTCCTGGTGGAGCGGGCCCCCTCGATCGGCGGGAAGATGGCGGTCCTCGACAAGAACTTCCCCACCCTGGACTGCTCCATCTGCATCGAGGCGCCCAAGATGTCCGAGGTGGGGCAGCACCCCGGCATCGAGGTCCTCTCCCTCGCCGCGGTGGAATCCGTGGCGGGGGAGGCCGGCCGCTTCCGCGTGGGAATCCGGCAGCGCGCCCGCTTCGTCACCGACGAGTGCACGCGTTGCGGCGAGTGCGTGCCCGCCTGCCCGGTGGTCCTCCCCAACGAGTTCGACGCCGCCATGGCCTCGCGGAAGGCCATCTACACGCCGATCCCGCAGGCGGTCCCCGGCCCGTACGTGGTGGACATCCAGAGCTGCCTCAACGATCCCCCGAACTACCTGCCCTGCCAGCGCTGCGTCCAGGCCTGCGGCCCCAAGTGCATCGACTTCGCGATGCCGCAGGCGCGGCGCGTGGAGCGGGAGGTCGGCTCCATCGTCGTGGCGGTGGGCTACGACCTGATGGATCCGTTCCTGCTCCGGGAGTACGGCTACGGGAGCCATCCCGACATTCTGACGTCCATCGAGCTCGAGCGCCTGCTGACCTCCGCCGGTCCCACCGGCGGGGAGATCATCCGTCCCTCGGACGGCCGCCATCCCGAGCGGGTGCTCCTGGTCCTCTGTGTCGGCTCGCGGGACCGGCGCTTCTACCGGTACTGCTCCCGCTTCTGCTGCATGTACTCGGTGAAGCACGCCTTCCAGCTCCTGGACCACGGGGTCAAGGACGTCACCGTCCTCTACATGGACCTCCGGGCCTACGGGAAGGGCTTCGACGGATTCCTCGAGCGGACGCGGGCGGAAGGCGCGAAGTTCGTTCGTGGCCGACCTTCCTCCGTGAGGCCCGAGAACGGTCACCTGCGCGTCCGCTACGAGGATACCGACGCCCGCCGCCTGAGCGAGGAGCCCTTCGACATGGTGGTCCTCGCCACGGCGGTCCGGCCGCCCGACGGGCTGGAGGGCCTGGCCCGCGTCCTCGGGATCGAGGTGGATCAGGACGGGTTCATCCAGGCGGTGGAGCGCCGGGCCGGCCTCATCGCGACCACGCGCCCGGGGATCTACGCCGCCGGCTGCGCGGGCGGCCCCAAGGACATCCCCGACAGCGTGGCCGAGGCGGGCGCCGCCGCCTCGCTGGCGCTCGGCCATCTCTCCCACCGCACCTTCCACGAGGAGCCGCGCGTCGAGCCGCTCGCGGGGATCGAGACCCCGCGGGTCGGGGTCTTCGTCTGCCACTGCGGCTCCAACATCGCCGGGGTGGTGGACGTCCTGCGGGTCGTGGAGTTCGCGCGCACGCTCCCGGACGTCGTCTGGGCCCAGAACCAGATGTTCTCCTGCGCCGGGAACACCCAGCGGGAGATCGAGGAGGCGATCCGCTCGAAGGGGATCAACCGCGTGGTGGTCGCCGCCTGCTCCCCCAAGACGCACGAGGGGATCTTCCGGAAGGTCCTGATCCGTGCCGGCCTGAATCCATTTCTGCTAGAAATGGTGAACGTCCGGAACCAGGATTCGTGGGTGCACAAGGCGGAGAAGGAGGCCGCCACCCAGAAGGCCATAGACATGGTCTGGATGGGGGTCGAGAAGGCCCGGCGCCTCACGCCGCTCGAGATGACCCAGAGCCCCGTGATCCAGGCGGCGCTGGTCGTCGGCGGCGGGATCGCCGGGATGACGGCGGCAACCGCGCTGGCGCGCCAAGGGTACGAGACCCACCTGGTGGAGAAGGAGGCCAAGCTCGGCGGCCTCCTCCGGTACCTGGACGTGCTGGCCCCCTCGGGGCTCAAGGCCCAGGAACTCCTGGAGCATCAGGAGCAGGAGCTGAGGGAGGCGGGAGTCCGCCTCCACCTGGGAACCGAGGTGGAGCAGATCGGCGGGTTCGTCGGGAACTTCGCCGCCCGCCTGTCGAGCGGCGAGGACCTCCGCGTCGGCGCGGTGGTCCTGGCCACCGGGGCGCGCCCGTACGCTCCCACGGAGTTCCTCTACAACCTGGACTCGCGGGTGATCACGAACCTGGAGCTCGAGGGGTTGCTCCCGAACGTGGAGGCGCGTCGGGTCACGTTCGTGGGCTGCGTGGGGTCGCGCGAGAACGGCCTGGGGTGCTCCCGCTACTGCTGCGCCTCGATGATCGGCCAGGCCCTCGCGCTCCGGCGGATGGGCAAGCAGGTCCGGGTCCTCTTCAAGGACATCCGCACCTTCAGCCGCCACGCCGAGGAGCTCTACGAGACCGCCATGCGAGAGGGGGTCCAGTTCTTCCGCTGCACCCCCGACCAGCCGCCCGAGGAGGCCATCGCCTTCGACGGCACCGGGGTGACCGTCCGCGATCACCTTCTCGGCGGACCGGTGCGGATCCCGACGGACCTCCTCGTGCTTGTCGTGGGGCTCCGCCCCCAGGAGGAGATCCTCTCCCAGCAGCTCAAGATCGGGAAGAGCCAGGACGGCTTTCTCCTCGAGCTCCACCCGAAGCTCGGTCCCGCGGAGACGGCGTCCCAGGGGATCTACCTGGCGGGCGCGTGCCAGGCTCCCAAGGACGTGCGGGAGAGCGTGGCCCAGGCGCTGGCGGCCGCTGCAAAGGCGGGGGCGCTCCTGGCCAAGGACGTCATCGAGAAGGAGCCGCTAACGGCGCGGCTAGACCCCGAGATCTGCAACGGCTGCATGCTCTGCGTCCCGGTCTGCCCCTACGGCGCCATCGAGCAGCTCGGCAAGGTGAAGGAGGGGAAGGCCCGGGTGATCGAGGCGGCCTGCATGGGGTGCGGCAACTGCGCGGCGACCTGCAATCACGACGCGATCGCGATGCCGTACTTCACCAAGGACCAGATCCTGGCCCAGCTCGACGCGGCCCTGGCCGAGCATCCCGAGGAAAAGGTCCTCGTCTTCACCTGCAACTGGTGCTCCTACGCCGGGGCCGATCAGGCGGGGATCGAAAAGATCCAGTACCCGTCCTCGGCCCGGATCATCCGGACGATGTGCTCGGCCCGCTTCGAGGGGGACTTCATCGACCGGGCCTTCGAACGGGGGGTCGGCGCCGTGCTCGTCACCGGGTGCCGGCTCACCGAGAACGGCTCGGACTGCCACTACAACTACGCCAACAAGTACACGGCCAAGCGCTTCGGGATCTGGCAGAAGAAGTGGACCCGACGGGGGATCGCGCCGGAGCGCTTCCAGCTCCAGTGGATCTCGGCCTCGGAGGGGAAGGAGTTCGCGGCCAAGGTGCGTGAGATGCACGAGACGGTGCAGGACTACCTGGCTTCCCGCGCGGAGGTGGAGCCCGATGAGTGAGCCCGCCGGCGTGCGCGTCCTCGACGATTTTGCGTGGGACGAGGTCTGGGGGGCCGCGAAGGGAGCGGCCGCCCCGTGCTTCCAGTGCGGGGTCTGCACGGCGGTGTGCCCGTGGGGGCTCGTCCAGAAGGAGCCGGTGAACGTCCGGCGGCTGATCCGCCTGGCCCAGCTCGACGCGGACGGGTGGGGCGAGGCGATCTGGCTCTGCACCACGTGCGCCCTGTGCGAGGTGCGCTGCCCCCGCGGCGTCCCGGTGAGCGAGATCATCCTCGCCCTCCGCCGGCTCGCCTGGGAGCGTCGCTCGGTGCCGAAGGGGCTCCCGACGATGCTCTGGGCGGTTCACTGGGACGGCAACCCGTGGGACCAGCCGCCCTCCCAGCGTCAGGCCTGGGCCAAGGGGCTCGACCTCCAGCCGTTCACGCCCGAGCACGAGGTGCTCTTCTACGTCGGGTGCACGGCCGCCTACGATCGCCGGAGCCAAAAGATCGCCCGGAGCCTGGTGGCGCTGCTCCGGGCCGCCGGGGTGAGCTTCGGGATTCTCGCCGACGAGCCGTGCTGCGGCGAGTCGGTCCGGACGGCCGGCCAGGAAGGGTACCTGGCCGAAGTCGTCGCCGCCAACGTCCGGCGCTTCGAGGAGGCCGGGGTTCGGAAGCTGGTTGCGGTCTCTCCCCACTGCCTGGACATGTTCCGCTCGCACTATCCGCCGTGGGACGGCTTTCGGCCGCTGCACTACACGGAGTACCTGGCCGAGTTGTTGGACGCCGGGAGGCTCCGCTTCACCCGCGAGGTTCGGGGGACGGTCGCCTATCACGATCCCTGCTACCTGGGCCGCCGCCACGGCATCTACGATCCCCCCCGCCGACTCCTCGCGGCCATTCCGGGCCTCATGCTGGCGGAGCTCCCCGCAGCCCGGGAAGACGCCCTTTGCTGCGGGGGCGGCGGAGGGCGGATGTGGCTCGAGACCCACGCGGGGGAGCGCTTCGGCGACCTCAGGATCCGTGAGGCGCTGGGAACGGGCGCCGAGTGGCTGGCCACCTCCTGCCCGTTCTGCATCCTCTGCCTGGAGGACAGCGCCAAGGTCCTCGGCGCGGAACGGCTCAAGGTGGTGGACGTGACCGAGCTGGCCGTCCGCGCCCTCGGGGAGGCCTCTCTCCCTCACCCTGCCCTCTCCCCCACCGGGGGAGAGGAAAAAGGTGAGGGGGCCCCGGTGAGGGGGGCTCCGTGATCCCGTCGGCATACTCGCCCGAGGCAGCCCGCGGGCTCTGGGTCTTCCTGGAGCAGGAGGGGGGACAGCTCGAGGGCGTGGCCCTGGAGCTGCTCGGCAAGGGGCGGGAGCTGGCCCAGGCGCGGGGTGTGCCGCTCACGGGCTTGCTGCTGGGGCAGGGGGTGGAGGGCGCGGCGCGGCAGGCCATCGCCCACGGCGCCGACCACGTCCTGGTGGCCGAGGATCCGCTCCTGGCCCCCTATACCACCGACGCCTACGCGAACGTGGCCACCCAGATCGTCCTCGACCGGAAACCTGAGACGCTCCTCCTCGGCGCCACCCCGAACGGGCGGGACCTGGCCGGACGGCTGGCCGTCCGCCTGAGGACCGGGCTTACGGCCGATTGCACCGGGCTCGCCTGGGAAGGGGACACGGGGCTGCTCCTGGGTGAGGTGAGCGGATTCGGTGGCGGGGTCATGGCCTCCATCAAGTGCGCGCGCCACCGCCCTCAGATGGCGACGGTCAGGCCGGGGATCTTTCCGCTTCCAAGTCCCGATCCGGAACGGGCGGGGCGGATCGAGCTCGTTCCGGTGTCCCTGGAGGCCGGGGAAATCCGGACCGAGATCCTCGAGCGCGTCCGCCACGAGGGAGTGGACATCACCCGGGCCAAGGTTCTCGTTGCGGGTGGGCGCGGGGTGAAGGGGGATTTCGGGCCGCTCACGGAGTTCGCCCGCCTCCTCGGCGGCGAAGTGGGCGCCTCCCGCATCGCCTGCGATCTGGGGTGGATCGGCCGCGACCGCCAGATCGGCCAGACCGGCTTCGTCACCCGGCCGAAGCTGGTCGTGGTCTGCGGCATCAGCGGGGCCACTCAGTTCACGGTGGGCATCAAGGCCGCGGGGCTCATCGTGGCCATCAATTCCGACCCGGAGGCGCCGATTTTCGAGGAGGCGGACCTCTGCGTCGTGGACGATCTCTTCCCGATCCTGGAGGCGTTGATCGCCGAGCTCAAGCGGGGGATGCCGTGAAGGCGCTGGACATCATCGTCTGCGTGAAGGTGGTCCCCAAGCCCGAGGAAGTCACGGTCCACGCCGAGACGCGCACGCTCGACCGGGCCCAGGCCCGCTCCGAGCTCAACCCGCCGGACATGAACGCCATCGAGCTGGCCCTTGCGCTGCGGGAGCGGCATGGCGGCACCGTGTCCCTGCTCTCCATGGGGCCGCCCTTCGCCGCCCCGTACTTGGAGGTCGGGCTCGCGATGGGGGCCGACCGCGCCTACCTCCTGAGCGACCGCCTCTTCGGCGGGGCGGACACCTTGCCCACGTCCTTCGCCCTGGCCAAGGGCATCGAGAAGATCGGCGAGTGGGACCTGGTCCTCTGCGGCGAGGAGTCGAGCGACGGCGCCACGGGGCAGGTGCCGGCGGGGATCGCCGAATGGCTGGGGTGCTCGCAGATCACCTACGCCATGGACCTCGCCCTGCTGCCCGACGGCCGGCTCCGCGGCGAGAGGGAGATCCGAGGCGGCCACGAGGTGATTGCCGTCCCGCTGCCCGCCGTGGTGTCGGTCAAGCTCGGGGTGAACGAGCCCCGGTTCATGGACATGGAGCGCCGCCGAAGCCCGGAGCCCGTGACCGTCTGGAGCGCCGGCAATCTGGGGGTGGATCCCGCCTGGCTGGGGTTCGAGGGATCGCCGACCGTGGTGGGCGCGGTCTGGCAGGCCAAGAGCCCCGAGCGCCAGCGCCGCTTCCTCGAGGGGATGCCCCAGGAAAAGGCCCGCCTTCTCGCCGAGCAGATCCGCGCCGCCGTCTCGCCCCAATAGGCGGTTTGTCCCACCAAATTAAGGCGCCTGCCTCATAGACTTCCCTCAGGCGAGGGGGGTGCAATAGGGCAAATGGTCCGAGAGGAGGAGGTTATGAGCGCCCCCTGGATCGTTCTCGCTGCGATCGTGGCCCTTGCCGTGGCGTACGTCCTGGTTCCCGTCGTGGGCGCGGTGTTCCTTCGCTTTCGGGGGACCCACGAGCTCAAGTGCCCCGAGACGGGAGCGGGCGCGAAGGTCGGCGCTGACGCCCAATGGGCGGCAGTGACCGCGGCATTCCGCCACCCTGTCCTCAGGGTCAAGAACTGCTCCCTCTGGCCGGGGCGGAAGGGATGCGAGCAGAGTTGCCTCCGGCCGCCCTCTTCCTGATGTAGCGCGTCGTCGTCCCCGGTCGCCTTGAATCGCCTCGCGGCCCTGTTGGTGCTCGTCGCCGCGGCGGGGCTGCACCTGGCGACGGCGGGGGTTCCCGATATCTACGATGAGCTCCCAGGCCAGTACGCCGCCACGGCCTGGGAGATAGTCGAGTCCGGCGACTGGCTGATTCCCACCCTCGAGGGGGTGCCGCGGCTTCAGAAGCCACCCCTCGTTTACTGGATCACCGCCGCCTCCCTCCGCGTCTTCGGCCGCAACGAGTTCGCCGCGCGGCTCCCGACGGCGCTCGCGCTCGTCGGCCTCATCCTGGTGACCCGCGCCCTCGGTAACCGACTCTATGGCGCCTGGCGCAGCGTGGTCGCCGCCGCGATTCTGGGGACGTCCTTCGGCATGGTGACCCTCGGCAAGCTCATCATGCCCGAGCCCTTTCTGGCGCTCGCGATCGCGTTGAGCCTCCTCGCCGCGGTTCGCGTCGTGGAGGATCCCGAGCGGAGGCGCCGGTGGTCGCGGGCGGCGTGGGTCGCCGCCGCGTTCGGGAGCCTCTCGAAAGGCCTTCACGGCTTCCTGATCCCCGCTGTCATCGTCGCGCTCATGGCGGCCCTGAGCCCGGCGAGCCGCCGCCCGCTTGCCACCCTGGCGCGGCCTTCCGGCATCGTCCTGTTCCTCGTGTTGGTCCTGCCCTGGCCGCTCTACGTCGAGAGTCAGTTTCCCGGATACCTCCAGGACAACCTGTTCAACGAGCAGCTCGGCCACCTCATGGACACGCACTTCCCTCGGGACTCCGAGCCCACGCCGCTCGGCCTCCTCTGGGCCCAGCATGTGGTCTGGTGGTTCCCCTGGGCGCTCTTCCTCGTCGCGGCCACGTTGAACCGGCCCGCCGGCCCGCCGCATCGGCTCGCGGCCCTGCCGCTGGTCTGGCTGCTGACGACCGCCGTCGCCGCCAGCCTCTCCGGACAGCGACAGGACTACCACACCATGTTCGCGTGGCCCGCCTTCGCGTTGCTCCTGAGCCGCGCCTGGGACGGCGGCTCTGACCGGCGGGGGGTGAGGCTGGCGCTCGCGCTCCCGCTCGTGGCGCTGCTTGCGCTCGCCGTCGTCGGGCTGGCCGTCTACGGCCTCACGGGAGCCGAGCCCCCGGGTGCGGCGGGGACGAACGCTCCGTTTGGCGCTCGCAACAGCGTCCTCGGAGTGATCTCGGGGATCGCCGGGGTCGAGTGGCGGCGGCTGCGGTCGCTCCTGCTCCCGGCGGCCGGCGGCCTGCTCCTGGGAGCCGGCGGGGGGCTCGTGCTGTTGCGGCACTCCGAGAGCTGGCGGTGGTCGTGGGCACCGGTGGCGGGGGGAACGCTGGCGATGCTGCTCGCCGCGGTGGCGGGGCTTCAGGCCTTCGCACCGTTCTTCGGGCTCAAGACGCTTGCCCTTGCGCTCGAGCGGGACGCCGCGCGCGCGGGTCTCGTCGTCTACGACGGGCCGAGCCACCGCGCCAGCAGCCTGGGCTTCTACACCGATCTTCCGGTGCGGTGGCTCGACCGCGCGGAGACGGAGTTCGCCGTGCGGTCGCGCGGGGTCGGCAGCGACCGGTTTATCGCCGAGGGTGAGGTGGCTGCCCGGTGGCGTGCGCCGGCGCCGATCTGGCTCGTCACGGAGGAGGGCCGCCTCGACCGCTGGCGGGAGCGTCTCGGCGGGGATGTGGGGCCGCTGGTCGCGCGCAGCGGCACGCGGGTTCTCCTGGGGAACCGGGCCGCCCGCGCCCGGTGATTTCCTCGCGCGGGAGCCCTTAGCCCTCCCGCCAGATGGTGATCCGGTATCTGTCGGGTCCCAGCTCCTCCGTCTCGTGGCGACACGTGAAGTGGCGCAGGTGCCCGGTAAGGTTGGCCGCTTTCAGCGGCCGCATCCCAGGCCGCATCAGCCGCGGAGCGACAACCCAAGGAGAATGATGGTGAGGACGATGAGAACGTTGAGCCGCGCGATCCAGGTGAGCCGCCTCCGGGGCGCGGTGGCTTCGGGGGGAAGGCGGCCCGCGCGCGGCCCCAGGACGAAATCGTGAAGGGCGCTCAGCGCCAGCGTCAGGAGGACGAGGGCGGCCTTGAGCTGGAAGGCAGGGGCCCGAAGCAGCCAGGGTCGGCGAACGAGGATGACCACGCCCGTGGCCACCAGGAGCCCCAGGGCGATCCACCCCACGGTCCTGAACCGCTGGCCCGTCTGGCTGATGAGCTCGACGCGCAGGCGCGGATCCTGAACGCGGCGGGTCACCGGCACGACGATGAGGGCGATGAACAGCATCCCGCCCAGCCACGTCACCGCCGACATCACGTGGAGCCAGCGGAGGAAGAGATCCAAGGATCAGTCCTCGGGCTCGCCCTGGGCGAGCGCGCGCAGCGCGTCGGGCTTCCTGAGGACCAGCCGCCCGCCGTCGTCGGCCACGAGCCCCTCTTTGATCCAGCGGCTCACCATGCGAATCGCGGTCTCCACGGTCGTGCCGGCCATATCCGCCAGGCTCTGGCGCGTCAGGTGATAGGGAAGCTCGACGCCGCTCCGGGACGGCTTGCCCTCGTGGGCCGCCAGCCGCAGGAGGGTCGCCGCGAGCCGGGGCTCGACCGGCTCGACGGCGAGCGACTTCACCGACTCGTGGGCCGCCCGCAGGCGCCGGCCGATCATGAGGGCCATCTCCTTGACTATGGACGGGTGCCGCTCGGAGAGCGTTAGGAGCGGGTCCCGAGGAATCTTCAGGACGTCGGTGGTCTCCATCGCCTGGGCCGTGGCCGGGTAGGGGCGCTTCTCCAGGACGGCGACTCCCCCGAAGATCTCCCCAGGCCCCAGGAGCTCCAGCAGGACGTCCTTGCCCGCCCGCGAGTGCTTCAGGATCTTCACCCGCCCGGACTTCACGATGTAGAGCCAGAGCGAGGGATCGCCCTCCATGAAGATGAACTCGCGCGAGCGGTGCCGCTCCGCCTGCGTGACCGGGATGAGCGCCTCGATTTCCTTGGGAGGGACCCCCCGGAAGACGGGGTTCGCCCGGAGGAGCGCGCCGGTTGACTCGTCGGCCATCGTCGGCCACTATACTGCGGGCGCGCCCGGCGTTCCAGATCGTCTTGGTTGGACGCGGATCTGCCTGTAAAATGGAATGAATGGGTCGGATCAACCACAAGATCGGCTGGACGATCGTTCTCCTCCTCTTAGGGCTCCTCACGGCCTACGGCGTGTCCCTGGTGGTCGCCGACGCCCCGTGGTGGCGCTTCGTCCTGCGCCTCTACCAGGACAAGGGCTTTCTGAAAACGACCGTGGAGAGCTGGGGGTACATGGGGCCGATCGTGTTCATCGTCATCCAGGCGCTCCAAGTCATCATCTCCCCGATCCCCGGAGAGGCGACGGGGCTGGTGGGCGGTTTTCTCTTCGGCGTGGGCCTGGGCTTCCTCTACTCGACGATCGGCCTCACCCTGGGCACCCTGGCGTGCTTCGGGATCGGGCGCTGGCTGGGGGCCTCCTTCGTCCAGCGCTTCGTGGCCGAGCACCACTGGGAGAGGATGGGGTTCATCGTCGAGGCGGAGGGGGCCATCCTCTGCTTCGTCCTCTATCTGATTCCAGGCTTCCCGAAGGACATCATCTCCTACCTCTTCGGGCTCTCGCCCATGCCCTTCTGGGTCTTCGCGGTCGTCTCCACGCTGGGGCGGGTCCCCGGAACCTGGATCCTCTCCGCCCAGGGAAGCCAGGTCGCCCCCGGCCAGTTGAGGGAGCTGGCCCTCCTGCTGGCGGCCACCGCGGCGATCATCATTCCCCTCTACTACTACCGGCACCGCGTCGTCCGAGTGTTCCGCCGCGACGGCCCCGGAGCCCGGCGGAGAAAGGGCTTGACAAGGGGCCAGACCGGTTCGTAAAGTGGGGGCTACCCTTTCGAGGAGGAGATTTCCGGTGGAGCGGACGGGCGGCTACTTTTTCTACTTTGACCACGTCTGCCCATCGGCTCTGATGCCGTAAGGGGGAGAGGAGCCACGGGCAGACGGCACGCCGGCCCGTGGCGCTCCGGAGAGATCGAGGCCGCGGGCCCCAGGGTCCGCGGCCTTTAGTTTTGTGATGGAGGGCTAACGATGATCATCGTGCTGAAGCCGGGAGCCACCGAAGCCGACATCGAAGAGGTCTCGCGCCGGGTCAGGGACTTCGGCTTCAAGACCCATCTGTCCCGCGGTGAGGTCAGGACCATCATCGGGATCATCGGCGACGACCGCGCCAAGGAGCAGCTCCTGGCGCTCCAGTCCCTGGCGTGCGTGGAGAGCGTCGTCCGGATTCTCCAGCCGTTCAAGCTCGCGAGCCGGGAGGCGCATCCCGACAACACCCAGTTCACGGTGAACGGAGTCCCGATCGGAGGGAAGCAGATCGTGGTGATGGCGGGCCCCTGCTCGGTGGAGTCGCGGGAGCAGCTGATGGAGGTGGCCACCAAGGCCAAGGCCGCGGGCGCCTCCATCCTCCGGGGGGGCGCCTTCAAGCCGCGCACCTCCCCGTACGCCTTCCAGGGGCTGGAGGAGGAGGGCCTGAGGCTCCTGGCCGAGGCGCGCAAGGCGACGGGGCTCCCGGTGGTGACGGAGGTCATGGAGCCGGACAAGGTGGACGTGGTGGCGGAGCACGCGGACATCCTCCAGATCGGCGCCCGCAACGTGCAGAACTTCTCCCTCCTCAAGCGCGTGGCCGAGTGCGGCAAGCCCGTCCTCCTGAAGCGCGGGATGTCCACGAGCATCCAGGAGTGGCTCCTCTCGGCGGAGTACATCCTGGCGGGCGGCAACCCGCGGGTGATCCTCTGCGAGCGCGGCATCCGCACCTTCGAGACGGCGACCCGGTTCACCCTCGATCTCAACGCGGTGCCTGTGGTGAAGAAGCTTTCGCACCTGCCCATTGTCGTGGACCCGAGCCACGGGACCGGCAGCTGGGAGTACGTGGCCGCCATGGCGCGGGCAGGCCTGGCCGCCGGAGCCGACGGGCTCTTGATCGAGGTGCACGGGAAGCCCGAAGAGGCGCTCTCCGACGGCCAGCAGTCGCTGAAGCCGGACAAGTTCAGGCACCTCATGGAGGAGCTGCGCCCCCTGGCCCAGGTCCTCGGCCGGAGCCTCTGAACATGATCGGAGGGGGTGCTCCTCCCGCTCAAACTCCTCGCCTCGACGGCGTTGGCTCGCTCGGGCGCGTTCCGCTGGCCCCCCCATCCCCCCGGGGCGGGGGGCAGGCTTCGTCCCTGGCGGGACTCAGCGCGCTTCAGCGCCCTGCGCTTCGCCCGCCGCTACGGCTCGTCGGATTCGCTCCTTGGAGCACCCCCTCCGATCTCTCCGACTCACCCCTCGATCCTCGCGAGCGGAAGGTGATGCCATGATCATCGTGATGAAGTCGGGAGTCACGGAGGCGGACGTGGAGGAGGTCTGCCGCCGGGTCGTGGAGCTGGGCTACCAGCCGCACACCATTCACGGCGAGATCAAGACCGTTGTCGCCGCGGTCGGCGAAGAGCGGGGCCAGGCCGACCTCCGGATCCTGGAGGCCCTGGAAACGGTCGAAGCCGTCATGCCGGTCCAGCAGCCGTTCAAGCTGGCCAGCCGGGAGACCAAGGCGGAGCCGACCGTGGTGCAGGTCAACGGCGTCGTGATCGGCGGGCAGCGGATCGTGGTGATGGCCGGCCCCTGCTCGGTGGAGTCGGAGCACCAGGTGCTCGAGGTGGCGGCGGCCGTGAAGGCCGCCGGCGCGAGCATCCTCAGGGGCGGGGCCTACAAGCCGCGCACCTCGCCGTACGCCTTTCAGGGGCTCAAGGAGCAGGGGCTCAAGTACCTGGCGGAGGCCAAGAAGCGAACCGGGCTCCCCATCGTGACGGAGGTCCTGGAAACTGAGAGCGTGGAGCTCGTCGCCGAGTACGCCGATATCCTCCAGATCGGCGCCCGCAACGTGCAGAATTTCTCCCTCTTGAAGCGCGTGGCCGAAACCGGCAAGCCCGTGCTCCTCAAGCGCGGGATGTCCACGAGCATCCAGGAGTGGCTCCTCTCGGCGGAGTACGTCCTGGCGGGCGGCAACCCCCGGGTGATCCTCTGCGAGCGGGGCATCCGCACCTTCGAGACCGCCACCCGCTTCACGCTCGACCTCAACGCGGTCCCGGTGATCAAGAAGCTCTCCCACCTGCCGGTCGTGGTGGATCCCTCGCACGGCACCGGGCACTGGGACCTGGTCGCGCCCATGGCCAAGGGCGCCATCGCCTGCGGGGCCGACGGGCTGATCATCGAGGTGCACCCGCGGCCGGAGGAGGCGCTCTCCGACGGGCCGCAGTCGCTCAAGCCCGCCAAGTTCGCCCAGCTGATGCAGGAGCTCCCCCCCGTCGCCCTCGCCGTCGGCCGCGATCTCTAACGGGGTCAGGCCTGAGTAATTGAGTAACCGGACGCGCGAGCGGAGGCGAGCCACCTCAGCGGGCACCTGCGCCACTTTATGTGGCGCGGGTCGGCGTGGCATAATGATCAGTCAATGAGGATTCCCCTCCCTCAATCAGGCCCCTGGCGTCGAGTCACCATTGCGGTGGGCGTGTCCCTCCTCGCCCATCTGGGGCTCGTGGCCCTGGCGTTGCTGGGCGGCCAGTTCGTCCCCACCGTCATTGTGAAGAAGGGTGAGCCCCTCTTCGTCGAGCTCCCCAAGCCCGAGGAGGAGGCGGCGCCCCGCGGCAGCCCGGCGCTCCCCCTGGGCCCCAGGACCCAGCCGGCCCCGCCCCCCGCTCCCAAGTCCCCGCCGCCGGCCAAACCGGCCCCCAAGGTCGAGACGGCGCGCCCGGCGCCCAAGGCTGAGCCGGCGCTACCCGCGCCGAAGCCGGCCACGCCGCCGGTGCCGCCCCAGGTGGCCAAGGCCGCGCCGCCTCCCGAGCCGGAGGGGACGAAGACCGCGCCGGCGGCTCCCAAGGAAGAGGCGAGGCCTGAGCCGACGGCCCCACCGGCGGGCGAGCCCAAGGTAGCTCTCTCCAAGCCGAGCATTGATCTGCCGCCGAGTCTTCAGGGCGGGATCGGTGGCGACCGTCCCGGCGGCGGGGGAGGGCTGCGCGGCGGGCGCGGCGGCATCGAAGGCGAGCCGGTCCCGCTCGACACCACCGATCCGCGGTACACGGACTACTTCGAGAAGATCCGCCGCCGGATCAAGGAAAACTGGATCTATCCGCACGAGGCGGGCGAGCGCGGGATCGGCGGGCAGTTGATCATCGAGTTCGCCATCCGGAAGGACGGGTGGCTTCAGTTCGTGGACCTGAAGCGCTCCTCGGGCGTGGCGGTCCTCGACCAGTACGCCCTGAACGCCCTCAAGCTCGCCCAGCCGTTCCCTCCAGTCCCCGACTCCGTGTCCAAGGGCCCCCTTCCCATCGCCGGAATCTTCACCTATCAGATTGTGGACGCCGGCCTCCTGAACCAGTTCCTCCGCTAGCTGGTGTGCCGGCTCGCACACTCCTTCGTCGTCCTCGCGCCCTTGACAATGCGATGCTTTTCATGGGTACAGGCTCGTAGCTCAGTGGGAGAGCGCCTCTCTGACGCAGAGGAGGTCGGCGGTTCGAGACCGCCCGAGCCTACCATCAAGTCGAAAAGCATCACGGGGGTGCTCCCCCAGTGGTGCTTTTTTCGTCTATGAGTGAGGAAGATCGACACCTGCGCTTCGAAGGGGAGACGGACTGCGAGCCGACGCTCCTGCCCACGCTCCGCCACTCGTGCTCCCACGTCATGGCGCAGGCGGTGAAGCAGCTCTTCCCCGACGTGAAGCTGGCCATCGGCCCGGCCATCGAGGACGGCTTCTACTACGACTTCCTCAAGCCGGAGCCATTTACGTCTGAGGACCTTCTACGCATCGAGCGGCGCATGAGCGAGATCGTGAAGCAGGAGCTGCCGTTCGTGAGGGAGGAGATGCCGCGCGAGGCGGCCATCCGCTTCTTCGAGGGCCTCGCCGAGCCCTTCAAGGTGGAGATCCTGAAGGGCATCGACGCGCCGACGGTCTCCCTCTACCGGCAGGGCGACTTCGTGGACCTCTGCCGCGGCCCCCACGTCCCCTCCACGGGGCACATCAAGGCCTTCAAGCTCCTCTCCTGCTCGGGCGCCTACTGGCGGGGGAGCGAGAAGAACCCGATGCTCCAGCGGATCTACGGCACCGCCTGGCTCAGCCAGGAGGACCTGGACAAGTACCTCTGGCGGCTCGAGGAGGCCAAGAAGCGCGACCACCGGAAGCTGGGGCGGGAGCTCGACCTCTTCGTCTTCCAGGACGTCTCTCCCGGGGCCGCCTTCTGGCTGCCCAAGGGGATGGTGATCTTCCGCGAGCTGGAGCGCTTCTGGCGGGAGGTTCACGACGCCCGTGGCTACCAGGAGATCTCCACCCCGATCCTCGTGCACCGACGACTCTGGGAGGAATCGGGGCACTGGGAGTACTACCGCGAGAGCATGTTCCTGGTGGAGGCGGAGGAGCAGCTCTTCAGTCTCAAGCCCATGAACTGCCCCGAATCCACCTACGTCTATCGCCACCACCTCCGCTCCTACCGCGACCTCCCGCTCCGGTTCGCCGAGCTGGGGCGGCTTCTCCGCTTCGAGCGCTCCGGCACGCTGGCGGGGCTGTTTCGCGTCCGCCAGTTCACCCAGGACGACGCCCATATCTACTGCCGCCCGGACCAGCTCCAGGCGGAGATCACGGGCGTCATCGAGATCGTGCAGCTCATCTACGGCGTCTTCGGCTTCGAGCCGCGCTTCCTCCTCTCGACGAAGCCGGCCAAGGCCATGGGGGACCCCGCGCTGTGGGAGCAGGCGGAGACGGCGCTCGCCGAGGCGCTCCGCAAGCGGGATCTTCCCCACGAGGTGCGGGCGGGAGAGGGCGCGTTTTACGGCCCCAAGATCGACGTGGTCATCTCGGACGTTCTCGGCCGGGACTGGCAGCTGGCCACGATCCAGCTGGACTTCGTGATGCTGCCGGAGCGCTTCGCGCTCGAGTACATTGACGCCGACGGCCAGGGCAAGCGGCCGGTGGCGATCCACCGGGCGATCTA
>JACPCF010000137.1 GCA_016179965.1 Candidatus Rokuibacteriota bacterium | reverse complement strand
CCTCTCCCCGCTGGGGAGAGGTAGGGTGAGGGGCGGAGAGGATTAAGGTGAGGGGGCGGGGGCGCCCCATCTCCCCGCTCCTCCTGTGGAGACGTTCCTCCAGCACGTCGTGAACGGCCTGATCCTGGGAGGCACCTACGCGCTCCTGGGAATCGGCCTCACGCTCATCTTCGGGATCATGAACGTGGTGAACTTCGCCCACGGGGAGTTCTACACCCTGGGCGCCTACGGGGCCTTCCTCTTCCTCTCGCTGCTCGACACGAACTTCTTCGTGGCCCTCCTCGGGGCCATCGCCCTGGGCATCCTCCTCGGCGGGGCCTGCGAGCGCCTCCTCCTCCGACCGCTCCTGGGCGAGTCCATCGAGACGACGATGCTCGTGATGATCGCGGTCTGGATCGCCATGCAGAACGCGGAGCTCCTTGCCTGGGGCGGCGTGGCCCAGAGCATCGACCACCCCTTCCCCCAGGCGCCGCTGATCCTGGGCCCCATCTCCGTCGCCCCGCTTCGTCTCTTCGTCTTCGGGACGGCCGTGCTCCTGATCCTCGGCGCCCACCTCCTGATCCACCGGACGCGGCTGGGCAAAGCGATGCGGGCCACCTTCCAGGACCGGGAGACGGCGGCCCTGATGGGGGTGGACATCCACGGCATCCATACCCTGACCTTCGCTTTCGGGTCGGGGTTGGCTGCCGCTGCGGGGACCCTTCTCGGCCCCATCTTCGTCGTCTATCCCTCGATGGGGGACCTGGCGGCCCTCAAAGCGTTCTCGGTGGTCATCCTGGGGGGCCTGGGGAACTTCGCCGGCGCGACGCTCGGCGGCCTCCTCCTCGGGATCGCCGAAGAGCTCGGGGCGGGGTACGTCTCCTCCGGCTACCGGGACGCCGTCGGCTTCGCCATCATCATCCTCGTCCTCCTCCTGAGGCCCTCGGGCCTCTTCGCACGCGCCGAGCGAGTCGGGTGAAGCGGATCGGGCCGGGCCTTCTGGCGATCGTCCTCCTCACGGTCCCTCTCTGGGTGGGGAACCCGTACTACGTCCACGTGCTCATCATGGCCGGGATCTTCGCGATCCTGGCGCTCTCGCTGAACCTCCTCCTGGGCTACACGGGCCTGCTCTCGTTGGGCCACACCGCCTTCTTCGGCATCGGGGCCTATACCTCGGCGCTCCTGGCCCTGCGCCTGGACTGGCCGCCCTGGGTCGGGTTCCTCGCGGCGGTCCTGGTCGCCGGGCTGGCCGGCTACGGGATCGGGAAGGTCTCGTTGAGGCTCCGGGGGGCCTACTTCGTCCTGGTAACGATCAGCTTCGCCGGGGTCATCTACCTGGTGAGCGTGAACTGGATGGAGCTCACGAACGGCCCCCTGGGGCTTCCGGATGTCCCGCCCTTCTCGCTCGGCCTCCCCGGGCTCTTCGAGCTCTCCATTCGGACGAAGCCGGCCGCCTACTATCTCGTCCTCGCCGTGGCGGGGGCGGCCTATTTCCTCTGCCACCGCCTCGTCCGCTCCCGGATCGGCCGGGGCTTCATTGCCTTGAGGGAGAACGAGGCCCTGGCCGAGTCCGTGGGGATCAATGGAACCCGCTATCTCGTCCTGGCCGCGGTGGTGAGCGCGGCCATGGCGGGGGCGGCGGGAAGCCTGTACGCCCACTACACGCGCTTCGTGAGTCCCGAGGTGTTCCTCTTCACCTACACGGTCACCATGGTGATCATGGTCGTGGCCGGGGGGAAGGGGACGCTGGTGGGGCCGGTCCTGGGGGCGTTCCTCTTCACGGCGCTGCCGGAGGCGCTCCGCGCGGTCACGTCGTGGCAGTGGCAGATGCTCCTCTACGGCGTCTTCCTGATCCTGACCGTTTTCTTTCTTCCCAAGGGGGTGATCCCGACCATCGAGACCTGGCTCCGGGAGCGGCGGGCCAGCCCATGAGCCTAGCAGTGGAGGAGTTGGCGGTCCGCTTCGGCGGGGTCGCAGCCCTCGTCGACGTCAGCTTCGAGGTCGAGCCCGAGCGGATCACGAGCCTCATCGGCCCCAACGGCGCCGGCAAGACGACGGCGTTCAACGTCATCACGGGATTCCTCCGACCGGCCCGGGGGCGGGTCCTCTACGAGGGGAAGGCGCTGACGGGCCTCCGGCCCTTCCAGGTGGCCGAGCGCGGGATCGTCAGGACGTTCCAGAAGACGAACCTCTTCCACCGGGTGAGCGTACTGGACAACGTAATGATCGGCCTCCACCTCCGCGGGCGCATGGGCTTCCTCTCGATCCTCCTCGGCGACCGCCGCGTCAGAGAGGAGGAGACGGCGCTCCGCGGAGTAGCCGAGGAGATCCTGGCCTTCGTGGGGCTCGCCCACCGGCGGGACGAGGTGGCCAGCGCCCTCCCCTACGGGGAGCAGCGCCTCCTCGAGCTCGCCGTCGGGCTCGCGGCCCGGCCGCGGCTCCTCCTCCTGGATGAACCGGTGTCGGGGATGAACCCGGCTGAGAAAACCACCGTGATGGGCCTGATCCGGCGGATCCGGGAGCAGGGCGTGACGATCCTCCTGGTCGAGCACGACATGCGCCTGGTCATGGGGATCTCCGACCAGGTCATCGTGCTGCACCACGGGCGGGTCATCGCCCAGGGGCCACCTGGCGAGATCCAGAGCCATCCCGAGGTGATCAGAGCTTACCTGGGGGGCCGCTGATGCTCAGGCTGGAAGGTCTCCGGGCGGCGTACGGGAGGATCGAGGCGCTCAAGGGTGTCTCGCTCGAGGTCCGGGCGGGAGAGCTCGTGACCTTGATCGGCGCCAACGGCGCGGGGAAGACTTCGACGCTCAAGGCCATTTCCGGAACTCTCCGGTCGTCGGACGGCCGGATCCTCTTCGAAGGAAACGAGATTCACCGTCTGACGCCACGGGAGATCCTCACCCGCGGGATCGCCCATTGCCCCGAGGGGAGACGGGTTTTCCCCTACATGACCGTCCGGGAAAACCTGGAAATGGGCGCCTACGCCCGCGCGGACATCCACGGGATCCGGGAGGATCTGGAGCGGGTGTTCGCCCACTTTCCCATCCTCGGGGAGCGCCTCCGTCAGGCCGCGGGGACGCTCTCGGGCGGCGAGCAGCAAATGCTGGCGATCGGCCGAGCCCTGATGGCCCGCCCACGCCTCCTCCTCCTCGACGAGCCTTCGCTGGGGCTCGCGCCGACGGTCATCGAAACCACGCTCCGCATCATCCGCGAGGTCCGCCAGCGCGGCGTCACGGTCCTCATGGTCGAGCAGAATGCCTACCTCGCCCTCCGAATGGCCGACCGCGGGTACGTCATGGAGACCGGGCAGATCGCGCTCGAGGGGAAGGCGGGCGACCTCATCGAAAACGAGCACGTCAAGCGCGCCTACCTCGGAGGGTAAGATATGGGGGCCAAGTACTTCGGAGCATCGGTCAGGCGGCGCGAAGATCCCCGGCTCCTCACGGGGGAAGGGCGGTTCGTTGACGACATCCAGCTCCCCGGGCTCCTCCATGCCGCCTTCGTCCGGAGCCCTCACGCCCACGCGCGGGTCCGGGCGATCCGCAGCGGGGCGGCGGCGCGGGTGCCCGGGGTGATCGCCATCCTTGCCTTCGACGATCTGGCTCGCTGGATGAAGCCCCTTCCCACGTTCGGGAGCCCGCCCCCCGGACTCGCCGAGCGCGTCGAGTTCAGCCTCAAGCAGGCCCCCCAGTATCCGCTCGCCCGGGACACGGTTCGGTATGTGGGCGAAGCCGTCGCGGTGGTCGTCGCCGAAAGCCGCTACATCGCCGAAGACGCCCTGGACCTGGTCGAGGTGGATTACGAGCCGCTCCCTCCCGTCACCGACGCCAAGGCCGGCGGCGAGGCCGGGGCCCCCCCGCTCCATCCCCAGTGGGGGGATAACGTCGCCGTGGCCTTCACCCACGCGATCGGCGACGCCAAGGGGGCGTTCCGCGCGGCCGACGTCGTCGTGCGCGAGCGCTTCAGGATCCAGCGCTACGTGGGGATGCCGATCGAAGCGCGCGGGGTCGTCGCCAGCTACGACCGGCGAGACGGCACGCTGACGACCTGGAACGCGACGCAGGTGGTGCACTTCGTCCAGCAGAGCGTGGCGGCGGCGCTCGAGATGCCCCCACACAAGGTGCGGGTCATCGCGCCCGACGTGGGCGGCGGCTTCGGCACCAAGGCGTGCGGCTACGCCGAGGACGTGCTCATCCCGCTGGTCGCGCGCACGCTCGGCCGCCCGGTCAAGTGGACGGAGGTTCGCCGCGAGCACAATATGAGCGCCGCCCACGCCCGGGACCAGCTCCACGAGATCGAGATCGCCGCCACGCGGGCCGGGACGATCCTGGCGGTGCGCGATCGCATCTGGCTCGACCTCGGCGCGTTCAACTCCTGGGGGATCGTCCTGCCCTACAACACGGTGGCCCACCTCCTCGGCCCCTACCGGATCCGGAACCTGTCGGTCGAGTTCAAGGCGGTGGTCACCAATAAGTCCCCGAACGCGCCGTACCGCGGCGCGGGCCGGCCCGAGACGGTCTTCGCCATGGACCGCGCCGTCGATTGTCTGGCACGCGAGCTCAGCATGGACCCGGCGGACCTGCGCCGCAGGAACCTGATCCGGGCCGACGAGATGCCCTACGACACGGGGATGCCCTACCGGGACGGCAACCCGCTCGTGTACGACAGCGGCGACTTCCCCGCGATCCTGGACTCCGCCCTCGAGGCGTCCGGCTACGCGCGGTTCCGGCAGGAGCGGGAGCGGCTCAGGGCCGACGGGGTCTACCGGGGGATCGGCATCTCCGCCTACGTCGAGGGGACCGGGATCGGGCCCTACGAGGGGGCCACCATCAAGCTCGATCCGTCCGGGAGGGTCCTGGTCGGTACCGGCGCGTGTTGCCAGGGTCAGGGGCACGAAACGTCTCTTGCCCAGATTGCCGCGGACGCGCTCGGAGTCCCGCTCGATTGGGTCACCGTGATCGGAGGGGACACCGACCGCATCCCCTTTGGCATCGGGACCTTCGCCAGCCGGAGCGCCGTGCTCGCCGGTAATGCCGTCGCGGCAGCCGCGCGGAAGGTCAGGGAGAAGGTCGTTGAGGCCGCGGCGAAGCTCCTCGAGGCACGGCCCGACGATTTGGAGATCGACGAGGGCCGGGTCTTCGTCCGCGGGGTGCCGTCCTCCGCCCTCCCCTTCGCGCGGGTGATCCAGGCGAGCTTTCCCACCTATGCGGCGCCGGGGGTGGTCGAGCCGACCTTTGAGGCGACCGTGTACCATCACGTCCCGACGGTGACCTACGCCAGCGCCGTTCACGTCGCCCAGGTCGAGGTGGATCCCCAGACCGGCGCCGTGACGCTCCTCCGATATGTGGTCGCCCATGACTGCGGTCACGTCATCAATCCCATGATCGTGGAGGGGCAGATCCACGGGGGAGTGGCCCAGGGCGTGGGCGGCGCCTTGTTCGAAGAGATGATCTACGACGAGGCCGGGCAGCTCTTGACGAGCACCTTCATGGAGTACCACATCCCGACGGCCGCGGAGCTCCCCCCGATCGAAACCGTGCACCTCGAGTTCCCTTCCCCGCGCAACCCCCTCGGCATCAAGGGGCTCGGAGAGGGCGGGGCGATCTCGCCCCCCGCCGCGATCGCCAACGCGATTGAGGACGCCCTGGCCCCCTTCGGCGTGCGGGTCACCGAGACGCCGGTGACCCCACCCCG
>JACPCF010000136.1 GCA_016179965.1 Candidatus Rokuibacteriota bacterium | reverse complement strand
CTCGGGCTTGAACCCCACGCGCTTCATCAGCGGGATCGTCATGGAGCCGATGGTGGCGGTGTTGGCGATCGAGGAGCCGGTGATCGTCCCCATGAAGGCCGAGGCGACGACCGCGACCTTGGCGGGGCCGCCGCGCGTCCCGCCGAAGAGGGAGAAGGCCACGCGGATCAGGTACTCGCCGGCCCCGGTGCGCTCCAGGATCGCCCCGAAGAGGACGAAGGCGAAGACGAAGGTCGAGGACACGCCCACCGGGATCCCGAAGATCCCCTCCGTAGTCAGGTAGAGGTGGCCGATCACCCGCCGGAGGGAGTAGCCCCGGTGGGAAAAGAGCTCGGGCATCCAGGGGCCCACGAAGGCGTACAGGACGAAGACCGCCGTGATCGCCGGGAGCCAGAGCCCGACGGCCCGGCGCGCCCCCTCCAGGATCAGGAGCGCCAGGAGCAGCCCCGTGAACGTGTCCATGGGCTCCGGCACGCCGACGCGGCGGATCAGCGCCTCGTGGTGGAGCGTCACGTAGAGCGCGGCGTAGGCGCCGAGTCCTCCCAGGATCAGGTCGTACCGTGGCAGCGTTGTCCGGCGCGCCCGCCGGGACATCGGGTAGAAGAGGAAGCAAAGCGCCATGGCGAACGTCAGGTGGACCGAGCGCTGGAGGACTCCGGGGAGCGTCCCGACCGCCGCTGTCCAGAGCTGGAAGGCGGTCATCGAGAGGGCGATGGCTCCGGCGAGCCAGAAGGACCAGCCGGTCAGGTCGCGCGCCCCGAACTCGGCCTCCTGGATGAGGCGCTCGGCTTCTTTGATGCCGGCCTGCTCTTCGGCGCCGAGCCTGATCTCGGATGGGTCTGGCACTCTCTCCCCTTACGCCGACCCTCTCCCCCTCACCTTTGTCCTCTCCCCCGCTGGGGGAGAGGGTTGGGGTGAGGGGGCGGGGGGATTGCTACGCTCGCGTCACCGCGGCGATGGCGTCGCCGAGGACGGCGACCACCTCGTCAATCTGCTCGCGCTCGATCGTGAGCGGCGGGCCGACCATCACGAGGTCTCCGGCGCCGTCCACCTGGCCTCCCGAGGCATAGACATTGACACCTCGCCTGAGCGCTTCGGCCTGGACGGTCTGAGCCAGGCGCGCGTCGGCGGGGTAGGGGGCCTTGCTCTTCCGGTCCTGGACCAGCTCCACCGCCGCCATGAGGCCGAGCCCACGGACGTCTCCCACGGCAGGGAGGTCCAGAAGCCGCTGGAGCCTTTGTTGAAGATACGCCCCCTGGACCCGCGCGCGCTCGACGAGGCCGTGGCGCTCGACGTAGCGGACCACTGCCAAGCCCACGGCGGCCACGACCGGGTGGTGACTGTAGGTGAAGCCGTGGTGGAAGCCGCCCCCGGCCTTGAGCGCCTCCACGATCTCGCCCTTCACGAGGACGGCGCCGCCGGGGAGATAGCCGCTCGTGAGGCCCTTGCCGGTGGTGATCACGTCGGGCCGGACGCCCCAGTGCTCGATGCCGAACCACTTGCCGGTCCGGCCCATCCCAGTCATCACTTCATCAGCGATAAAGAGCACGCCATAGCGGTCGCAGATCTCTCGCACCAGGTGATAGTACTCCGGCGGCGGAACCACGGCCCCTGCTGAGGCCCCGATGACCGGCTCGGCGATGAACGCCGCGACGGTGTCCGGGCCTTCCGCTTTCAGGGTCGTCTCAAGCGCCCGCGCGCACTCGAGAGAGCAGGCCGGCCCGCACCCCGGCAGGGCGCAGCGGTAGGCGTAGGGGGCGGGGATGCCCGGCATCTCGTGGAGCAGCGGCGCGAACGCCGTCCTGAGCGACGGGCGGCCTGAGATGGAGAGCGCGCCGAGGGTAGCCCCGTGGTAGGACGGCCACCTGAAGACGATCTTGTAGCGTCCAGGCTCGTCGCGGGCCACGTGGTATTGGCGTGCCAGCTTGATCGCGGTCTCCGTCGCCTCGGAGCCTCCGGCCACGAGGAAGAGCCGCGCGTCGTCCACCGGAGCGCGTGGGGTCAGGAGGGCGGCCAGCTCTTCCATCGGCGTGGAGGTGAACTCGGTGCCGTGAACGTAGGCCAGGCGCCCCGCCTGCTCTCGGATCGCCTCGGCGATCTCGGGGACGCCGTGGCCCACTGTGACGACGATGGCCCCGCTCGAGCCGTCGAGGTAGCGGCGCCCCTCCCGGTCGTAGAGGTACACCCCCTCGCCCCTGACGATCTCAGGGTAGTTCCAGTGGGAGAGCCGCCTCCTGAACACGCGGCTCATGAGGACCCGAGAAAGGAGCCGACGAAACTCCCGCCCGGGCGGCGCGCGGCGAAGCGGTCCAAGCGGAACGGCGCGCGGTTGATCGTGGTCCGGCCCTCCGTGATCAGCTCGGCCATCAGCTCGCCCACCGCCGGACAGAGCTTGAAGCCATGGCCGCTCATGCCGGCCGCGACGTAAAACCCCCGAAGGGGCGATTCGTCGAGGATCGGCATCCAGTCCGGCGTGATGTCAAACGCTCCCGCGTAGCCCTGCTGGTACCGGCAGTCGGCGAGGGAGGGCAGGGCGCGGCTCGTCCGCTCCAGGGCCTCCGCCGCCTCCTCGAAGCCCGCCTCGCCGCCGAGGAGGTCGGGGTCCATGGGGTGGCGGCTCTCGTCCTCGGTGAGCGACCCGGTGAGCGTGAGGTCGCCCGTCTCCGGCCTGACGTACGCGCCGCCGGCCAGGTCCAGGTAGACCATGTGGGGCGGGCCGAAGGCCGCGCCGCGCTTGACGATGAACACCGGATGGCGTCCCACCACGATCGGCAGGGCGCCGCCGGCCAGGGCCGCGACGGCGCCGGCCCAGAGCCCCGCCGCGTTGACCACCACGCGGGCATCGATCCTCTCGCCGTTCTCCGTCGCGACACCCGCCACTCGGTCGCCTTCTACCCGAATCTCGGTCACCGCCGCTCCCTGCTCGATCACCACACCCCGATCCCGGGCCGCCCCGGCGTAGCCCAGCGTGACCGCCGTCGGGTCGCCGTAGCCGGACTCGGGCTCGTAGAGGACCGCGCCAAGCCCCGACGGATTGATGCGCGGCTCGACGCGAGCCAGTTCTTCAGGCTTCAGCAGCTCCGCCCTGATGCCGACCTCGCGCTGGATTTCAAGCGAGTGCTCGAGCGTGGGCCTCATGGCGGTCGAGACGCCGATCAGGGCGCCGCACCCGACGTAGCCCGACTCACCGCCCACCAGGTCCCGAAAGTTCTGAAAGACCCGGAGCGAGCGGAGGACCATGCGGCAGGTCTCCGGGTTGGGGTACAGCTGGCGGATGATCCCCAGCGAACGCCCCGTCCCTCCTGCGGCGAGAAACCTCCGCTCCAAGACGACGACGCGTGTGACCCCGCGGCAGGCCAGCTGGAAGGCCAGGCTCGCCCCCGTCGCGCCGCCGCCGATGATGACGACGTCGGCGGTCCGAATCATACCTCGGAGGGGGGCTTCGCCCCCCTTCCGATGCCTCCCCCCGGAGATTGCGCCGGCGAAGCCGGCGCTCGAAGCGCGGCCAGGACACACGCCCATCCTGGACCTGATGGGACGCGCGCGTTCATCCCGGTCATCTCAGGTCCACCTCGACGCCAACGCCGGCGGAGCGCGCCTCGTCGTAGGCCAGGCGGGCCGTGGCCACGTCCTCCAGGGCGAAGCCGACCGACTTGAACAGGGTAATCTCGTCGCGATCTTTGCGGCCGGGCTTGGCGCCCGTCACGAGCTCCGCCAGCTCGGCGTGAACGGACGAGCGAGCGATGGCGCCTTCCTTGATCGGGATCAGGATGTCGCCGGCCTCCTCCCACGCGCCGGCGTAGGAGTCCACTACGATGCGGGCCCGGGCCACCGTTTCCGTGTCCACCTCCCGGGTTTCGGAACGGAAGGCTCCGACGGCGTCAACGTGAGTCCCCGGCCTCAGGTCCTTGCCGGCGAAGACGGGAGTCGGGGAGGTGGTCGCGCAGGTCACCAGGTCTGCCTGGCCGATGGCTTCGCGCGGGGTGGCGGCGGTGGACACGGGGACTCCGAGCTCTTTGGCCATGGCCTCGCAGAACCGCTCGGCCCGCTCCCGGGTTCGCCCAACCACGAGCACGCGTTCCACGGGGAAGACTGAGACGAGGCAGCGGAGCTGGAAGGTCGCCTGGACGCCGGCGCCGAAGCAGGCGATGACCCGGGAGTCCGGGCGGGCCAGGTATCGGGCTGCCAGGGCGGAGGTGGCACCGGTCCTGATGCCGGTGAGAAGCCCTCCTTCCAGGAGGGCCAGCGGGCGGCCGGTTCCCGCCTCCATGAGGACGTAGGAGGCGAAGATCGTGGGGAGACCACGCTCCCGGTTCTTTGGGTAGACGCTGACGAGCTTGGTCCCGAGAGCGGTCCCGCCGAGGGAGGACGGCATGACGAGGAGCGCGCCCTCCTCGACGGGCATCACCAGCCGGCCCGGCACTTGCGCGCCCCCACGCGCGTACGTGGCGAAGGCGGACTCGACGGCCCGGATGACAGCTCCGGGCGTCAGTAGGCGCTCAAGGTCGCTTTTCCCAAGGACCAGCATCACGCCTTGCGCCGGATCATCCGCTGGACCGTGGCCTCCAGGACGGTCTCCCCCCGCTGGTTCATGACGCGGTGCCGGTAGGTCACGATGCCCCGATCGGGCTTCTTGGTCTCGCGCTTGTCGGCGACCTCCACCTCCACGCGAATCGTGTCTCCGGCCAGGACGGGAGCCACGATACGGATCTCGCCCCCGAGGTACGCCATCCCGGTGCCGTGGATCAGGCCCGTCTGCATGATCAGCCCCTCGGACAGGGCGAAGGTGAGGGCGCCGGGAGCCGGGCGGCCCTTGAAGACGCTCTCGCGCGCCACGTACTCCATGTCCATGAAGAGCGGCTCGTTGAAGCCGCACAGGTTCACGAAGGTGACAATGTCGGTCTCCGATACGGTCCGTCCCCGCGTCGTGAACTTGTGGCCCACGGCGTGTTCCTCGAACGTCAGGCCTTCCTCTCTCATCGCGCGTCCTTTCGCCGGCAATACAAAGTATTGCCACCTTTTCCGGGGCGGTGGTAGATCGGCCCCCTCCACGGTTAGCTCTCCCCGAGGTAGGCGCGGCGGACCTCCGGGTTTTCCTGGAGGTCTCCGGCCGTGCCGGAGAGGACGATGGCGCCCGTCTCCAGCACGTAGCCGCGGTGGGCGATCGAGAGCGCCATGGCGGCGTTCTGTTCGACCAGGAGGATCGTGGTCCCCTGGCGGTTGATGCCCTGGATCGTCTCGAAGATCTGCTCCACGAGGACGGGGGCGAGCCCCATGGAGGGCTCGTCGAGGAGGAGGAGCCGCGGGGCCGCCATCAGGGCGCGCCCGATGGCCAGCATCTGCTGTTCACCCCCCGAGAGCGTGCCGGCGACCTGGGCGCGCCGCTCTTTCAGGCGCGGGAAGAGGACGAAGACCCGCTCGAGATCCTGCCCGATCCCCCCGTCGGTCTGGGCGTAGGCGCCCATTTCCAGGTTTTCGAGCACTGTCAGCCGGTTGAAGATCCGTCGCCCCTCGGGAACGTGGGCGATCCCCTGCAGCACGACCTCGTGGGGGGGCACGCCCAGGAGCGATTCGCCCTCCAGGCGCACACTGCCGCTCCGGGCCGGGAGGAGGCCGGAGACGGTCCGGAGCGTGGTGGTCTTGCCGGCGCCGTTGTTGCCGAGGAGGGCCACGATTTCGCCCTTGCCCACGGTGAGG
>JACPCF010000135.1 GCA_016179965.1 Candidatus Rokuibacteriota bacterium | reverse complement strand
TCACCCGCGTCCATATGTGCGAAGCATGGTACCGCCGGCCTCCGGGAAAAGCAAAGCGGAAGGGGCGATGCCCTCAGGCGCGGCGATAGGCGCACGCCTTCATCCAGCACCGGCGGCACTGGGTGAAGTAGTGATCCACCCGCGCCTCGGCGCCGATGCCCACGAGGAACGAAATGCTCTTGGTGGGCGTCATGAAGCACGCGCGGTTCAAGATCACCCCCGCGGGATCGCCCGGGCAGAGGCGCCAGAGCAGGCGCTGCTCGGAGACGTCCCACCCGGCGTAGCCCGGGCTGACGCGGTTCGTGACCTTCAGCCGCTCGACAAGAGCCACCTGGCAGAGGAGGTCATTCACGTACTCGGCCAGGCACTCCACGGCGGCGGAGCCCACGCTGTCGAGCATCACCGCCAAGGGGAGTTCCCGCGAGTCCCAGAGCTCGCGCACCCGGCTCTCCAGCGCCGCGCCGATCGTGCACACGACGGCCCCCACGCTCTCGAGCGTGCCCCACAGCCGGCCGATCTCCGGAATGCGGAGCTCCACGCCGCCCCCCACCGTGAGGGAATCCGGGCCCCGAGCGGTCACGGGGACCGCCCGGTACACCGCCCGGGGCTCCACGAGGCGGTCGCCCTCCTCCAGCGCCCGAGCGTAGATCTCCCTCACCTCGGGAGCGGGCTGCTCGCCGCCCTTCTTGTACCCCTGGAAACGCAGGACCTCGTCGGGGTCGATCTGGAGGGAAACGTCGGAGATGACGACGGGCGCCGGGGACAGGACCGAGGCGATCACTTTCTCCGCGATCTCACGACCTCAGCGATCCGCCGGATATGCTCCGGCGTGGAGCCGCAGCACGATCCGACGATGTTCGAGCCGGCGTCCAGGAGGGCGGGGTACTCGCGGGCCATCTCCTCCGGCCCCAGCTCGTACGTGACCCGCCCCTCCTTCATGCTGGGAAGCCCGGCGTTGGGATAGGCGATCAGCGCCGCGTCCGTGACCTGGCGCATCTCCCGAATGATGACGATGGCTCGGTCGGGACCGCGCCCGCAGTTCATCCCCACCACGTCGGCCCCCGCGCCCAGGAGGGTCTTGGCCACATCGGCGGGGCTCTCCCCCCACATGGTTCGGTCGCGCTCGTGCTCGGGCTCGTACTGGAAGAACATGGTCGCCATCACGGGGAGGTCCGCCACCGCCTTGCACGCCCGGATCGCGGCGGTGGCCTCTTGGGGGAACATCATGGTTTCGACCGCGAAGAGGTCCACGCCGCCTTCGGCCAGCGCCTCGGCCTGCTCCTTGAAGTTCTCGAAGTACTGCTCGTCGCTGGTGTCGCCCAGCGGCTCGTACTCCAGCGGGAGATGGCTCGTGGGGCCGACGGAGCCGGCCACCCACTTGCCCGGTGGGCACACCTCGCGCGCGAGGCGGGCGCCTTTGACGTTGAGCTCCCGCGTTCGGTCGGCGATCTTGTAGGCCCCGAGCTTCAGCCGCGTGCCGCCGAAGGTGTTCGTCTCGACGAAGTCCGAGCCGGCGTCGAAGTAGCCCTTGTGGATCCCGCGGACGATGTCGGGGCGCGTGTCGTTCCAGAGCTCCGGGCAGGCGCCGTCGGCGAGCCCCGCCGCGAAGAGCATGGTCCCGTATCCCCCGTCGAAGACGAAGATCTCCCCGGCCCTGACCCGCTCGATCAGCTCCCAGCCGCGTCCCCGCATTCGATGCCTACCTCGCGGCCCCGGCGGCCACTTCCTTGCCGACCAGGGCCTTGGCCTTGACGACCGCGAGGGTGGAGTCCTTGGCGTAGCCGTCGGCGCCGATCTCGTCGGCGTACGCCTGGGAGACCGGCGCCCCGCCGATCATTACCTTGACCCGCTCGCGCACCCCCGCCTTGCCCAGCGCGTCGATGGTCCGCTTCATGGCCGGCATCGTGGTGGTCATCAGCGCGGAGATTCCCACGATGTCCGCGTTGTGCTCCTGCACGGCGGCCACGAACGCCTCGGGCGCCACGTCGCGACCGAGGTTCACGACCTTGAAGCCCGCGCCCTCCAGCATCATGGCGACCAGGTTCTTGCCGATGTCGTGGAGGTCGCCCTGGGCGGTGCCGATCACGACCGTCCCCAGGTACTCGGAGGTCTTCGACGCCGTGATGAGCGGCTTCAGGAGATCGAGGCCGGCGTACATGGCGCGGGCTGACAGGAGCACCTGGGGGACGTAGTACTCGTTGCGCCTGAACTTCTCCCCGACCACGTCCATGCCGGGGATCAGCCCCTTGAAGATGAGATCCTTGGGGTTCATCCGGAGGTCGAGCCCTTCCTGCGTCTTTTTCGCAACGGTGTCCTTGTCGCCCAGGATCAGGGCGCGCGCCATGATCGGGTAGTCGAAGTCGTCATCGCTCAAGGGGATAGCCCGACTTCTGCCACGCGGTCATGCCGCCGCTGACGTTGTACCAGTTCTGGAGCCCCGCCTTCTTGAGCGCGCTGATCACCGTGCTCGAGCGGAGGCCGCCGGAGCAGACCACGGCCTTGGGCCGGTCCGCGGGAATCTGCGACCGTCGCTCGGACGCCTCACGCATCGGCATGTGCAGGGCTCCGGGGATGTGGCCCTCCCCCCACTCGAACGGCTCCCTCACGTCGAGGACGGTCACCTCCCGCCCTTCCTCCAGCCAGCCGGCCAGGTCGTGCACCGTGATCTGCGCGACCGTCTCGAGAGGCAGGCCCGCGCTCTTCCAGTCGATCAGCCCCCACTGGAGAAAGCCCAGGACATCGTCCACGCCGACGCGCGCCAGCCCCGTCAGCGCCCGCTCGAGGTCGGACGGCCCCTGCGCGACCAGCAGAACCGGCGTCCCGGGCGGCACGAACCAGCCCACGCGGTCACCGAACTGCGGACTCTCGATCCAGACATTGAGAGCGCCGGGGATGTGCCCCTGGCCGTAGGTCGCCGGGTCCCTCACGTCCACGACCGAGGCGCCGCGCTGGATCTCCGCGTGCGCCTCGGCGGCGGCGAAGGGGCGCGGCTTGGCCTCGCGGACCGGAATGAGGCCACGGTTCTTGGCCACGATGGTCTCGAAGGAGGGAGGCTTCGGGGGAAGCCCGGCCATGATGGCCTCGATGAACTGGGCCTTGCTCTTCACCTGGAGCGCCGGGTTGAAGCGCCGCTCGAAGCCGATGGTGGACCCGCTCTTGGACGACATGGCCCGCCCGCAGAGGGAGCCGGCGCCGTGAGCCGGATAGACCTCCACGCTGTCGTCGAGGGGAAGGAGGACGCGCGAGACGCTCTCGTAGAGATCCGCCGCCGCCCGCTCTCCGCCCAGATCGGGGCGACCGACGTCGCCGACGAAGAGCGTGTCGCCCGTGAGCACGAACCACGGCTCCGGCGAGCGCACGAGATCAGTCACGAGCAGCGAGATGCTGTCCGGGGTGTGCCCGGGGGTGTGCAGAACCTTCAGCAGGACGTTGCCGATCCGGATCTCGTCGCCGTCACGGAGGGCGGTGTGGTCGAAGGCCGCCTGGACCGAGTGATGGAGGAGGATCGGGGCGTGCGTCCTGGACGCCAGCTCGCGGTTCCCGGACACGTGGTCCGCGTGCAGATGGGTCTCGACGATGTGGCTGATGCTGAGGCCCTTCTTCCTGGCGCGGGCGATGTACTCGTCCACCCGGTCCCGGCCCGGGTCCACGATGACAGCCTCGCCGACCTGGCCGCAGCCGATCAGGTAGGACAGGCAGCCCGACTCCTCGTTGACGAGCTGGTGGAAAATCATCGCTGGGGCTCTTTCTATCACAGCGAAGGGAACTTAGCAAGCAGAGGGAGCGGCTGAGCGCTGCCGCTCCCGGTGGGATTTACTTCTTGCCCTTACCTTTACCGACGTTGTTAGTGAGGTTGGCGTTGCCGATGGCGAGTCCCTTGCCGATACCTGCTCCGCTGCCCGAGTTGCTCCCCTGCCCCAGGGCCAGGCCGTTGCCCGGCCCACTCGAAGAGCCAGAACCGGAGCCGCTTCCCGAACTGGAGCCGTGGTCTCCGCTGCGACCGCCGCTCTCTGAGCCCTGACCTCCGCCCTGGCCGTCCCCCCCGCGCCTCCGCGAGCCGCCATCGTCACCACGCTGCTCGAACACCCTGCCGTTCCGTTCCGAGGCCGCCAGCGCCGCCTGCTCAACCGCGTTGCCGACCGACGCAGCCTTATCCCCGCTCCGGGCTGCTGCGGCCGCGGCGGCGTGAGCCGCCTCAGGTATACCTTCATCTCATCCGCGCTGACCTGAAGTCGCACCGGGTCCTGTCGCCCGCTCACCCGCACCGCCTCGTAGGCTCCGACCTGCTCTGTCCGGCCCGTCCCCGCCAGCGGGTTCACCACATCGACCAAGCCGGAGAGGGTGACGACCACGGTCTCGCGGGCAGCCGCGCCGTCCCCGACCGCGTCCGCCACCTGACGGACTCCAAGAAGCCCGAAGGTCCCGGCCTGAGTCGGTCGCTCCAGCGTCTCCACGATGAAGTCCGTCCCGCGCACCGACGCCACCGTGTTAAACGTCCACACTTCCACCTGCTCCCCCGGCCGCATCAGCATCCGCGCCACCGAGGCCCGCACTTTCCCTCGGACGAGGTCAACCACGTAGCGAACCCCTTCGGTCCGCCTCTCCTCGCGCAGCTCGAGGCGGGACAGTTCGCGGACGGTCACCGTCGCCTTACCCCCGAGCAGGACACGCGCGATACCGTCCTTGCGGGCCTCGACCACGTCGCGCCAGTAGAGATTGTCGCGGAACGTGAGCGGATGAGGGACCACATCCGGCCGCAACACGACGACCGGCCCGGCGACTGAGATCGCCTGACCGGCAGCCTTCTGGGTCTCGGCGGCAGTCCCGGCGATGGGAGCCCCCGCCACCGCGCTCAGCGCCAGAAGGAGGAAGAAGACCTTTCTCATCTCGTTGTCCCCCACCGCACTACTTCTTCGCCTGACCGGGCGGTGTTGCCGGTTTACCGACGGCCTGCCCCGCGCCCGGATTCGCGGCGACGGGAGCAGCCGGCGCCGCAGGCGCCGCAGCCACGGCCGGGGGCGACGGGGTCGCAGGCGCGGCCGGAGTCGCAGGCGCAGCCCCTGCGGCAGGTGTCGCCGGCGTGGCTGGCACGGCGGCTGCCGCGGGCATCGCTGGAGTGGCCGGAGTGGCAGGGGATATCCCAGGAGTGGCCGGCGTCGCAGGAATCGCAGGGATCGCCGGGGTCGCGAGAACCGCCGGCGTGGCAGCGATGGCCTGAGTCGCGACAGGCTTGCCCGAAGCGCTGCCTGAGCTATTCGACTGGCCGACCGCGGCCCCCTTCCCAGACCCGCTACCGGAGTTGTTCGCTCCTGCGGCCGCTGACCCGCCCGAGCCGCTCCCGGAGTTTTGGGAGCCACTCCCCGAGTTCGTGGACTGGCCTAGCGGTGACCCATCGCCTTTCCCGGATCCTTCAGAGCTCCCCTGGTGACTTCCCTCGCCGGAGCCTTGGCCGCCAGACTGGCCGGAGCCCTGTCCGTAGCCGGAGGAACCAGCTCCTGGACCCGATCCCTGATAGCCGTAACCTCCGGACCCGGCACCGCCCTGGCCGCCCTCGTCGTCCTGATGGCCACTCCGATTCGAACGACCATCTCCACCGGCCTGTTCGAACACCCGAACGCTACGAGCCGAAGTCGCCAACGCGACCCCTTCCACCTTGTTCCCGACCGCGTCGCTCTTGTCGCCGCTCCGGGCTTCCTGGGGC
>JACPCF010000134.1 GCA_016179965.1 Candidatus Rokuibacteriota bacterium | reverse complement strand
GTCAACGACAAGGGGATCGAGATCATCTCGAACTTCCCCGTCGAGCAGATCACCGTGGTGGATTGAGCGGGCTGAGCAGGGTCCCCCGTGGCGGATCCCGTTTTTCTGCTCGCTGGAGCGGGCGCGGTCGGAGCCGGGCAGGTAGGCCCGAAGGCAGCCACCCTGGCGAGACTCCGGCAGGCCGGCCTCCCGATCCCCGACGGCTTCTGCCTTGCCGCCGACGCCTATCGCGCCCATCTCGCGGCCGCCGGCCTGGCGGAGGTCGCTGGCCGCGTGGGCCAGGCGAACGAGGGCGAAGCGGGCCGCCTGGCGCTCCACGTGCGCGTGGGGCTGCTGAGCGCGCCGCTCGACGCGCCCGTCGCCCAGTGCCTCAAGGCGAGGTATCGGCAGCTCTCGCCGGAGGCGGACCCGCTCGTGGCCGTGCGCTCCTCCGCGCTCTCGGAAGACACACCGGGCGCCTCCTTTGCCGGCCAGCTCGACACGCTTTTGGGCGTGAGCGGGCACGATGAGCTGCTGACCGCGGTGCGCGCCTGCTGGGCGTCGCTCTGGTCCTCGCGCGCGCTCAGGTACATGGAAGCGCGGGACGCAGACCCCGCGCGGACGGCAGTGGCCGTGCTCGTGCAATGCCTGGTCCCGGCCCGCGTGGCGGGTGGCGCCCTCAGCAGGACGCCGGACAGCCGCCTGGTGGTCACCGCCGCGTGGGGCCTCGGCCCGGCGGTAGCCCAGGGGGACGTGGTTCCGGATCGCTATGTCTTCCAGCTCGACCCACTGAGGCTCGAACGCATGGAGCCCGGCCACAAGGATCGCCGGCTAACCTGCGCTGGAGGCAAGGGCCCCGAGTGGCAGGCCGTGGCGCCCCATCTGGTGACTGCCCCGTGCCTGGGTGAGGCTGACGCGGTCGCACTCGCGCGGCTGGTGCTGGCCGTCGAAGCGGTGTTGGGGAGGCAGGTGGAGATCGAGTGGGCACTGGACGACCGCAGCTTCCAGATCCTTCAGGCGCGGCCCCTCGGCGTCCAGGAGAATTTGCCCGCGGGCGAGCCGCGACTTGGCCACCCGGCACTCACGGGCCAGCCGGCGGGCATAGGTCGAGGGGCCGGCCCCGCCTGCGTCGTGCGCAGCGAGGCGGAGTTGGCGCGCGTGAGGCCGGGCGATGTTCTGGTGACGCGGGTGCCCGGACCGGCCCTGGCGGCGGTCCTGTCCCGCGTGGCGGGTGTGATCGCGGAGCTGGGCGGCAGCACCTCTCACCTGGCGGCGCTGGCTCGCGAGCGAGGAATCCCGGCCGTGCTGGGCGTCCCGAACGCCACGCGGCTGATCCACGACGGCGCGCTGGTGGTCGTGGATGGGACGGCGGGCGCCATTCACTGGCTCCGGAACGAGGGGACCGCGTGAGCGGGGCCCGGCCCAAAGTCTTCATTACCCAGCCGGTAGCGGAAGCCGCGATCCGAAGGCTCCGGGCTGTGGCGGAGGTGACGTGGAATCCCGATCCTCTCCACGTCATGACGAAGTCCGAACTCTGCGAGGCTATCCGGGAGAATGAGTACCTCTTCTGCCTGCTCCACGACACCATCGACGCCGAGGTGATTGCGGCCAACCATGCCCTCAAGGTGATCGCCTCCATGGCAATCACCCCGAGCGGGATCGATGTAAAGGCCGCCACCGCCAGGAGGATTCCCGTCACGGTGATCCCGCCCATCGTGACGGAGGCCACCGCAGACCTCCACTGGGCCCTCCTGCTGGCGGTGGCCCGCCGGGTGGTGGAGGCCGACCGGTTCCTCCGAACGGGAACCTTTCCGGGCGGGCAATCGTCCTCCCTGGAGGGAGCCGCGGTTTACGGAAAGACGATTGGAATCATCGGCTGCGGCCGGGTGGGCCAGGCCGTGGCGCGGCGAGCCAGAGGATTCGGCATGGGTATCCTGTACTACGAGCGAACCCCCCTGGCGCCGGCGGAAGAGGAGGACCTGGGGGTCCGATACACGGCCATGGCTCGCCTCCTGGCGGACGCCGACTTCGTCTCCGTCAACTGCGCCTACACCCGCGAGACGCACCACCAGATCGGCGAGCCGGAGCTGGCGCGGATGAAGCGGACAGCGTATCTTGTCAACACGGCCAGAGGGCCCGTGGTGGACGAAAAGGCACTGGTGAAGGCCCTCCAGGAGAAGCGGATCGCCGGCGCGGCGCTTGATGTCTTCGAGGAAGAGCCTCACGTGGGGCCCGAATTGGTCGGGCTTGGGAACGTGGTCCTGACCCCGCACATCGGCAGTGCCGTGACCGAACTTCGGGAGGAGATGGCACTCATCGTGGCCGAGAACATCCTCGCCGTCATCGAGGGCCGTCGGCCCCCGAACTGCTTCAATCCAGAAATCTATGGCTGATCGCTTCCCAAAAACACCGCAATGTTAGAGGTTCGGGACCTTCACACCTACTACGGCGAGAGCTATGTCCTCCAAGGGGTCTCGCTCCGCGTCGAGAAGAGCCAGGTGGTGGGCATCCTGGGGCGGAACGGCATGGGGAAGACCACGTTGATCCGCTCCATCATCGGCTTCACCCTACCCCGGCGGGGACAGGTGCTTTTCAAGGGAAGAGACATCACGGGGTGGCCCTCCTACCGCTCGGTGGATCTCGGAATGGGGCTGGTGCCTCAGGGCCGCCGGGTGTTCTCTTCGCTCACGGTGATAGAAAACCTCACAGTGGCCGCCAGGGGGACGGGTGGCTCGTGGACAATCGAGCGCGTACTGGACCTCTTCCCTCGCCTCCGGGAGCGCGCCGAGCATCGGGCGGGCAAGCTCTCCGGCGGTGAGCAGCAGATGCTGGCCATCGCCCGCGCCCTCATGACCAACCCTGATCTCTTACTGATGGACGAGCCGACCGAGGGCCTGGCGCCGCTTCTGGTGCGGGAGATGGGCCGAGTCATCGCGGACCTGAAAACGCGAGGGCTGTCAATCCTCCTGGTCGAGCAGAACCTTCCCCTGGCGCTCAAGGTGGCCGACCACGTCCACGTCCTCTCGCGGGGCCGGATCGTGCATTCCTCGGCGCCCCAGGCCCTCTGGGCGAATGAGGAGATCAAGGCCCGCTACCTGGGGCTCTAGGAGGCTCGAGTGCGGTTCGGGACCTTCTACTTCTTCCAGGCGGCGCCCGGCCACCGGCACCTCGACATCATCCACCGCGAGCTGGAGCAGATGGAATGGGCGGAGGAGCTGGGCTTCGACGAGGTGTGGCTCACCGAGCACCACTTCATCGACTACGGCCTGGCAGTCGATCCGGCGACGCTGGCCGCCGCGGCGGCGGCGCGGACCCGTCGGGTCCGAATCGGCCTGGCCGCCGCGATCCTCCCCTTCCACCATCCGCTTCGCCTCGCCGAGCAGCTCGCCCTGGTGGACATCCTCTCCAACGGCCGGCTCGACGTGGGCTTCGGGCGCGGCAACCGCCCCGCCGAGTTCGCCGGGTACAACGTCCCGCAGGAGGAGAACCGGCAGCGCTTCGACGAGACGGTCGAGATCGTGACCCGCGCGTGGACGGAGGAGCGGTTCAGCCACGAGGGGCGCTTCTATCGGGTGCCCGAGGCGCGCGTGATCCCGAAGCCCGTCCAGCGCCCCCACCCGCCCATCTACCAGGTTTGCGTCTCCAAGGATGGCGTCGAGAGCGCCGCGCTCCGCGGCTGGCCCATGCTCAACTCCGTGCTCTACGGCAACCTGGAGCAGCTCGTCGCCAATCGGGACGCCTACGTGGCGGCGCTCCAGAAGAGCGGCCGGGGCGAGGACGAGATCGCGCGGCTCCTCAACGACTGGGGGGTCTCCCGACACATCTACGTGGCGCCCACCGACGCCCGGGCCCTCGAGGAGGCGAAGGCGGCCGAGCTCTGGTATCAGGAGTCGCTCAGGAGGTTCCTCATCCCGGACCGGATCGAGGACGCGCATCCGAGCCTCCAGGCAGGTTTCCGAGCCATGGCCGAGCGGCTCGCCCAGGTCACCTGGGAGGGGCTCGTCGCCGAGACGCTGGCCTTCGGCTCGCCGGAGACCGTGGCGCGGCACATCGAGACCATGCGCCAGATGGGCGTGGGCCAGGTGCTGTGCTGGATGAACTTCGGCGGCCTCCCGCACGAGAGGGTCCGGCGCTCCATGGAGCTCTTCGCCCGCGAGGTCATGCCGCGGTTCCGGTGACGGAAGGACGCATGCGACGGATCGGGATCGTCGGGGTGGGGCTCCTGGGGAGCGCGGTGGCCTCGCGCCTTCTCCAGCACGGCTTCGAGGTCAGAGGGTACGACATCCGCCCGGAGCAGGTGGAAGCCCTCCGGCCCCAGGGCCTCCGCCCGGCAGCGAGCCTGGCAGAGGCCGCCGTGGGGGCGGAGGCGGTCTTCACCATCCTGCCGTCTCTCGAGAGCGCGGAGCAGGTGGTGCGAGGCCCGGGCGGGCTCGTCGAGACGGCCCCGCGCGAGGCCACCCTCATCCAGATGAGCACGATCTCTCCCGACCTGACCCGTCGCCTCGGAGAAGCGGCGGCGGCCAAGGGGCTCGGGTTCCTCGACGCCCCGATGAGCGGCACGAGCGCCATGGTCGCCCGCGGCGACTGTACGATCCTCGTCGGGGGCGACCCGGCCTGCGTCGAGCGATGTCGGCCGATATTTGCGGCCATCGCGCCGCGCACCGTCTACGTGGGGACCGTCGGGATGGCCTCTCTCGCCAAGCTCGTCACGAACCTCTTGGTCGCCCTCAACACCGCAGCCCTGGCCGAGGCGCTCGTGCTGGGCGCCAAGGGCGGGATCGACCCCGCCACAATGCTCGACGTGCTCGCCGGCACCGCTGCCGCCTCGCGCATGATGGAGATCCGGGGGCCGCTCATGGCCACGGGGGAGTTCCCGGCGCAGATGAAGCTCGACCTGTTCCTGAAGGACCTCCGGCTGATGCTCGACGAGGGGCAGCGCCTGGGCGTCCCGCTGCCGCTCACCAGCACCGCCCAACAGCTCTACGCCGCCGCCGCCGCGGCCGGGGCGGGTTCACAGGACCTGGCGGCGGTGATCACCACCCTCGAACGTCTGGCGGACCTCACCCGCCCAGGCGAATAGGAAAACCCCCATGCCACGTTTCATCGACCTCTCCGTCACCGTGGACTCGAACACCATGAGCCCACCCTCCACGAACCTGAAGGTGGAGGTGACGCCTCACCGGCGCGGGCCGGGATTCTGGCAGGTGTCGAGCGTCCGCCAGAGCCTCCACACGGGCGCCCACATCGACTCGCCCCTTCACGTCTTCAAGGACGGCATCACCACGGCCGAGATCAGCCTGGAGCAGGTGACGGGTGAGGCGTTGGTCGTGGACCTCTCGTTCGTCGAAGCCAACCACCGCATCACCATCGAGGACCTCAAGCGAGGCGGCGGCGACCGCGTGAGAAAGGGCGACATCGTCCTCCTCCGCACCGACTGGACCGATAAGATGTACGGCAAGTGGCCCGACTACTTCACCCAGTCGCCCTTCTTCCCGCCGGAATCGGCGGAGTGGCTCGTGGCCAAGGGGCCCAAGTCCATCGGCTTCGACTTCTTCGAGGAGTATTGCGCGCGGCTCCCCGATTTCAGCTCCGAAGACTTCCCCATGCATCGCGTGATCCTGGGGGCCGGGATCGTGATCATGGAAGGGCTGACCAACCTGGGGGCGCTTCCCGCCCCTTCTACGCCCCGTTCTACAAGATCGCGGGCACGGAAGGGGCGCCCGCCCGCTTCTTCGCCACGGTCGAGGGGAGGCGTGTATGATGCGTGCACTCCCCCCGATCGCCTACCACCTGAGCCCCACGCCCGGAGCGTTGAACATTAGGAAGTTGTAGCCGAACTCCTGGGCCGCCCGGCCGGTGGTGAAATGTACCTCTTCGGAGAGCGAGTCGGCGCCGTTGGGCGGGGTGAAGTACCTCCCCCCGGCCTTAAAGCAGCGCTCCATCCGGTGAAGGGTGGGGAGCTTGCGCGCGTCATCGCCCGGCAAGAAGAAGTGGGCGAGGCGGAAATACTGCGCCGCGCGCGAGAAGCTGTCACGGGCGGACAGGCGATTTCCCGCGGCCTCGGCCTCATGGGCCATGCTCTCCACCAGCGTCCCCAGCCGGGACCACTCTTGGTGCCAGCTTTCTTCGTCTCTGGGCCGAATCCGCTGCACCGCCTCCCAGATTTCGGCGAAGTTGGCGGCCCCAAAGTCAACGAGCCCGATGATCCGCGTGACCTGCCAGGACCAGAGCGGGTTGTCCGGCCAAGCGGTCCACGTCTGAGTCGTCATCGCCTATGGGTTCCCCTTCGTGTATTCTAGGGCCATGAAGTTAAACGCGCAGTCCACCGCGGTGGTCGCCATTGACATGCACCGGGGGCACCTTGATCCCGAGGTCGCGACGCTTCCCCTGCCTGCGGAACAATGCGGCCCGCTGATCACGCGCGCAGCCCAGCTCTTCAGCGAGCTCCGGGCCATCGGCGTCCCGATCATCCACGTGGTGACCGAGTACCGCGAGCCCCCCGAGATCGCCGCCAACCCCTTCTGGCAGGCGATCCACGACGACCCGAAGAAGGTGCGACAGGGGATCCTCCGTCACAACCTGGTCGGCAGTCCGGGGACCCAGATCATCCCGGCCCTCTGGGCCGAGGGCGATCTCCGAGTGGGCGGCAAGAAGCGCTACAACTGCTTCTTCGCCACCGACCTCGAGTTCCTCCTGCGCCGGCTCGGCGCGGACACGCTGATTCTGGCCGGGATCAACACGACCACCTGCGTGCTCAACACCGCCTTCGAAGCCACCAACCGGGACTTTCGCGTGGTGATCGCCCAAGACGCGGTGGATTCCATGGACGGCGAAGAGATGCACCGCTTTGCCCTGCGCCTCCTCGCGGCCGCCGTGGGCCAGGTGCTCCCCAACCAGGAAATCCTCAAAGCCCTCCGCTCCTAGCAAGAGATCGCATCACAGCCTCCGGGGTGAGTGTGAACGGACTCTATGCGGCTCCCGGGAGGATGTCAAGGCGGCGCTTGACCCCCCTCGGCGCCGGGGCTACATTGTCGCCACAGTTGCCCCTCCACCGGCCCGGCTCGCGGGAGGCCCGGCATGCAGTGTCCCCGGTGCCAGCACGAGAACCCACCGCAGGCGAAGTTCTGCGAGGAGTGCGCCACCTCGTTAGCACGCACCTGCGCTAAGTGCGGCAACCAGCTTTCTGCGACGGCGAAGTTCTGCCCTGAGTGTGCGCATGCCGTCGCGGGACCCGCTACCGTACAGCCGCGCTTCGACTCTCCGGAGGCTTACACCCCCAAACACCTCGCCGAGAAGATCCTCACCTCCAAGAGCGCCCTCGAAGGCGAGCGCAAGCAGGTCACGGTGCTGTTCGCGGACCTGAAGGGGTCGATGGAACTGCTCGCGGACCGCGACCCTGAGGAAGCACGGAAACTCCTCGACCCCGTGTTGGAACACATGATGGAGGCCGTCCACCGCTACGAGGGGACGGTGAACCAGGTGATGGGCGACGGGATCATGGCCCTCTTCGGGGCCCCGCTGGCCTGCGAGGACCACGCCGTCCGCGCCTGCTACGCGGCCCTCCGCATGCAGGAGACGGTCAAGCGCTACGCCGACGGCGTCCGGCGCGCGGAGGGCATCCCCCTCCAGATCCGTGTCGGCCTGAACTCCGGGGAGGTGGTGGTGCGCTCCATCGGCAGCGACCTCCACATGGACTACACCGCCGTCGGCCAGACCACCCATGTCGCCGCCCGCATGGAGCAGATGGCCCTGCCGGGGTCCATCTTGCTCTCGGCCGACACGCTGGCGCTCGCCGAGGGGTACGTCGAGGTCAGGTCCCTCGGCCCGCTGCCGGTCAAAGGGCTCGAGGCGCCGCTCGAGGTCTTCGAGCTGACCCGAGCGGCCACGGTCCGCTCGCGCTTCCAGGCCGCGGCCGCCCGCGGCCTCACCCGCTTCGTGGGCCGGGAGGGCGAGCTGGATCAACTCCGCCAGGCGCTCGAGCGCGCGCGGGCCGGTCACGGGCAGGTGGTGGCCATCGTGGGCGAGCCCGGCGTCGGCAAGTCCCGGCTCTACTGGGAGTTCAGTCACTCCCATCGCGCCCAGGGCTGGCTCGTCCTCGAGTCCGGCTCCGTCTCCTACGGCAAGGCGACCAACTACCTGCCGATCATCGAGCTGCTCCGGGCGTACTTTTCGATCGAGCACGCGGACGATCCCCGCAAGATCCGAGAGCAGGTGACGGGCAAGCTCCTCTCCCTCGACCGGCAGGTCGAGCCCTGCGTCTCGCCGATCTTGTGGCTCCTCGACGTCCCAGTCGAGGACGAGACCTGGAACCGCCTCGATCCGCCCCAGCGCCGCCAGAGGATCCTCGACGGGGTCAAGCGCCTGCTGCTGCGCGAGAGCCAGGTGCAGCCGCTCATGGTCCTGTTCGAGGATCTCCACTGGATCGACGCCGAGACCCAGGCCCTCTTGGAGAGCCTGGTGGAGAGCCTGCCCACGGCCCGGCTGCTCCTCCTCGTGAACTACCGCCCCGAGTACAGCCACGGCTGGGGGAGCAAGACCTATTACCGGCAGGTTCAGATCGATCCCCTGCCGCCCGAGAGCGCCGAAGCCTTGCTCGACGCTCTGCTCGGGAGCGACGCCACGCTCGCCCCCTTCAAGCGGCTGGTGATCGAGCGGACCGAGGGTAACCCGTTCTTCATCGAGGAGAGCGTCCGAACGCTGGTCGAGACTGGAGTCCTGGCGGGGGAGCGTGGCGCGTATCGCCTGACCCGAGCCGTCCAGGATTTCCAGCTTTCGGCCACGGCTCAGGCGATGCTCGCGGCGCGGATCGACCGGCTGACACCAGAGGACAAGCGCCTCCTCCAAGCGGCTGCGGTTATCGGCACCGACGTCCCCTTCGAGTTGCTTCAGGCTGTGGCCGACGAGCCTGAGGACCGGCTGCGCCGGGGGCTGGCCCAGCTCCAGGCGACAGAGTTCCTCTACGAGACGCGGTTGTTCCCGGACCTCGAGTACACGTTCCGGCACGCGCTCACCCACGAGGTCGCCTATGGCAGTCTACTGGCAGACCGTCGGCGCGCCCTCCA
>JACPCF010000092.1 GCA_016179965.1 Candidatus Rokuibacteriota bacterium | reverse complement strand
AAGGGGGGCTCGGCGATTGGTGGGGCGCCGCCGAGACCGATGGACGGCGTTACCCCAGCTTGTCGAAGCGGGACACCACCTGCGGGCGCCGCTCCGCCTTTGGGGAGCCCCAGAATTCCTTCGAGGGTCGTCACGACGTCGTCCGGGTCAGCGTAGCGAAGGCGGATCGTCTCCTCACGGAGGGGCCCGCGCGCCTGGGCTTCGGCGAAGGCAGCCTCCTGCACGAGCTTGGCCATCTTGGCGCTGGCCTCCTTGACCTCGGCCTCGGCCTCCTTGGCCCGGGCTTCCGCCTCGCCTTTACGCTTCGCCTCCTGGGCCTTGGCCAGGGCCTCCCGCTCCTTGATGAGCTGCTCGCTGGATACGATCCGGATCACGCCATCCTTTTCGGTTTTCTGGAGCCCCCTGGCTTCCAGGATCGTGTCGAGGGCGAGCTCCCAGGAAACGTTCTGGAGGGAGATGGAGACCTTCCCCTTCACGTCCTCGCCCGCCACGATGTTCCTGCCGCTTTCGGCGGCCAGGATGCGGAGCAGGTTCGCGATATCGGCGTCTTTGAAGTCGAGCGAGATCAGCCGCGACCCGTTGGACACGGGCGGCTGGGCCTGCGGCGCCTGGGCCACGCGAATCGGGGCCGGGGTCACGGCGGCCACCGTCGGGGGCGGAACCGCAGCCGCGACGGGCTGCCGCGGCGCTTTTGCCTTCGGGGCGGGAGCGGCAGGCTTGGCGGGCTCGACCTTCGGCGCTTCGCCTTCCTTTTCCTTCGCGCTCTCGGCGGCCGGAGGCTCAGCTTTTGCGACGGCGGGAGGCGCCGGGGCTGTGGGCGTTTCGGCCGGCGGCTTGACCTCGGCCGGCTTCTCTTCCTGGGGCGCGGGTCCGGCTTTGGCCACTTCCGTTGGCTTGCTCTCGGGCTGTGCCGCCGCCGGGGTCGCGGACGGCTCCAGCATGATGGTGAGGCCCTCGGGCCCTTCCTCGATCCGGTAGCCGACCTTCCGGCTCAGCTCGAGGACGACGCGCGAGACGCCCTTCTTGAACTGGCTTCCCCGGATCGAGCGGAGGGGGTCGATCCCCACGGTCAGCGGCGTCTTGCGCCAGCCGTAGCCGGTGGACTCCAGGTCAATGACGAGGCGAGTCGGCGTGTCGATCAGGGCGGTCTCATACGCCGCCGGTCCGCTCGTCTTGATCTGAACCGCGAGCCCCTCCTCGCGCGGCTCCACGGTGATTTCCCGAAGCTGGACGAGCGATTCACCGGTCGGAGACTCCCCGGAGCCGGGGGCTGGGAATCCGCCCACCAGGCCCAGACCGAGGAGGACACCACACATCCATCCAAACCGCTTCATCGCTCTCCTCCCTTACTCCGTTCTAAGTCGCTTCACAACAGGCGTGGGGGCGAACCCCGGCCTCGCGGCCACTGAAAACGTCAGGTTGTCGCGGCCGATCTCCACCACCCGCCCATCGCCGATCTGGTCTCCGGCCCTCAGGATGTACCCCAGGCCGTCCGGCGCCTCCACCAGGGCCAGGCGTCCCAGCCGCCCCTGGACGACGCCGACAAGTTTCACGGAGGCGACGGTCAGGCCCTTGGCCCCCTCCGCCGTCGCCAGCGAGGCGAACGGGTCCCGGCGCCCCTTGGGTTCGTAGGCGACAGGCTCCAGGGGCTTCACCTCCGGCTCTTTGGGCATCGCCACGGGCGGCGCCGCTGGCCTCCCGGGCGCCGCGGGGGCGGGGGCCGCAGGCGCGGGTGTCGCGGGCCGTGGCGGCGCCGGCGCGGGAGGCGGCGTGCCGCCGCAACCTGACAGCAGGCCGATCAACCCCAGAGCGGCGATCCGCGCGAACCTCATCGCGGGGCTCCTGGCTGGGGCGGCGTCGGCGGCCGGGCCCCAGGCCTCGCTGGCGGAGGCGGCGCCCCCTCCGGGCGGAAGACGTATGTCGCCAGGGTCAGGTCAGCCTTAATCGTCCCCGTGGGTCTGGAGATCCCCGTGATCTTCAGGTCGGTCAGGTTAACGATCCGTGGAAGCCGGGCGATGCGCTCGAGGAAGGTGCCCAGCTGATGGTAGCCCGCCTCGGCGCTGAGGGAGATCGGGACCTCTTGGTAGATCTCCTTCGTCGCCGGCTCCTTCGGCTGGAACAGACTGACGGCCAGCCCCGTCTGGTAGGCCATGTCGGAGACCTGTCGGTAGAGACCCGGGATCTCCTTTTCGGACGGAAGCCGCTCCTTCGCCGCCTCGAGCCTCGCGCGGAGGGCTTGGGCCTCCTGCTTGAAGCGCGCCAGGCTCCCGGCCAGCGCCCGGCTCTGAATCAGCTCCACCTCCTTGGCCGCCCGCTGCTGCCGGAGGGCGTTGACCTCCGCCCATTTCGGGGAGAGGAGGAGGAAATACCCCCCCGCCAGGAGGACGGCGAGGACGATCACCCCGAAGATGATCTTCTGGGAGCGTGGGGCCTGGGTAATGATCTCGAACGCCATGGGCCTAGATGCTGAAGCGGCAGGTGACTTCGAAGGTCACCACCCGAGGGGTTTTGGTCAGGTCCTGCTTGGAGACGATCAGATCCACGTCCCTGAACTTGCCCGAGTTCTTCAAGTTCGACATGAAGTCGGCCACTGCCGTCGTGGAGAAGGCCGAGCCGGCGATCTTCAGCACCTGCTCCTTCTCCTCCAGCGAGGTCAGCCAGATGTCCTGGGGGACCGTATCCGCCAGGGCGTCCAGCAGATAGGTGGGCCGCGCCTGGTTGCGCGCGATGACGTCGATGAGCCCCACGCGCCGCTCCAGCTCCTCCTTCTCCTTCTTGAACCGCGTGCCCTCGGCGATGGCAGCCTTGTGGCGCGCGGTCTCGGTCTCCATGCGGGCGATGTCCGCCGAAAGCGATCCGCTCTGCGTGTTCAGGTAGAACCAGGACCCGCCGATCAGCACGAGGGCGATGGCGTAGAGGGCCCCGAAGAGCAGCCCGAGGCCCGGCAGGGTGGGCAGCGCGATCGCGAACCGCCGGCGCGGGCGAGCGGGGAGGAGGTTGATCTTGATCATGCGGGCTTGTCCCCCTCGCGCCGGATCCCGAGCCCGACCGCGACCGCCAGCAGCGGGCCGGCGGCGTACAGGTCATCCGCCGGAAAACGGTTGGGGTTGAACTGAATGTTCTGGAAGGGCTTGACGACCTCCACGGGGATCCCCCAACTGGAGGAGAGGAACTCGTCAATCCCCGAAAGCTTGGCGCAGCCGCCGGAGAGGACGATCCGGCTGATCCGCTCCGATTCGGCGGTGGACGCGAAGTAGTCGAACGTGCGCTGTATCTCCAGGGACAGTTCCCGGGACACCGCTTCCAGCGACGGCACGAGGTCATCCCACTGGACGCCCGGAACCTCCTCCCCCCGCTTCGCCGCGTCGGCCTTCTCGAAGGGGATGTTGAGCCGCTGAGAGATCGCCCGGGTGTAGTTGTTCCCGCCGAAGGCGATGTCGCGGGCGAAGATCGAGAACCCTCCCCGGACGACGTTGGTCTTCATGATCGAGGCCCCGATGTCGATGAGCGCCACCGCCTCCACGGCTGTCTCCGGGCTGTTGAACTCGTACTGGTTCTGGAGCGCGAAGGCGTCCACGTCCACGACGATGGGCGTCAGCCCCGCCTCCTCGACCACCGCGACATACTCGTTGATCTTGGTCTTCTTGACGGCGACCAGCATCACGTCCATCGTCCCGCCCTGGCCGGCCGACTGCCCGACGACTTGGTGATCCAGATACACCTCGTCGATGGGAAGATTGATATGATGCTCGGCTTCCAGCATGATCGCGTCGCCCAGCTCCTTCGGGGTGACTTTGGGGAGCTGGATCTTCTTCATGATGAGCTCTCGGCCGGAGACGCCGACGACGGCATCCCTGGTCTTGATTCCGGCCTTGCCCACAACCTCTTTGATCGCGTCCACGACCACGGGGGGGTCCTTGATCATGCCCTCGCCGATGGCGTCAGGCGGGAGGTTCACCATCGCGAAGGCCTCCAGCCCGTAGCCCTTCGCGCCTTCCTGCAGCTGAACGAGCTTCACCGCGCTCGATCCCACGTCCAGACCGAAGGCAGCCGTCTTTCTCGCAAATAGCCCCATCTTCCTCTAGCCCTCTCCTTTTACCCGGGGCCGACCCGGCCGGATCGGCCCTGAACCGAGGATAACAAAACTTGCAGAAATTATAGGTAGTTTGAATTTTTGAAGTCAACCTTTCTCTGGAGATTCCCTTGCCACAACAGAGACTAGAGGGTCGCCCGGGGAGGGGCGAGGGCTAGGGGTTTTCGGCGCTGAGGGGTTCGTGAGGCCGGCGTGAATCTACCTGCATCCCGTGTGCCAGGCTGCGTCCGCCTTGGACTCGGGAAAAGACCTGCGAAAACAGAACGCTGAGGCGTTCGGCTCGCGAGCCTGACAATGGGATGCGGGACGGGCTGACAGGTGCTGACAGGTGTTGAAGGGGCCTGTCCCGCGGCTGACACGACCGGGCCGTCGTCCACTCGCCGTTCTATTGGATGCGCCCGGCCGCCGAGACCGTGATATTGATCGCCATCCCACCCGGGGCTGTCACCGTGTACTGTCCGGCCAGGGTCGCCGCTCCGAGAGGGGTAAAGGTGACGGGAGCGCCCGAGGCCACCGTGACGCTATTTTGAAGGCGGAAGGTTCCCGTCCCATCGGTGCCGGGCATGACAATGGCCGCGCCGCCGCAGCCGCCCTGGAGATACCGATACCCGTTGAAGGGGGCCGCGACGACCTGTACGCAGATGTTCTGCCGGTTCCTGATCGCCCGCTGCTTTCCCTGCTGTAGCGCGACGCGCATCTCCTGGGCTCCGGCCCTCACCGTGGCGCTTCGAATATAGCCCGCCATCACCGGAATCGAGATCGCGGCGAGAATCCCGATGATGGCGATGACCACCAACAGTTCCAGGAGGCTCCACCCTCTCCGGTCTAGCCGACGAATGCTGTGAGATACCATTGCAGGATCTCCTTCCCCCAGAAAAGACTGACCACGCCCCCCAGGGCCAGGAACGGCCCAAAGGGAATCGGATCCTTCCGGCCTTTCCGGCCGGCGGCCAGGAGCGCCGCGGCGACCGCGGCTCCGACGAGGACCGCCAGGAAAAGGCCGAGGAGCAAAAGTCTCCAGCCGACAAACGCGCCAACCATGGCCGCGAGCGTGATGTCGCCCTGGCCCATTCCCTCCTCGCCCATCACCAACCGGCTGCCCACGATAATCGCGCAGATGATTCCTCCGCCCATAACGATGCCCAACAGGGAATCGAGCCACGCGGGCCGCCCGAGGACTACGCTGCCCACAAAGCCAACCGCGATGACCGGCAGGGTCACTCGGTCAGGGATCAGCAGGTGCTCGAGGTCGATGACCGTGATGACCATGAGCGCGGAGAGGAAGACGAGGGCCGGCGCCAGCTCCCAGCCGAGTCCGAACCGGACGTACGCGAGGGCGAAGAGCAGCGCCGTCCCGACCTCCACGATCGGGTACCGCCACGCGATGGGCGCCTTGCAGTCCCGGCAGCGTCCCCGGAGGACGAGAAAGCTCACGACCGGGACGTTGTCGTACCATCGGATGGGGTGCGCGCAGGCGGGGCAGGCCGAGCCCGGACTCCAGAGGCTGGCCCTCTTGGGGAGGCGCGAGGCACAGACGTTGAGGAAGCTTCCCACCATTCCTCCCATGGCAAAGGCAGCCGCCACCATCATGCGATCCCCATCCGCGCGGTCGGTTTCATGGAGCGGTCACGACCATCATCCCTCTCCTCTATCACAGTGGCCCGACCCGAGAGACAAAGAGGGGAGGCCAGCCGTCTGGCCTCCCCTCTGTTGCCGAGGCTCACCGTTGTCAGTTACGGAGCCGTGACGTTGTTGCCGGAGTTGTC
>JACPCF010000091.1 GCA_016179965.1 Candidatus Rokuibacteriota bacterium | reverse complement strand
GGGAGGCGGAGGAGGAGATCGGCCTTCCCGCCTCGGCGGTGGAGATCCTCGGGACGCTGGACGACACCGAGACGCGCGCCACCCGGTTCGTCATCACGCCCTTCGTGGGGGTGATCCGAAAGCCGGTCCGCTACCGGCCCGACGGCAAGGAGATCGAGCAGGTCCTGGAAATGCCACTGGACGCGCTGCTCGACCCGGCCAACTTTCGGGTGGAGATCTGGGAGCGGGCCGACCACACCTCGCCGGTGTACTTCTACGAGTACCGGGGCGTTACGATCTGGGGAGCGACGGCGCGGATCCTGAAGCAGTTCCTGGACCTCGTGTTTCCGGAGAGGGCCCAAGGGTGAGCTACGAGACGGTGCGGGTCGAAACGGCGGGCGGTGTCGGGACGATCACGCTGAATCGCCCCGAGGTGCGCAACGCGCTCAACCGGACCATGGTGGGGGAGATCTGGGAGGCGCTCCAGGCGCTCGAAGCCGACGGGGAGGTGCGGGTCGCGGTGCTCCGGGGAGCGGGGGACAAGGCGTTCTGCGCCGGCGCCGATCTCAAGGGGATGGGCGACCGCGGCACCACCCTCCAGGCCCGCGAGTCCTTCGGCGGCCTCGTGACGATCCTCGAGGGAATTCCGCGCATGAGGAAGCCGGTGATTGCCCAGGTGCACGGCTACGCGCTGGCCGGCGGCTGCGGGCTGGCGGCGGGCTGCGACCTTCTCGTCGCTTCGGAAGACGCCGTGTTCGGACTGCCGGAGATCAAGGTGGGCCTCCTCCCGCTGATGGTCATGGCGCCTATCTTTCGGTCTGTCGGAATCAAACGCGGGTTGCCGCTGGTCCTAACAGGAGAGCAGATCACGGCGCGGCAGGCCTATGAGATCGGTCTGGTGACCCAGGTGGTGGCGCGTGGGGAATTGGAGAAAACAGTCGGCGCCCTGGCTAAAAAGCTGGCCGGGCTGAGCCCTGCGGCGCTGGCTCTGGCCAAGGAGGCCGCCTATACGATTCAGGACATGGAGTACGGCAAATCCCTCAAATACCTCAGGGAACTGATTACACTGGTGGGGCTATCCGACGACGCGAAAGAGGGGATCGCGGCTTTCTTCGAGAAACGGCCGCCCCGCTGGAGCGGGCGGTAGTCCCGAGAAACGAAGAGCCCTGAGGAAGTCTGCTTTGGGCTGGCAACCTCCGGCCGCACGTTCAGCCGGGGTGAGCGACCTGCCCTTTGGGGCCTTGCGGCCCCAACTGACCTGCCTCCCGTCCAGTGGCCCTCCGGTTCTAGGACCGGCGTCCGATTCCTCAGGGCGATTTCACCGTATCCCCCGGTGAGGAGCGTGTCAAGAGGCAAAGAGAGGGACGAGGTCGGCCTCTGCGCGGTCTGCGTCCACGGCCGGCGCATCGTGTCAGGGAAGGGCTCCGAGTTCTGGCGCTGCGCGAAGTCCGAGACGGATCCAAGCTTCCCGAAGTACCCCCGCCTCCCCGTGTTGGCGTGCGACGGATACGAACGGACAGAGGGGTGGCCGGCCGATATGGGGGAGCCACAATGACCATCATCAAGACATTGATCTTTACAATACTCGTACCCGGGTCAATTACGATCGGGATACCCTATCTCCTGCTGTCGTCTGGGTTGAGGCGTTACTCGTTTGAGATTGGGGCCCCGCGGTTCCTTGGGATTGGGCTCATCGCCCTCGGCGCAGTGTTCTATCTCTGGTGTGCATGGGATTTCGTAATCGCAGGTAAAGGCACCCCGGCACCTCTCGACCCACCCAAGTTGTTGGTGAGGAGGGGATTGTATCGCCTGACCAGGAATCCGATCTACCTGGGGGTACTCCTCTTGCTTATCGGTGAAACGATTCTCTTCGAGTCTCTAAGCCTCCTGGCCTACGCACTCGTGCTCTGGATAGTCTTCCACCTCTTCGTCATTCTTTACGAAGAGCCAACCCTGAAGAGACAATTTCGAGGGGCCTACGACGAGTATTGCAGCGCCGTGCCTCGGTGGGTTCCTAGTCTGAAGCGGGCTAAAAGGGAAAGCAGGCAATGAAGTGCACTCCTCCGCAGCCACCCCGCAGGGAGATCTAAGGCCACCACAGATAGAGGAAGCGGGGGCCGGGGCCGATGAGCAGTGACGAGAGCTGGAGGAGCGACGGCTGGATTGGCTCGGGGACGGGAGTGCCCGAGTAGATGTTGGAGCGGTAGTCGCGGGGGCGGTGGTACATGACCACGCGCGCCTCGGGGAGCCGCGCGGCCTGCTTGGCGAGATCCACGGCTTCCTCGAGGTAGCCCACTCGGTCCACGAGGCCGAGGTCCTTGGCCTGCTGGGCGGTGTAGATGCGGCCGTCGGCGAAGGCCCGCACCCGGTCCACGGGGATCCGCCGCTCCTTGGCGATCAGCGCGACGAACCGCCCGTAGAGGTCGTCGATCACGCCCTGGAAGATCGCCCGCTCCTCGTCGCTGAGCCCCCGGAACGGCGAGCCCATGTCCTTCTTGGCGCCGGACTTGATCGCGAGCGGCGCCACGCCCACCTTCTGGAGGAGCCCCTCGGCGTTGAGGGTGAGCATCACGACGCCGATGGACCCGGTGACGGTGGTCGGGTGGGCAACGATCGTGTCGGCCGCCAGCGCGACATAGTAGCCGCCCGAGGCCCCCACGTCCATAATCGCCGCGACCACGGGGATCTTCTTCCGCGCCTTGAAGGCGGCGATCTCGTGGTAGAGGATGTCGGAAGCCGTTGCCGTGCCGCCCGGGCTGTTCACGCGGACCACGAGCGCCCTGACGCGGTCGTCCTCCTCGGCCTTCTTCAATTCCTCGCGCACGCGGGCCAGGAGCGACACGCGGGGCGCCTGGGAGCCGAGCGTGAGAAGCGGCTCCTCGCTGATCACCCCTGAGAGATCCATCAGGAGAACCTTGGCCGCGCCGGACCCTTCCACGGTCTGCTCGCGGACCGGCTGGATCCGCGGCGTGAAGTCGATGGAGATCACCGAGCAGCCCGAGAGGAACAACACCACCCCGAGGAGCCGGAAGACCCGCATAGCCCGAGTATACCTCACTCGGCGATGATATAATTCGCGCATGGTGCGCCCCCTCGAGGGTCTCAGGATCGTTGATCTCTCGCGCATCGTTGCCGGCCCCCTGGCCACGCAGATCTTCGGCGACTACGGCGCCGAGGTCATCAAGATCGAGCAGCCGGGCGCCGGGGACGACAGCCGTCACTGGGCGCCGCCCCTGGCGCCGGACGGCTCGGCGGCCTACTTCTTCTCGATCAACCGCAACAAGAAGTCCGTCACGCTGAACCTCAAGCATCCCCGCGGCAAGGAGATCCTCAAGGGGCTGGTCGGCCAGGCCGACGTGGTCATCGAGAACTTCAAGCCGGGGACCATGGAGGACCTCGGTCTCGGCTACGAGACGCTGCGCCGGGAAAATCCGCGGCTCATCTACTGCGCGATCTCGGGCTTCGGGACCTCCGGCCCCAAGCGCGAGTGGGCGGGCTACGACTCGATCATCCAGGGCGCGACCGGGCTCATGTCCATCACGGGGGAGGCCGACGGCCCGCCGGTGAAGGTGGGCGTGGCGCTCATCGACGAGATCACGGCGCTCTATGCGCACGGAGCCATTTTGGCCGCCCTTCTCCACCGGGAGAGGACCGGCCAAGGGCAGAAGGTGGAATGCTCGCTCCTCGAGTCCGGGGTGGCCTCGCTCATGAACGCTGCGACGGCCTACCTCCTGGCCGGCGAGGTACAGGGACGGTGGGGGAGCGCCCACGCCTCGGTGGTGCCGTACCAGGCCTTCAGGGCGAAGGACGACTACCTCATGGTGGGCGCGGGGAACGAGCGGCTGTGGAAGACGTTCTGCGAGGTGATCGGGGCCCCCGACTGGGCCGATGACCCTCGCTTCGACTCCAATCAGAAGAGGGTAGAGCGCCGGGAAGAACTGGTGCGGATGATCGAGGAGCGCCTCAAGGCCCGGACGCGGGACGAGTGGGTGGAGGCGTTTGGCGCTGCGGGGCTCCCCACGGGGCCGATCAACAACGTGGGGGACGTGTTGGGCGACCCTCAGGTCCTCCATCGCGGCATGGTCCAGGAGGTTGTCCATCCGACGGCGGGAAAGGTCAGGCTCGTCGGCATCCCCGTCAAGTTCTCCGAGACGCCGGGGGCGATCACGATCCCGCCGCCGCTCCTGGGCCAGCACACCGAGGAGGTTCTCCGCGAACTGCTCAACCTCACGTCCGCCGAGATCGAGCAACTGAGAAAGGACGGGGTGCTATGAAGTACATCGTGCGACCCGAGGACGTGCCCGCTTATTCTCCGCCTCTTCACGCGGGGACCGTGAACCGCCGGCTTGTGGGCAAGGACGTCAACGGCTCCACCCGGGTCGAGGTGGTCTTAGGGACTGTCGAGCCCGGTGGAGTGGCCGAGCGCCACACCCACGAGGTGGAGCAGGCCCTGTACGTCGTCGAGGGCCGCGCGCTGGTGGAGGTGGGGGACGACAAGCGCGAGGTGGGACCGGGCACCGCCTGCTTCTTCCCGCCGGGCATGCCCCATCGCGTGGAGTCGCTCGGCCCCGGCCCGCTCAAGGCCCTCGTGATCTACGCGCCGCCCCTCGAGCGCTCGACCGCCGCTCAGCCTTTCAAGCCGGCCTAGCCGTCGTGATCACCCTCGACGACGTCCGGGCGGCGGCGGCGCGTCTCCGCGACCGGATCCACCGGACGCCGGTCGTCACCTGCCGCTCGTTCGACGAGGCCACCGGATACTCGGTCTTCTTCAAGTGCGAGAACCTCCAGCGCGCCGGCTCGTTCAAGATCCGAGGCGCCCTCAATAAGCTCCTTACCCTCTCCGAGGCCGCGCGGGCGCGAGGAGTCGTGGCCTTCTCGTCGGGAAATCACGCCCAGGGCGTGGCGCTGGCCGCGCGGATGGTTGGCACGTCGGCGGTCATCGTCATGCCGACCGACGCCCCTCGCCTGAAGCTCGCGGCGACCCGCGGCTACGGCGCCGAGGTCGTGTTCTACAATCGCCAGACAGAGGACCGGGAGGCGATCGCCCGCCGCCTCGTGGCCGAGACGGGACGCGTGCTGGTGCCGCCCTATGACGACCCGGCGATCATGGCCGGCCAAGGGACCGCGGCGCTGGAGCTGTTCGAGGACGTGCCCGTCCTCGACGCGCTGCTGACTCCGGTGGGGGGCGGCGGGCTCATGGCGGGGTGCAGCACCGTGGCCAAGGCCGTGGACCCGGCGACGCGCGTGTTCGGCGTGGAAGCCGAGACGGCCAACGACACGTGGCTCTCGCTCCAGAAGGGGGAGCGCGTGACGATCCCGCCGCCCCCCACGATCGCCGACGGGATCCGGAACCTGAGCCCGGGCGCCCTGACCTTTCCCATCCTCCAGAAGAACCTCGAAGGGATCCTTCTCGTCGGCGACGAGGAAATTGTTCACGCGCTGCGGTTTCTCCTGTTCAGGGCCAAGCTCCTGGTTGAGCCGACGGGGGCGGTGCCGGCGGCGGCGCTGCTCGCGGGAAAGGCACCACTCCCGAAGGGGGCGCGGGTCGGCGTCGTGCTGTCGGGCGGGAACGTGGACCCCGACGTGTTGGCCGACCTGCTTCGAACCTCAGCGTAGAGCCAGCTGCTCTCCGGCGGGGCCGGGGGCTGCCGGTCCGGTCGGGAGGGAGCCGCGGAGCCCATCATCTGGTCACTCCCTGATACAGCGTCTCTTGGCCCATCGCTGCCTTTGGCGGCGCGGCCAGCACCTCGCATTCCGCGGATCGCACACGAATCTACCAGCTTCACGGAAAGTCCGCGCCGTCAGGTCCAGTCGCTCGTTGGACGGCGCGGATAAGGGCCAATGTTATGAGCGCACCGCTACCTCACGCTCCAACCGCCTCCCAAGCCGCTCCTTCTCGACCGCGTGGGCCATGGCCCCCAGGTGAGGTCAAAGCGCGGGCCGAGACAATGCCGAAAGAGCGATACGCCACGCGGGTCGGGGCCGACTTCGTGGAGAGCGCTGCTGGCGGGGCTTAGGTCTTAGAGAGGATAAGGGTGAGGAGTCGCGTCAGCGGCGGTGGAAGGCGGGGATGACGTCCTCGGCCAGGCGGGAGAGCTGGTCGAGCATCTGGTCGGGGGGGCAGAGGGGGCGGAGGACGAACTTGGAGCCGCCGCCCTTGACGTATTCCTCGATCTTCAGGGCGACCACCTCTGGCGGGCCGAACGCGGTGCTCGCGGCCAGGGTCGCGTCATCAACGCGGTTCTTGGGGATGTACGGGTTCGCCAGCTTCAGCGCGGCGTCGGGGGAGTCGGCCAAGGTGTAGTTGATGAGCGCGCCGAAGTGGTCGGCCGGCACCTCTCGCCCGGCGTCGCGCGCCAAGCGCTGGACCTGCTCCACGCCGCGCCTGAACTCGTCGGGCGTGATGAAGGACGGGATCCAGCCGTCCCCCAGCCTGCCGGCGCGGCGCATGGCGGCGTCGCTTTTCCCGCCGATCCAGATCGGCGGCGGCTTCTGGGCGGGCTTGGGGAAGATCGTGATCCGATCCAGCCGGTAGAACTCGCCGCGGAAGGTGACCTCGTCCTCCAGCCAGAGGCGGCGGATGATCTGAATGGCCTCGTCGGTCCGCCGCCCCCGCTCCTTGAAGGGCACGCCCGAGGCTTCGAACTCCTTCGGCAGCTCGACTCCGACCCCGACGGCGGGGAGGAGACGGCCGCCCGACAGGTAATCGATCGTCGCCATTTCTTTGGCAGCCACAGTGGGGTTCCGGTAGGGGAGGACGAGGACGCTCGGGCCGAACTTGAGGCGGGCGGTGCGGGCGGCGATGGCGGCGAGCGTGGTCATCACTTCGGGGACGGGGATGGGGGAAGACAGGCGGTCGGAGAGCCAGATCGAGTCGATGGCGCTCGCCTCGCAGAGATCTGTCAGCTCCCACAGAAAGCCCGCCCCACCTGGCCCCACGGGCCACGGGCCCGGCATGATCCCGATCCGGTACTTGATCTCCATGGGTCGGATGGTAGCGGGTTTACTCCTCCATGACAATCACGGGGTAACCCGCGGCGGCCAGGCGCAGGGCCTGACGGCGCGCCTCCCGTCGGGTCGAGTATGTTCCGACTCGAACCCGGTAGAACGTTTGTCCTCCGGCCTCGGCACGCTGGACGAACGCCCCGGCCCATGCCTGTTCCAGGATGTCCTTCAAGACCTGAGCCCGGAGAATCTTCCGCTCTGGGTCCAGAGCGTCGAACCGGGCAGGGCGACCACGCGCTTGATGAAGTCG
>JACPCF010000061.1:26312-30052 GCA_016179965.1 Candidatus Rokuibacteriota bacterium | reverse complement strand
GCGTAGAGGAAGGCGCGCTGGAGGCCCACCAGCTCGTCCCCGCGGGAGAGCTTTCCCAGACCGGTCTCGCAGGCGGAGAGGACGACGAGGCGGGCCTGGAGGTCGAGGGCGAAGATCTCGCGGACCTCGAGTCGGCCGTCCTCGGGGCCGTCGGGGACGAGCAGGAGGGCGGAGGCGAGGGGATCCTGCTCGTTGAGCTCGCCGTGGGTGGCGAAGTGGAGGAGACCCACCTCGCCGCTGAGGGTTTTGGTCCGGGCCTCGGTGGCGTCCTGGCGGAGGAGCACCGTTGCCCCCGGGTAACGCTCACCGACGGCGCGGGCCTCGCGCTCGGCCCAGCGGAGGGCGAGGGCGGGGCCGAGGTCGGGATTGCCGAGGGCGAGCACGCGGTCGCCGGCACCCTGGCCCTTGCCCTGGAGGTACTTCAGCACGCTGGCGCTGGGAAGGGTGGCGAGCGTGTACTCCTCCACGAGCCAGCGCCCCTCGGGCGAGCGCAAGACCGAAAACGGCAGATAGTGGAGCACATCGTGGGGCACAATCAGGAGCCGGTCGCCGCGGAGGTAAGGGCGAGCCGCAGCCAGCAGGCGCTCATAGAGAGTTTTTGCGAGGTCCTCCACCTTCTCGATGGGAGCGCGTTCGGCGATGGCCTGACGGAGGGCGCGGACCTGGCTCACGAGCGTGGCGCGCTCGCCGGGGAGCCGCACCACCTCCGCGCGCTGCCGGTCGATGACCCAGAGCAGAATCTCGGGCACCGTGACCAGGTACTCCAGGAGGGTGGTGCCCTCGGGGAGGAGCTGCTGGACTTCAGCAAGCGTGACCGGCTCCACGGTCATCAAGGAGACCTGCTCGAGGTTCTCCCTTCGCACTCGATCCAGGAAGTCACGATACTCGCGCTCGGTCGCTTCTACCTGCTGGCGAGCCCGGGCGGGGTCGCCCGCGTCCATCTCCTGTGCCATAGCGCGCGCCTCGCTCAACTGTGCGCGAAGGCGTACTTCTTCTTCGACGAGCGCCCGGGTTTTCCCCTTGGAGAGAGTGGTCTGACTTCCCAGGAGGTCAAGGAAGGCGCGCGCGCGGCCGCGCTCGGCGTAGCTGAACGCCTCATCGAGCTTGCCGAGGGCGAGGGCGCTCCGGACCGCCCCGTGATAGATGCCCTGCTTATCCTCTAAGAAGCTGCTCCTGAGCGCGGCTTCCTGGAGCTGGCCTCTCACGTCCTCCAGTAGCCCGACGGAGCGCCGGAACGCGGCCAGCGCCTCGCCGAAACGGCGCTGCTGGAAGTAACTCCATCCGGTCCCGGCATGGAGGTTGATCAGGGAGGGAACCAAATTAAGACGGGTCGCGAGCGCCAGACCCTCCCGGAAATGGCCCAACGCTCGCGTGGGGTCCCTCCGGTCCAGGGTGACCTGGCCCAGCGAGCCGAGCCCCAACGCCTCCATCTCCTCTACGTGGAGCTCTCTGGAGGTCTCGATGGCCTGAAGGAGGAGACGTTCGGCCTCAGCGAAGTTTCCCAACCGCCGGTGTGCGTTTCCCATCGTCATCCAACTCATGGCCATGAGCCGGCGCGCATTGCGTCGGTGCAGATCGAACCGCGGTTCCGGTAAGAGTTGAGTGCGGTAGGTTTCCAGAAACCGAACCGCTGCTTTTCCATACTGCAAAGCGCGGGGAAAATCCTCCTGAAAATACGCCAACGTGGCGAGGCCTCGCGAGAAGAGACCAGAGTAGAAAGAGGACGTCGGTCCCCAGAAGCGCTTGCTGGACTCGAGGCCTGCCTCAAAGTGCGGCCGCGCTTCCGTGAGATCTCCGGCCTCCATGTAGCTCCACGCCACGATGTGATACGCGTCGGTGAGCCTCCCAAAAGCCTCCTCCGTCTGCCGCTCCCGTTTGAGCAGCTGCTCCGCCCTGAGGCCGGCGCGGATTGCCTTCTGAAACTCGCCAAGACGAGACGCGATCCACGCCACGGCGATGTGGGCTTTCGCGGCGACCAGCCCCATCCCCCTCCGCTCGAATTCGTCCGCGTCTCGTTCGTAGTGCCGGAGGGCCTCACGCGCCTCTCCTTGCTGGACGGCCGCGAGAGCCTCGAAGAACTCGAGCCCGTATCGTTTCTCTTTCACCACCGCCCGGCTCGCCTGCCTCAGCGAGACAGAATTCAATAGCTCTAACCGAATTGTTCCGGTCATCGTAGTGCGGTTGCGATCAATTTCGAGCGGTGACCAGTGGGACCATCCCTGGATGGTCAGCGTGGTTCCTGAGAGTGTGGCGACGAAGCTGTAGTCTTGGTTAAAGCCGGTTCCGGGACACGGCGGGCAACTGAGATTCATTGTCCCTTCCACGAGCCTGGTTTCGAGAACCTTTTTGATACTCATCCTGGCCGAGTAGCTGTAATCCTGAGTACCCCATTCTCCGACCCACTCGCCCACCAGGCTCTGCGGATCGAACGGGATCTCGGTGAGCGGTTGAGGGGCCATTCGCGCAGGTTCCGGTAGGCCGGCGCAGGCGACCAGAACCAGAACAAGAATCAGAAGGGCACTCCTGAGAAGCCATCGGGCGATCACAAACCCTCTCATCGCGGCACCCCGGTTAGCCCGAAGGCGGCCCAGGCAAAGGGATGGGGAAACTCTCCCGTGACTTGACGCTGGGCCTGGCGGAGGGCGTCGGCGGGGCCGCGGCCCTGGGTCAGCTCGTTGTAGAAGGCGCGCATGAGAAGAAAGCTCGAGCGGTCGTCCACCTTCCAGAGGGTGGTGACGACGGCGGGGGTGCCGGCGTAGAGGAAGGCGCGCTGCAGGCCGACGAGCTCGTCGCCGCGGGAGAGCTTGCCCAACCCGGTCTCGCAGGCGGAGAGGACGACGAGGCGGGCGTGGAGGTCGAGGGCGAAGAGCTCGCGGACCTCGAGGCGGCCGTCCTCCATCCCCTCGGGCGCCAGCAGGAGGGCGGAGGACAGCGGCTCCTGCTGGTTCAGCTCGCCGTGGGTGGCGAAGTGGAGGAGGCCCATGTCGCCGGCGAGGGTCTTGACCCGGGCCTCGGTGGCGGCCTGGCGGACGAGGACGGTGGCGCGGGGGAGGCGCTCACCGACGGCGCGGGCCTCGCGCTCGGCCCAGCGGAGGTTGAGCGCGGGGCCGAGGACGGGATTGCCGACGGCCAGGACACGGCCGGGGGCATCAGCGCCCTTGCCCTGGAGGTACTTGAGAACGCTCGCACTCGGCAAATTCGCCAGCGTGAAGTCCTCGACAAGCCAGCGACCCTCGGGGGAGCGGAGAGCCCCGAAGGGCAGGTAGTGGAGGACGTCGTGGGGCACGATGAGGAGGTGCTCCCCGCGGATATGAGGGCGGGCCGGGGCGAGGAGACTCTGGTAGAGCGCTCCGGCCTGTCTCTCGACCTCCTCGATCGCGGCCTGCTGACCGATCGCCTCCCGGAACGCGCGGACCTCCGCAACGAGCTCGGCCCGGGGGAGGGGGAGGATCACGACCTCGACGTGACCGCGGTCGATCACCCAGGCAACGGTCTCCCGCTCGCTCACCAGGAACTCGACGAGCGTCGTCCCCTCCGGAAGGATTCGCTGGACTTCCTGGACGGTCACGGGCTCCACGGTCATCAAGGAGACCTGCTCGAGGTTCTCTTTGCGCATCCGGTCCAGAAAGGCGCGGTACTCTAGCTGGGCTATCTCCAATCGGCGGCGCGCCCGCTCCGGATCCGTCATTCCCAGGATATCCTGGGCGAGGGCTTGGGCCTCGGCTAGCCCGGCGCGCAGG
>JACPCF010000061.1:0-26245 GCA_016179965.1 Candidatus Rokuibacteriota bacterium | reverse complement strand
GCGCCCGCCCCCGCTCCGCATAGCTGAACGCCTCCTCCGGCTGCCGCAGCGCAAGAGCGCTTCGCACCGCCCCCTGGTAGATGGCCTGCTTGTCTTCCACGAACAGGCTCCGAAGTCCTGCCTCCTGAAGCCCGCTCCTCACCTCCTCCACCTGCCGCATCGCTTCCTGATACAGCCGCAGGGCCTCCTCGTGGCGACCCAACTCGCTGGCGCGTGCCGCCCCCCGCGTGAAGATGAATGTCGTGAAGAACGGCAGGGGTAGACGCCGGATCTTGTCCCGCAGTTCCTTGATCCCTCGCTCGGCTCGGAGGGCGTCTCCTCGGCTGTAGGCAAGCTCGGCCAGGGCGGCGCGGGCGACCGTCTCCCAGTTGACTGCCCCGACTTCCCGGGCGATTTGAAGGGATCGGCCCAGGGAGGCCTCGGCCTCGTTGAAACGCTTGACCTCCCACTGGGCTCGGCCGACGATCAGATAGGATAACGCCAGGGCGTTGGCGTTGCCTCGGCGGAGCACGTTGTAGTCGCGGATCCACTGCTGGTTGCGGTCCAGGAAACCGAGGTGTTCCTCCCGCAGCCGGATTCCCATCCCGGCGTGGGCGACCGTCCCTTCGTAGTCACCTTGCAGGTACGCGACTGCCGAGAGTCCCGTCCAGGCCCACGCCGAAAAGGCCCGGACCTGGCCGGGGTAGGTGGAGCGCTGGACAAGCGCCAGGCAGGACTCGAACTGGCGCCGCGCCGCCGCGAGGTCCCCCACTTGGACGTACGCGAACCCGAGCCCGGTGCAGAGCTGGAGCCTGCCTTCCATGACAGCCAGAAAGTCGGGGTATTCCTCCAGAATGGACTGGGCGCGAAGGGCGAAGCGGATCGCCTTCTGGTACATCCCGATGGCGAGGGCGACATTCGCCGCGGCGCCGTAAGCCTTCGCCGCCTCGCCTCTGGACAGCTTTCCACCGGGCTCGAGCTGCTCGGCTCGGGCCTCGTAATAGGCCAGCGCGTTGCGGCCTTCGCCCCGTTCGACCGCGTCTACGGCGTCCAGGATATCGAGCCCGTAGCGCTTGCCGGGCGGGCTCGCGCCCGTGGCGCATCCGGCGAGGAACAGGGCGCCGGCCGCCAGCAAGAGGCCTTTACTCTGGCGCACCGGTCACGGTGAAGGCGGCCCAGAAGAAGGGGTGGGGGAACTCGCCCATGGTGGCGCTCTGGGCCCGACGCAACGCCTCGGCGGGTCCCCGGGTCTTCAGCTGGTCGTAGAACTCGCGCATGAGGAAAAAGCTGGCGCGGTCGTCCACCTTCCAGAGGGTGGTGACGACGGCGGGGGTGCCGGCATACAAAAACGCGCGCTGGAGGCCGACGAGCTCGTCGCCCTGCGAGAGCTTGCCGAGGCCGGTCTCGCAGGCCGAGAGGACGACGAGGCGTGCCTTGAGGTCAAGCCCGAAGAGCTCCCGGACTTCGAGGCGGCCGCCGTCGGCGCCTTCGGGGACGAGAAGCAGGGCGGAGCCCAGCGGGTCCTGCTCGTTCAGTTCCCCGTGGGTGGCGAGGTGGATCAGGTCCGCCTCCCCGCTCAAGGCCTTGACCTTGAGCTTGGTGGCGTCCTGTCGGAGGAGGACCCGGGCCCCCGGAAAGCGATCGCCGACCGAGCGAGCTTCGCGCTCGGCGTAGCGCAGGTTGAGGGCGGGGCCTAAATCGGGATTCCCGACGGCTAGCACGGTGTTGCCCGCTGCCTGCCCCTTCCCCTGGAGGTACTTCAGCACGCTAGCGCTCGGCAGCGTCGTGAGCGTGAAGTCCTCGACGAGCCAGCGCCCGCTCCGATCCCGGAGGGCGCCGAAGGGGAGGTAGTGAAGGACGTCGTGCGGGACGAGGAGGACGCGCTCGGTCCGGATGTGCGGGCGGACCCGGGCGAAGAGCCGCTCGTGGAGCGCCTGGGCGCGCGCCTCGACCTGCTGGATCAGCGTCCGGTCTTCGATGCTTTGTCTGAACTCACGCACCTCCGTGGCGAGATCGGCGCGGCGGACGGGCAGCCGCACCACCTCGACGCGGCTCCGGTCCACTACCCAGGCGACGCTCTCCCGCTCGGTGACGAGGTACTCGACGAGCGTCGTGTCCTCGGGCAGGAGCCGCTGGACCTCCTGGAGGGTCACGGGCTCCACCGTCATCAACGAGGCCTGCTCGCGACTCTCCAGGCGCACGCGCTCGAGAAACGCCCGGTAGGCCCGCTCGGCGGCGTCCACCTGCTTTTGCGCCGCGGCGCGGTCGCCCGCGCCGGTCGCGTCTAGAGCCAGCGCCTTCGCCTCGCTGAGCCGCGCCCGCAGGCGGACTTCTTCCTCGACCAGCGCGCGGGTCTTGCCCTTGGAGAGGACGGTCTGCGTGCCGAGGAGGTCGAGGAATGCCCGCGACCGCCCGCGCTCGGCAAGGCTGAACGCCTCGTCGGCCTTGTCGAGGAGGATGGCGCTCCACACCGCCCCGTGATACATCCCCTGCTTGTCCTCCAGGAAGCCGCTCCGCAGCCCCGGGTCCTGGAGCTCCCCCCTGATATCCTCGACGAGGTCGAGGGCCCGCCGGAAGGCGGCGAGCGCCTCGTCATACCGTCGCTCCCGGAAGTGGCTCCAGCCGATCCCCGTGTGGCTCCACATCAGGAGCGGCACCTGGTTGAGCCGGGTCCCGACGGCCTTCGACGCCTCGAAGTGCCTGAGGGCGGCGGCCCAGTCCCGCCGGGCCAGCGCGATCCAGCCGAGCGGGACGACCGCGTTGGCTTCGAGCTCATCAGCCCGCAGCTCCCTGGCCAAGGCCAGGGCCTGGCTGAAGGCGGACTCCGCGGCGGCCAGATTCCCCTGGCGGCGGTGGGCGTTCCCGACGAGCACGAGGCTCCAGGCGAGGTTCTGGCGACCGCTGCGTCGGAACTGGTCGAACGGCGAGTCGGAATGGAGCGCGGCGAGATATTTCTCGAGCAGCTGCACGGATTCGCCTCCCTGGCGAATGGCCGTGGCAAAGTCGCCCTCCGCGACGGCCAGGTCGGCAAGGCCCCGGGCGAAGTTGGCGGACCAGAAGAGCCGGGAGCGCGCATTGGTGAAGGAGCGGCTCAGCTCCGTGCCTTCCTGGTGGTGACGCCGTCCTTCCTGAAGGTCCCCCGCCAGTCGATAGATGGTCCCGAGCGTAAAGTGGATGTTGACGATCCGGTTGTTCACGTCGTCGCTCGGCGGTTCCCGTTTCAGCAGCTCGAGCGCGCGCAGGCCCGCACGGATTCCCTTCTGGTACAGGCCCAGGGTCCGCGCCCCCCACATGGCCGCGATGTGCGCTTGCGCGGCCTCGAGCTGAAGCCCCCCCTTCTCCAACTCGCCCGCCTGGCGCTCAGAAAAGGCGACGGCCTCGCGTCCCTCGCCGCGCCGGATCGCATCGTTGACGGCCTCGTGGCTGAACCCGTACCACTTCTCCCCGCCCGGGGGGGCGCGCTGGATGAGCTCGGTGACGACCTTGCCGGCACCCAGGTGGTGTCGCAGATTGCGTTCGGCGATCTCCTTGGCGACCAGCCTGAGGTCCGGCGCGTACCAGCGGGTGAAGTTCACAGCGGGCGCTCGGCCCTGGAGCCTGAAGGCCTTGAAGGTTCCGGCGGGAACCGTCACGTCCTCGTAGGCCTCCACCCTCCAGGTGACCTCCACTCGCGGGAAGCTCCGCCCGCGCTGGCGATCGTGGTAGGCGTAGGTCGCCACCCACCACTTGCCGACCCGGAGCGGCCAGGAGAAGGCCCCGTCGTGCGGGGAGGCGGCGAAGCGCTCCTCGTCCCACTGGAGCGTGGCCATCCAGCTGCGCGTGGCCTTGTCGTAGACGAGGGTGCTCAGCTGATCAGAGACCCGATAGGCGGGCTCGCCCTGGTAGGAGCCTTCCTCGAGGACGTTCCAGGTCGTGGTCCACGTCCGGCCGGTCTGATCGACGCTGCGCGTGATCCACCGGGTGCCGCTGGGCGGAAACTCCGCGTCGGCGGTCGCGCGCTCCGGCGGCGGCTCCGCCGGGACCGTGACGCACCCCGCCAGCAGCACGATGAGCCCTGTCAGCAGCCAGCGCTCCCTGATGCCGTGGTGCATAGCCGAACGCTACCCGAAGGGGCGGGCCCGCGTCAAGGCACGGGCGGGAGGGAAAGCAGCAGCGCTTCATGGACCCAGCGTGAGATAAACTGGAACTGGTGGCGGGACCAGCGCGCGGATCATCGGAAGGGGAGGCCGAAGAGCCGCGTTCATGGGCTCTCGCGGGGCTCGCCTGGCCCGGGGCGCTGGCCGTCGCCGCCGCGCTCGTGGCCTATCTCGGGTGGACCTTCGCCGTCCTGGACCGCGAGCTGGTTCAGCGGGCCGCGGAGGTCGCCCGCGTCAGAGAGGAAGTGAGCCGGCAGCAGGAGATCCTGAAAATCCTGGGCTCTCCCCAGAGCCAGGTCGTCGCGCTCGAGGGGCTCAAGCCGAGCCCGGCCGCGCGGGGCCGGATGTGGTGGCACCGGGAGGCGGGAGGGTTCTTCATCGCCACCGGGCTCCCGCCGGCGCCGGCGGGGAAGACCTATCAGCTGTGGGCTATCGCGGGAGGGACGCCGCTCAGCGCCGGCGCCTTCGACGCGGACCCCAAGGGCGCGGCCTCGCTTCGCGTAAGGCCGCTGTCCGGGGTGGAGAAGGTGGACGTCTTCGCGGTCACGCTGGAGCCCGCCGGCGGCCTCCCCAAGCCCTCCGGCGCCATGTATCTCGCCGGTAAAGCCCCCTGAGCCGTCCCGCCGCATTCTCCGCTTGACTTTCCAGTGAGCTGGAAGGTTTATTCTGGGGGCATGGGGAATTCCCGCCTGAGGATCGGGGAGGTCGCGGCCAGGGCCGGGCTCAACCCGAAGACCCTGCGCTACTACGAGGCGCTGGGCGTTCTGCCATCCCCGTCGCGGGAACCCAACGGTTACCGGCGGTATTCCCAGGAGACGGTGGATCTTCTCACGTTCATCCGGCAGGCCCAGGGGCTCGGCTTCACCCTCGACGAGATCAAGGAGATTCTGGCGATCCGCCGCAGGGGGGAGGTCCCCTGCACCCACGTCCGGTCTCTCCTCCGGCAGAAGGCGGCGGATCTGGATCGGAAACTCGCCGACTTGGTGGCCTTGCGCCGGCGGATCCGCCGAAGCCTGGCCCGGTGGGGACGGTGGCCGCGGAGGAAGGCCCGGGTGTGTCCCCACATCGAGGCTCAGGGTAAGAGGTGAAGAAGGTGCTCTTCGTCTGCACCGGCAATTCGGCGCGGAGCCAGATGGCCGAGGGCTTCGCTCGATTGCTCGGCAGCGGGAAGGTCGAGTCGGCCAGCGCGGGGATGGAGCCGAAAGGGCTCAACCCGTTCGCGGTTGAGGTGATGCGGGAAAAGGGGATCGACATCTCCGGCCAGCAGTCGAAGGGGTTCTCGGCGGAGCTTGCCCGGGCGATGGACTACGTCATCACGGTCTGTGGCAATGCCGACGCGCGGTGCCCGACCCTGCCCCCCGGAGTCACGCGACTTCACTGGCCGCTGGAGGACCCCGCGCAGGCGAACGGGTCTTCGGAGGAGGTTCGGGCGGTCTTCCGCGGCAGCCGGGATGAGATCGAGCGGCTCGTCCGGGAGTTCCTGGCCCGGGTGGAGTAAGGGGCAAGGATGCGGAGCGAGGGGGCCGTCGTCCGTGTCGAGCTTCTCTCGGCTCCGGGCTGAACCAAGTGCAAGGCCGCCAGGGGGCTGGTTGAGCGACTGATCGAGAACGTGAGCGGCGGAGCTCCGGCTGGCCATCCTCAAGGTGAAGGGGATGGTCTGCCAGTTCTGACCCCTCTCCATCGCCACAGCCTTGGAGAGGCTGCCGGGAGTGAAACGAGCGGACGTGCGGCTTGAAACGGAAGAGGCGCGGGTGATCTACGATGACGTGAAGCAGTCGCCAGAGAAGCTGGCAGCCGCCATCGACCGCCTCGGCTTCAAGGCCTCAATCCTCTCAGTGACGGCCGCCCCGAAGCCGACGCTCTATGTGGACGGGCTCGCCGACCTGAAAGCAGTCCGGAGGGTAGAGGAAGTCCTGAAGGCCATCAAGGGGGTCAGGGGCGTCACGGTGGACCCCAGGGACGGGGAGGTCTTCGTTGAATACGACGGCACGGTCACGCCGCCGCAGCTGCTAGCAGCGCTCCAGGCTGGGGGCTTTAAGGTGCGCCTCGGTTCCCCCTAGCCCTTTACCCGCACGTCTCGGGCCCGCAGACGGGCTCGCAGCACTCCTCTGATTGGGGGGCCTTCTCGGGGATCTTCACCGACGCGAACGGATCCCCACAGCCACAGCCGCAACTCCCATCGCCGCACTCCTCGCCGTGGACCTGAAGAATCTGGAGGCCGATCGTCTTCCAGGTCTCTACGTTGCTCATCGCTACCCTCCTTTCCGCCGGATCTTGAGCAGTCGGACGGGTGCCGGCTCCGATCCCCCGCACGCGCAGAGTTCCTCGGGAAGGGCCCGCCTGGCCCGGCGCATCTTGGCCAGGAAGCCCTCGAGCTCTTCCCTGAGGAGCGCGACCTGGTCGAGCTTCGCCCCGACCTCCTTGAGTTGCTCCTGGATCAGCTGCTCGAGGTGAGGCCGGATCGTGAGGCAGGCGCACTCCTCCTCGCTTAGGTGGAGGACCAGCCCCTTGATCTTCGCCAGGGGGAGCCCAATCAGCTTCGCCCGCTGGATGAACTGCAGGCGCTTGAGGTCCCGCTCCGTGTAGTAGCGGTAGCCCGAAGGGCTCCGGGCGGGTTGGGGCAGGAGCTCCCGCGACTCGTAGAAGCGCACGGCCTTGACCGTGCACCCCGCCAGCTGGGCCAGCTCCCCGATCTTCAAAGCGCCCATTTATCCTTTCCTCCATCTGATGATAAATGCTCCCCTTTAGGGGAGAGTCAAGCGATTAGTTTCGGCAGCCCAAACTGGCCTTCAGCCGCGAAGGCCCGGCCGCGCATCGCTGTCGGCCCGAACAATTATCCGGTCATGATCACGGTCACGACTCCAGCCCGCCGCTGATCGCGTCTCAGGGGAAGACGTGGACGGGGTCCGCAGACCGGCTCGCAGCACTCCTCTGAGGGTCAACTGAAAAGTTTGTCGGGCGGATTTCACTCTGTCTTTGACCGACCAACTGAGGGTTCAGGAGGGCCGCTTGTCGATGAGGATCTCGTAGCGCTGGAGGTCCATGGTCCGCATGCTCGGGAGGACTTTGAGGCTTTGGTGCATCTCCTCGACCTCCTTCGCCGCGTAGGCCGTTCGGAAGTGCTCCTCCGATTCCCATTCGGCGTAGTTAAAGACCACGGACTTATCGTGAAGGCCGCGGTGTAATCGAGCCCGGATGAAGCCCGGCTGGCGGCTCAAGAGCGTCGCGATCCGCTGGTAATCCTGGATGAACTCGGCCTCTGACTCCTTCGGAACCTTGAAGGTAACGAGAAAGGCGACCATTCGGCGTTCCTCCTTCCTTTATCCCTGCGGTTGGGGCCGCCGAGCCTTCGGAGGGGCGATCTGGAGGAGTGGCCGGTCGGCGACGGGCACGCACTGCTCCACCGTGCCGTCGCACGAGCGTTCGGCCCTGGCGGGAGCGTCAGGAAGCGTTCGCGCCAGGACCTGAAGGTGCCGCTCCAGCCGGCGGAGCTCGGTGATCCGCTGGCGAAGCTCCGGGAGCTTTTCCCGGATCAAGGCCTTCAGGTGAGGCCGGGCGGCCCCGCAACAGCCATCCTCCGTCAGCTCCACGAGCTCCCGGATCTGGCCGAGAGAGAGGTCGAGGAGGCGGGCCTGTCTGATGAACTGCAGCCGCCGGAGGTCCTGGGGGGTGAAAAGCCGGTGGCCGGCCGAGGCATAGCCGTGCTCGGTCCGTTGGGGGGCGGGGACCAGGCCGGCTGATTCGTAGAAGCGGATCGTTCGGGGGTTCATCTCAAGACGCTTGGCGGCTTCGCCGATTTTCAGATTTCCGTTTCGCATCAGATCCTCCTCAGCGTCTGTCTCCTCGGATGCCCAGCGTGGCCTGGTGGCACTGGTCGCAGAGGGGTTTCACCATCGCCAGCCGAAGAAACCTCGTCTCACTGGGGGCCTCCAGGTGGGATCGGTGGCAGTCCGAGCAGCCGTTCCGAGGGTCTCGGTGGTACGGAGCATTATGAAACGTCCTCTCCACCACGGGGTTCTGCCCGCCGTCCGGATGGCACTTCAAGCACGTGCGGTCGCCCAGGGGGTAACGCAATGTCTTGGGGTCCTTGTAGGCGCCCACGATCCATCGGGCGGTGTCCCATGCGGCGATCGCCTTGACGATCAGGTAATCCTTCCTCCCGGCGCCGATGTGGCAATCGATGCATTTGACGGGCGCCTGCGCGTTGTGGGCCCCCGCCAGGGTCACGACTGCTCCGTCTACGGGATGAAAGGTCCTGTAGACCTTGGCGTGAAGAGGCTTCTCGGGGCGATGGCAGGCGATACAGAACCGGTTGTCATGCTCCAGGCGGTCAGTAATGGCGGCCCCTGCCGCGAAGCCGACGATCCCCGAGGCCCACGCCGCACCGCCGACCCAGAGCCCCAGGCGAAGCCACCGCCGGACCAGCTCCCGTTACCTCTCCGTTCGGCCCTCGCCCGCTATTTTACCTCTACCTCGACGACATCCGTGAAGAGGATCCGCCCCGACGGACCCAGGAGGCCGCCCGCGGGGAGCGTCCATTTCCCCTTCTCCTTGTGCTCGTTCGGCTCCTCCGTGCCGTAGAGGAAGGCCGCCGCGAGCGTGTACCTGCCGGCTTTGGCCGGGGCCTGGAGGGTGTAGGTGATCTTCCAGCTAGGATAGGAGCCCTTCTCCACGTCGGCCCCGCCGCCAATGACCACGAAGTTGACGTTCTTCGCGAGGCCCGTGAAGCGCTTGTCCACCCAGAAGGTCTGCGGCTTGCCGTCGGGGCCGATGACCTCCGGCGGGCCTACGATCAGCCAGCCGTTCCCTTGGACCGGGCGGGCCTGCATTCGCAGGTTGGTGTCCACGAGCATCACGCTGCTTCCCGGCCCGATCCCGCCTTTGGCGCTGACCTCCACCTTGATCGTCTTTCCTCGCGCGACCTCCTTCGGCACCTTGATGCTGATCGAGGTGTTCTGATCGACCAGCTTGACCTGCTTGAGAAGCTTCTCCCGCTCCGCGGCGGGGAGGAGTTTGTAGACGTCAGCCCCTTGCTCAATCGCCTTGTAGTGCTTCTCGCTCATCAGCTGGTTCGTAGCGTTCAACGGCGCGTCGGGAGGGACCTCGCGCATGTACTCGGTTTTGGTGGTGGCATGACAGCCCGCGCAGGACGGGGTGGCATCGGTCACCGGGAGCAGCCCGAACCCCGGCCCCCCGCCGGGGAACGCGTGGGCGACGTCTATCCTTGCTCCCAGCAGCAAGAGACTTGCCACCGCGATGAGGGCAGAGCCAAGGAGTGTCATGGTCTATGAGCAACTTGGGCCGCACCCGGAAGAGGGTTTCTTCGGCTGCTCTTCCACCTTGGCCTTGACCACCTCCGCCTCCACGGCCTCTGCGTCGGGCTCGCACGTCGTCGGCCCGCAGTCGGGCACGCAGCACTCGCCGGTGCTCTCCTGCTTCTCCTCGATCACTTTGAGTTCTTTCTCCGCCATGGTTTTGCCTCCTCCGGTCAAATTCTCTCGGTCTCGCGAACGAGCCTAAGACCTCCACCAACTGGAAGTTCAAGTGCCTTTTTTCGGAGGAACATCCTCGCCGGCCGACGGCTCAAGGTCTGACGGGCTCGTGGTAGGTTAAGAGCATCATACCAAGAGGCAGTCGACTTCTATGACCGCTACCCATCGGGATAAGACAATTCCAGCCAGCGGGCTCCGGGGCTACGTCGAGGCCGTCCGGCTGTTCAGCCGGAACGCCTGCCTCTATCTCTTCCATATCGTCGGGATGGACCTTATCCATGGGACCTGGGAGGTGCTGTTCAACCTTTACCTCTTGGCAATAGGATTCGGCATCGAGTTCATCGGCCTCCGGATCGTCATCGGTGGGATCGCATCCTCGGTCGTCTCCCTGCTGGCCGGGGTCATCTCCGACCGGATCGGCCGGAAGTGGAGCTTCATCATCGGCGATGGGGGCGGGGCCGCGATAGCGCTGGTCAACATCATGACCACGGATCGCACCCTGCTCCTCGTGACTCCGGTGATCGGGGCGTTCTTCGGCGCCCTCCACGCGGTGTCCGAGTCGGCCTTCATGGCCGAGAACAGCGCGCCCCGTGAAAGGGTCCATCTCTTCAGCGTCGGAAGCGCCCTCTCAACCGGGGCGGCCATGGGAGGAAGCCTCCTCGCCGGGCTCGTCCCCCTCTGGTTCACCCCTGCGCTTGGGAAGGTCGCGGCCTATCGGTGGGCGGCCTCGCTGGGGATCGTGCTCTGGTTTCTCTCCCTGATCCCGGCCTGGATGCTTCGGCAATACCCCGAAGCCCCGGCCGAACAGCCGACCACGCCCAATCAGAGCCGACGAACCGCCAGGCCCTTCGGCCTCCGCCCGAGGCCGATTCACAATCCGGTCCTCATCGCCAAGCTCGTTACTTCGGGGGCAGTGCTGAGCTTCGGTGCGGGCTTCGTGGTCCCGCTGTTCAGCGTGTTTTTCCAAGAGGGGCTGCACGCTCAGGAACACCAGATCGGCCTGACGTTTGCTTCCGGTTCAGCGGTCCTTGCCACCGTGACTCTCCTTGCCCCGTTTCTGCACGAGCGCTTGGGGAAGGTCCCTGCCATCGTGCTCAGCAGGCTTGCTTCGGTTCCCTTTATCCTGGTGATCGCCTTCGCTCAAGACATTGGCTCGTACCTGGCTCCAGCCCTGTCCATCGCGGGCGTGGCCTATGTGCTGCGGGTGGGGCTCATGAACATCGCCGCCCCGGTCGCCTCGGCGTTCAGCATGGAACTTCTCGACGAGACCGAGCGCGGCACGGCGACAGGGCTTCAGATGATGGGCTCCGGCATTGCCGGCGCCCTGGGGAGTTACGTCGGATCGCTCCTCATGGCGGCGGGGGACTACCACACACCCTTCGGCGCCATGGCGGCCCTCTACCTCGTCGCCACGGGTTTATTCTGGATCTTCTTTCGGCGCGAAGAAAAACGGCTGGCGCTGGCTACCTCAGCGTGACGACTTGCCTTTGGCGCGGAATTAGCGCGCTGGGACGGTCAGCCGTCGGGGTCACCAGTGCTTGCCCCTTTCCCCCCCCTCTTGTTCCGTCGTCCCCTTAAACCTTCAGGCCGAGGATGCGCTGGGGGTTCTTGAGGTAGATCTTCTCGAGGACCTCGGGGGTGTAGCCTTCCTCTTCGAATTCCTTGAAGAGCCGCGCGTGGGCGAGGACCGGGTAGTCCGAGCCGAACATGACCTTGTCCTGGAGCCGGCCGTTGATCTCGCGCTTGAGGGCCGGCGGGAAGTACTTGGGCGCCCAGCCGGAGGTCTCCATGACGACGTTGGCCTTGTGGAGGAGGACGGCGATCAGCTCGTCGTGCCAGGGCCAGCCGCAGTGGCACGCGATGATGGTGAGGCGGGGAAAGTCCGCTGCCACGTCGTCAATGTGGGGGATCGGCCGCATGTACTTCAGCTTGATCCCGAGCCCGCCCGGCAGCCCCGCTCCCATGCCCGTCGTCCCGGTATGAAATTGGACCGGCGCCCCCAGAGACTGGCAGAGGTCCCAGATCGGGTAGAAGCGAGGGTCATCTGGGAAAAAGGCCTGGGCCCCTTGCTGGAACTTGACGCCTAGCAGTTTCAGCTCCTTCACGCTCCGCTCGATCTCCTGGAGCGCCATCTGCCCTTTCCACGGGTCCACCATGGCCCAGCCACCGGCGTAGGCCTGGGGGAACTTCCGGACCTGCTCGGCGATGTAGTCGTTGGGGGTGCGCGGTTCGCCCGTCCCGGCCTCGGCGTCCCAGGCGATGATGCACCCCTTGACGCCGGCGCTGATAAAGTCCTGGGCCATCTCCTCCTCGGTCCGCACCTTCTGCTCGGTCTTGTAGTAGGTCTTCATGGCGTCGGCGAACTTCTTGGTGGAGCGCAGCCAGTGAGCGGTGGAGATGTGGGCGTGGACGTCGATGGCCTTGATCATCGGCCTGCCGTCACTCGATCCGGCGGAAGTAGAGGTTGCAGGTGTCGCAGCGCCGTCGTCCTGGCTCGACGGACTTCAGCCGGTTGCCGCAGTGGGGGCAGGTGTGGGCTCTCCGCCCGCGCCGTCGGTGCCACGCCTCCCAGCCGAGCGCCAGGATCGTGAGCGAGAAGAGCACGGCGAGCAGGAGGAGCTCGGGACTCATCCGGCTCCATCATCGCTTTCCCCGCCCGCGGCTGTCAACAAAAAGGGATGAGCGCGTGGTATACTATGGGCCGATTTCTCGCTAAGGAGGGCGGCGCCGTGGGGACCTACATTATGCTGAGCACGCTGAGCGATGGCGGCCGCAAGGTCCTGAGGGAGCGGCCGGGCTGGATCCGCAAGGTCAACCGGGAGCTGGAGCACATGGGCGTGAAGGTCCGCGCCCAGTACGCCGTCCTCGGCCCCTACGATTTCGTCACCGTCGTCGAAGCGCCGGACAACGAGACGATGTCGCGCGTGTCCATCGAGCTCGGCGCGCGCGGGTCCGTGCAGATGATGACCCTCGCCGCCATCCCGCTGGACGCCTTCATCGCTCGGCTCGAGAGCGGCGCCCCACGCGCCCGCAAGCCCAAGCGACGCTGACTCCGGCCCCGTGAAAGTCCTCAAGCTCGTCCCCGAGAAGTGCACGGGCTGTCTCCGGTGCGAGCTCGCCTGCTCCTACATGCAGACGGGCGCCTTCCAGCCGGCCAAATCGGTGATCCGGGTGTCGCCCTTCGAGGGGCACACCAGCTACGCCCCGTACACCTGCACGCAGTGCGCCGAGGGGTGGTGCATGACCGCCTGCCCGGTGGGGGCGATCACGATCACGGCGGCCGGCGCCAAGGATGTCGTGGACGACCGCTGCGTCGGCTGCAAGCTCTGCACGATCGCCTGCCCCTACGGGACGATCTTCTACGACGCCGACACGCGCAAGGCGTTCAAGTGCAATCTCTGCGGCGGCGCCCCGGCCTGCGCCGAGGCGTGCCCCACCGCCGCCATCGTGTACGCGGAGGCGGAGACCGTTGATTGGCTCGCCGATTTCGCCGTCGAGCGCTCCGCTCGCCTCGTCGCCGTGGGAGGCCGGTGATGCCGCCCCGTCATCTCATCATCGGCGCCGGCACCGCGGGGCTGAACTGCATCCGGACGATCCGCGAGGAGGACGGCGGCGCGTCGGAGATCACCCTGGTCGCCGGTGAGCGCCCCTATTCGCGGATGGTCCTGCCGTACTACCTCGATCGCTCCATCGCGGAATCCCACGTCTTCACCGCCACCCCCGCCACGCTGGCGACGTGGAAGGTGAAGACCCACATCGGCAAGAAGGCGGCCAGCCTGAGCCCCCAGGCGAACACGCTCACGCTCGACGACGGCACCACGATCGAGTACGACGACTGCCTGATCGCCACGGGGTCGCGGGCGGTCAAGGCGCCGGTGCCCGGCGCCGATTCCCCCGGGGTCCACTCCTTCTGGACGCTGGACCAGGCGCGCGCCGTCATCGCCGGCATCGCCCCGGGCAGCCACGTGGTGATGGTGGGAGCGGGGTTCATCGCCTTCACGATCCTGAACTCGATCCTGTCGCTCGGGGCCACGCTCACGATCGTCGAGATCGCGCCGCGCATCCTGCCCCGGATGGTGGATGACACGGGGGCCGCGCTCGTTGACGCGTGGCTCAAGAAGCACGGGGTCAAGATCCTGGCCGGCGCGACCCTGACCCGGATCGGGGACTCCAGGGGGAAGAAGCGCCTCACGTTCAAGAAGGGCGAGGACCTCCTGGCCGATCTCGTGATCATGGCGACGGGAATCAAGCCCCACCTCGAGTGGCTCCAGGGCTCGGGGATCCGGATGAACCACGGGATTCTCGTGGACGACCGCCTGCGCTCCAGCGTGCCGAACGTCTATGCCGCGGGGGACGTGGCCGAGGGCAAAGACGGCGTGACGGGGATGCCCGCTGTGCACGCCATCGAGCCCACAGCCATGGAGCACGGCCGGGTGGTCGGCGCAAACATGGCCGGGCGGGACGTGGCCTACCGCGGGAGCCTCAACATGAACATCGTGGAGGTGTGCAAGCTCGACGTGGCCTCCTTCGGCGCGTGGGACGACCCCAAGTGCGAAGCCTTTGCGGCGCTTCGCGAGGACCGTTCCGCATATCGCAAGCTCTGCTGGAGCGGTGACCGGCTGACCGGTGCTATCATCATCGGCCAGGCCGCTGACGTGTGGACGACCAACGACGTGGGAATGCTGAAGGGGCTCGTCCAGACCGGCGTGCGCCTCGGAGCCTGGAAGGAGCACCTCCGGCGGAATCCCTCCGACGTCAAGCCGGCCTTCATCGCTTCGCGCACCACGGCACGGTTGCTCCCCGAAACCGTCCTCGGACGCCCCTCCAGGGCGCCCGAGCTTCCAACCACGGTGACACGATGAGCCCAACTGCGCTTGCGAGTCCCGAGACCGCACGGCGCCCCCACGCGGAAACGATCCCCGGCGGCTACACGGGGACCCTGCTCCGCGTGAACCTGACCACGGGGAAAATCTGGGCCCAGCCCTGGACACCCGAGGAGATGCGCTTCTACGTCGGCGGCGTCGGCCTCGGGGCGAAAATCCTCTACGACGAGGTCGGTCCCCGGGTCGGCTGGGATCATCCCGACAACCGCCTGATCCTGGCCACGGGCCCGCTGGCGGGACTCCCCGTGTGGGGCACGGGCGGCTTGACCGTGGTCACGCGCGGGGCGCTGACCAATGGCGCGACCTCCACCCAGGCCAACGGCTTCTTCGGCGCGTCCCTCAAGTTCTCCGGCTACGACGCCATCGTCATCCAAGGACAGGCCAAGAACTGGGTGTACTTGTATATCAACGATGATGTCGTCGAGCTGAGGGACGCCCGGCATCTCCTGGGCAAGGACACCTGGGAGACCCAAGATGCGCTCAGCGCTGAGCACGGGCTCAGCGGCCATCAGATGTCCGTCTATTCCATCGGGCCCGCGGGGGAGCACCTGGTCCGCTTCGCCGCGATCCAGGGCGACTATGGCCACGTGGCCTCGAAGAACGGCTGCGGGGCTGTGATGGGCAAAAAGCGCCTGAAGGCGGTGTGCATCGTCAGGGGGACGCGCGCGATCGCCGCCGCCGACCCGCGCGGGGTGATCCAGGCCGCCGATGACATCGCCCACGACCTCAAGACCGACCCCTCCGCGCGCTCGCTCTACGAATGGGGGACGCTCCCGGCGGTGGTGGGGCTCTACAAGATGGGCGTGCTCCCCATCAAGAACTACACGACCAACCTCGCCCCGCCCGATGTGAACATGGCCGACTGGGAAGGGCCCAAGCTGCGCGCGGGCTTCGACCACCGCGGCCACCAGTGCTCGGCCTGCGGCATGCACCACTGCCACATGCAGGTGATCCGGAAAGGCCCCCACAAGGGGGAACTGGTCGACGAGCCCGAGTACGAAGGCTGGTCCGGCGCGGGCTGGGCGATCGGGTGCACGGACAGGGAGGCCGTCGCCTGGCTCAACACGCGGATCGACCGCGCCTGCGTGGATGTCAACGAGTTCGGCTGGGTGTGCGGCTGGGTCATGGAGGGGATGGAGAAGGGGTTCTTCACCAAGGCCCAGCTCGGCTTCGAGCTCCGCTGGGGCGACGCCGAGGGGGCCAACCGTCTGCTCGATATGATCAGCCACCGGAAGGGGCTCGGCGACCTCCTGGCCGAAGGCGTCAAGCGCGCCGCTGAAAAATTTGGGGGCGCCGCCCAGGACGCGGCGATCTACACGCTGAAAGGCGCCTCGCCCCGCGGCCACGACCACCGCGGCCGCTGGGACGAGATGCTCGACACCTGCACGGCCTCGACCGGCACGCTCGAGAGCGGCATCCCGGTCCACGTGACGGAGGTCGGTCTTCCGGCTCGCATCAATCCCTTCAACGGCGAAGAGGTCGCGCGGCAGGTCGCCGGGATCCTGGGGCGGCGGCACTTCGAGGACTCGCTGGGGGCCTGCATCTTCACCACCCGGACGCGCCTCGAGAACATCTGCCGGGCCCTCTCGGCGGCGACGGGGTGGAACTACACCGTGACGGAATCGGTGAGCTTCGGCCGGCGGACGGCGGCGATCCTGCGCGCCTTCAACCTCCGCTGCGGCATCGGGCCCGAGGTGGAGTACCCGTCGAAGCGCTACGGCTCGATACCGGTGGACGGGCCGGCCAAAGGGCAGGCGGTCGGCGAGCAGTGGGAGAAGATGGTGAACACCTGGTACGAACTGGTCGGCTACGACCGGAAGACCGGCAAGCCCAAGCCGGAGACCCTGAAAAAGCTCGGGCTGGACCGGCTCGTCAAGGATCTGTGGGGGAAGAAGCGCTGAGCCCGTTCGGGATTCGCTACCGGCTCCTGCGGTTCAGTTCCCAGAATCCCCGTGGATCGAGGATTCGGAGCGGTCCAGGAGGGGCAACCTCGAGAAGGTCCTTATCACCGGTGACCAGCACGTCGGCGTGGCCGGCGACCGCGGAAGCGAGGACCCAGCGATCGTCGGGGTCCCGGGTCGGGACCGAAAGAGGCGTGTCGGGCTTGGGGATGATGGTATGCTCGCGCAGGAGCTGCTCGATAGCGCCGATCGTGGCGGGAGGAAGGCCGATCCGGTCTCGGAGGACACGTCGGAGTTCGGCGAGGTTGACCTCGCCAGTCAGGAGTTCGTGCTCCGCGAGAACAAGCCGGAAAACATCGGCGCTAAGGCCCCGGGTGGCGAAGGCGCTCACGAGGACGTTCGTGTCGAGGAAGACCCTCACGACACATCCCGGCTCACGTCCTCGTCTGTCAGGTAGCCACGCGCTTCCGCGAACGGCAGGGTCCGGCCGCGTAACTGCTCGAAGCGGAGCAGGGCCAGCTGACGCCGCAGAGCGTCGCGCACCACGTCGCTTCGGGTTCGCCGCATCCTCCGGCAGATTTGATCGAGCTGCCGCTCGAGTTGGCGGTCGAGACGAATCGTGACGGTGGACTTCATGTGTGACATCGTACTACACGGGCCTGCCCGGGACAAGGGGGGGAAGAAGCGCTGAGCCCGCTTGAGACCCTCCACTGCACGGTGGAGGTCGTATCCTGGGTCACGAAGTTCATCGGCGGGGGCGGGGCGGGGCGCAAAGAGTTTGAAGAGCCCTTCGTCCCCGGCGAGACGGTGCGTGACGTACTGGAAGGCCTCTCCCGGCGCTACCCCGAGTTGGACGCCGCGCTCTGGGACGCTTCGAAGCGGGCGCTCGGCGAGCACATCGAGGTCATGGTCAACGACGCCGTCCTCGGCGTGAGCCACACCCTGGACAGCCCCCTCAAGGCCCACGACCGGATCACCCTCCTTGGCCAGTACATGGGGGGATAGCCCGCCGGTCGTGAGGCTTCTGGTCAACGGCACCGTCCTCACGATGGATCCGGCGCGGCCGAGGGGCGAGGCGCTGGCGATCCGGGACGGCCGCATCGCCGCCGTTGGCTCCAATACGGAGATCCGGCGGCTCGGAACGCCTGACGCCGAAGTCCTCGATCTCACCGGCAATACGGTCCTCCCGGGCTTCGTGGACGCCCACAACCACTTCTCTGCCGCCGCCCTCGACGTCTTCTGGGCGGACTGCTCGACCCCGCCGCTCCGGAGCATCGCCGAGATCCAGGCGGCGCTGCGCCGGGCGGCCGAGAGGACGCCTCCTGGGGAATGGGTGCGGGGGTGGGGCTACCACCACGCCCACCTGGCCGAGCGGCGGCATCCGACCCGCCAGGACCTCGACGAGGCCGTCCCTGACCGGCCGGCGATCCTCATGCACTTCTCCCACCACCAGTGCGTCGCTAACTCGCGCGCCCTGGCCGCCGCGGGAATCACGCGCGCCACGTCCGATCCCCCCGGCGGCGAGATGGCCCGCGACAAGAGCGGCGAGCCCACGGGATTGCTCTTCGAGCGGGCGATGGGGCTCTGCGAGGTGAAATCTCGGGAGGGATGGGAGCGGCGCTTTTCCGAGGTCGCGGCGGCGGCCAGCCGTCGCTACGCCGAGGCCGGCATCACGACGGTCCAGGACGCTGCCGTCTCCCCCGCCACGGCCCAGCGCTATCTGGAGGCCGCGCGAGCCGGGCGGCTGGGAATCCGGGTCCAGATGATGGCGGTGGGGGCGGGCGGCTGGTTCGAGGCGCCGACCGACTTGAGCCGGGAGCGTATGTGGGACACGGCGGGACCCAACCTGCTCCCCGGCCCGCTCAAGATCTTCGTGGACGGCGGCTACCGTTGCGCGATGCGCGTGACAAGAGGCGGGGAGCCCGTGACGACAGGCTTTCTCTTTTATAAGCGGAGCGAGTTGGCGGGCCTCCTGGTCTCCGCGTGGCGCCGGCGCTGGCGAGTGACGTGCCACGCGATCGGCAACCTGGGGGTCGAGACGTGTGTGGGCGCCATCGAAGACGCGCTCCGCCGCGAGCCGACTGGCGCGGATAGGGTCAGGCTGGATCATGCGATGTTCCTCACTCGCGACCTGATCGAGCGGATCAAGGCGCTGGGGATCTGGGTCGTCGTCCAGCCGGCCTTCGTCCACGATCTGAGCGCAGGAAACGCGGGGGAAGAGATCCGCCGGCTGCCCTTCAGGACGCTCCGCGACGCGGGGATCCCCCTGGCGTTCTCCTCGGATTTCCCCTGCGGGACGCTCTCGCCGCTGGTGGGGATCTACGCGGCCGCGACGCGGCGGACGCGGAGCGGCGAGGCGAGCGAAGTGGAAGAAGCGATCCCCGTCCGGGCGGCGCTCGAGGCCTACACGATCAACGCCGCCCGGGCCGGCGGGCTCGGGCAGGAGTGCGGGAGCCTCGAGCCCGGCAAGCGCGCCGACCTGATCGTCCTGGATCGAAATCCCCTGGAGGTGTCCCCCGAGGAATTGCCCCGGTTGAAGGTCGTGAGGACCTTCGTGGCAGGGCAGGAGGTGTGGCCATGAGCCAGCGCGACGATCTCCTTCGCGACATCGCCGAATCGGAGGAGGAAATGCTGAGGCTCCAGTCGCGCATCACGGAGCTGACCGAGCAGGTCCATGGGTGCGTGGGGGTGGCGGTTCACTGGGATCGCTCCCTCCACGGGAAGATCACGGGCCTCTGCTATGGCCTCCTCGCCCACCTTGAGGAGCTCAAGCGGATGCTCAGGGAAGAAGCCTGATTTCGCTTGGGCGCCGGGCCGTCTAAGGGTATCGGTCGTATACGCCGGATCGCGCGCCGTCATGGGGTTGTCCGGCTGCGGGTCTTCGGCTCTCGCGCGTCAGGCAGGGCGACCGGGTCCAGCGACCTGGACTTGCTGGTGGATCTAAAGCCCGAGCGGGACCTTCTCGACCTGGTGGAGTTCAAGCTGGAGGTGGGGCGCCTGCTGGGCCAGGATGCCGTCATTCGCAACCTCGAGGTGATCGGCGAGGCAGTCAAGAACCTGTGCGCCGACCTTCGGCGGCGGCATCCCGCGATCCCCTGGCGGGGCATCACCGCCCTTCGAAACGTCCTCATCCACCACGTTTAACGCAATAACTCAAGCCTGACCCCAAAGTGCCTTCCAACCTCCTGAAACGAGAAGATTTTTCAGTCATTGAGTGAAAGTCCTTGACCGCTCCTAGCCATTGTGCTAATTGAGCACGAGCAGTTCTCGGGAGGACCACAGTGACCCAAGCCATTGGATTTATTGGGGTTGGTATCATGGGCCGCCCCATGGCCCGGAACCTCCTCAAGGCCGGTTATCCCCTGGTTGTCCACAGCCGGAGCCAGGGACCGGTGGATGAACTGGTCGGAGCCGGGGCCAAGGCGGCCACCTCCCCCAAGGCCGTAGCGGAGCAGGTGGAGATCCTGATCACGATGCTCCCCAACTCCCCCGACGTGGAGCTGGTGGCGCTGGGGGAGAACGGGATCATCGAGGCCGACAACCGCGGCCTGATCTTCGTGGACATGTCCACGATCTCCCCCATCGTGTCGCAGAAGATCGCCAAGGCGCTCGAGCCCCGCGGCATTCGGATGCTCGACGCTCCCGTCTCGGGAGGGGAGAAGGGCGCCATCGAGGCCACGCTTTCGATCATGGTGGGCGGCGACAGGGCGATCTTCGACCAGGTGCTCCCCGTCTTCCAGGCCATGGGGAAGACCATCACCCACCTGGGCCCGCTCGGGGCCGGCGGCTTCACGAAGCTGGCGAACCAGATCATCGTGGCGGGGAACCTCACGGCGCTGGCCGAGGCGCTGACGCTGGCGGCCAAGGCGGGCCTCGACATCGAGCTGACGCTGAAGGCGCTCGGCGGGGGGCTCGCAGGGAGCCGCTGCCTGGAGCAGAAGACGCCCAACTACCTGGCGCACTCCTTCAACCCCGGCTTCAAGGTTGACCTCCACTATAAGGACCTCGGCCTCATCATGGAGGCGGGCCGGGCGCTCGGCGTCCCCCTCCCGACGACCGCGGTGGTCCAGGAGCTCTTCAACGCGCTCCGCCAGAAGGGCCGGGGTGGGCTGGACCACTCCGGGATCGTCACCCTCCTGGAGGACCTCGCCGGCGTCGAGGTGAGGGGGAAGAAATGAGGGCCAGCGTCGATCGGGCGGGGCTGGACTCCCAGGGGCGGGCGCCCGTCATCAAGATCCGCCGCGTGCGCAAGGGCGATCTCGCCAAGGTTCGGGACGTCATCGAGCAGTCCTTCGGCGACTTCTACGAGCGGCAGCTCGGCACCCGTCCGCGCCAGGTCTTCGGCGGGGCGCAGTACGTCCACCACCGGTGGCTCATGGAGCCGTGGGGGTGCTTCGTCGCCGAGGAGGGGGATGGCAAGATCGTCGGCGCCGCGGTGGCGGTGATCTGGGGCACGCTCGGGCTCGTGGGCCCGGTGGCCGTCCTCACCGTCTACCAGAACCAGGACATCGGCCAGCAGCTGGTCAAGGCCACCCAGGGCTTCTTCGACGAGAACAAGGTCACGCTCCAGGGGCTCGCGACCTACCCCTCGAGCCCCAGGCACCTCCTCCTCTTCCAGAAGTTCGGCTACAAGCCGAAAGGGCTGGTCGCCATTACTTCCAAGCCTCTGGATCGGCGCGAGATCGTCCAGGCCACGCAGCCCGGAAAGCCCGCCCTCTCCGTGCGCCGCTTCTCCACGCTCGAGGAGTCGAAGAAGAAGACCACGATGCAGAGGCTCCGGCGGATCACCAACTCGATCTACCGGGGCCTGGACCTGGCCAAAGAGGTCGAGATCGTGGACGGCCTCGCCCTGGGCGACACGCTGCTGCTGGAGAAGGGGCGCGAGCTGATCGGGTTCGCCATCTACCACATCCCCGGCGTCAGCGAAGCGCCCCAGGGATCGCTCTACATCAAGTTCCTGGCCATTGATTTCCGCCACCGAAAGCCCGAGCACTTCCACGGGCTCCTGGCCTCCCTCGAGGAGCTCGCCCACGGCGCGGGGCTCCAGCGGGTCATGGCGCCCGTCTACACGGCCTACTGGACCGCCTATCAGGGGCTGCTCGAGCGCGGCTACTCGATTGACTTCACCATGGTCCGGATGAAGCGGGGCAAGCTCGCGGAGTACGAGCGTCCGGCTGACCTGGTGCTGGACGACTGGCGCTGAGACAGCGCATGACCCCGCTGAGGCGCGCGCTCGCGGCAGGGCTCCTGCTTGTCGCCGTGGCGCTCTGCGCCCCCAACCCGGCCATCGCCCACGCGCTGGTCTTCGAATCTTCGCCGCGAGCCAATGAGGTCGTCACCGCCTCGCCCTCGCGGATCTTCCTGCGCTTCAACAGCCGGATCGAGACGGAACTCTCCGGCGTCACGGTGACGGGGCCCGCGGGGCGGCCCATCCCGCTCCCGGTGGCGGGGGCCCCCGAGGGGTCCCCGGACCGGCTGGTCGTCCCGGTTCCGCCGCTCCCGTCGGGCACGTATCTCGTCCGCTGGAAGGTCCTCTCCGCCGACGGCCACGTGACGGAGGGGGCCTTCCGGTTCACCGTGGCTCCGGGACCCTGACGCGTGACGACGCTGACGGGCTTCCTCAACGTCATCCTCCAGGGGCTCGGCCTGGCGGGGCTCGCCACCGCCGTGGGAGGCGTGGCCTACGCCCTCCTCGTCCTCCGCCCATTCGACGCGCCATCGAGGCTCAGGAGCCTGGCCGTCGGGCGGTGCCTGACCCTGGTCGCCGCGGGCGGCCTCGTCCTGGCCGCCGCCCAGGCCCTCATCCTCGGGCTCCAGCCGCTCGCCCTCGCCGACGAGACGGGGGCGCTCCGCCTTCGCGCGTTCTTCTCCACCGCGTTCGCCCAGGCGGGGCTCGCCAGGATCGCCTTGGGGATCACGCTGGCCGTCGCGGCCTTGCTGCTGCGCCGGAAGCCCGGCGCCCGCGCGGGATGGTGGGTGATGGGGGCCATCGCCCTCTTCATCGGCGCGAACTCGGCCTGGCTCTCCCACGCCATGGGGCGGCTCGAGAACCGGAGCATCTTGATGGCGCTCGAGGTCTTCCACCAGGTGGCGGCCGCCGTCTGGGTCGGCGGGCTGATCCACCTCGTGGCGTTCTCGCTCCTCCGCCGCGAGCCCGCCGAGGAGGCGGTGGCCTCCGCCGTCGTCGCGCGCTTTTCTCCCCTGGCGCTCGCCTGCGTCGGAGGGCTGGCCGCGGCGGGGGTGGCGCTCTCGTTCTTTTACGTGGACAGCTTCGAAGGGCTCTTCGGCACCGGGTACGGGGTGATGATCCTCACGAAGGTCGTCGTCCTGGCGGGAGCGCTCGTGCTCGCCTGGCTGAACCTCCTTGTGGCGCGGCGCGTGCGCCGGCGGGGGGGCGCGGTGCCGCCGAGCCTCTGGTGGTTCGTCGAGGCCGAAGTAGGCCTCGGGGTCACGCTCCTGCTGGCGGCGGCGGCGCTGACCTCGCTGCCGGTCGCGGCGGACGTCCGGGAGGATCGCGGGACGCTCGCGGAGGTGGGTGCGCGCTTCGTCCCCAAGGTGCCGGCCTTCTCGACGCCGCGCATCGAGGACCTCCTGGCCACCGCCGCGCCGATCACCGACGCGCTGGCCGAGCGGAAGCGGCAGGAGTACCAGTGGTCCGAGTTCAATCACCACGTGGCGGGGCTCTTTGTGTTCGTCATGGGGCTCCTTGCCATCGTCGAGGGCTTCAGGTGGGCCCGGTGGGCCAGGCACTGGCCGCTGCTCTTCCTCGGGCTGGCCGCGTTCCTCTTCGTTCGGAACGATCCGCGGGCGTGGCCGCTCGGGCCCGCCGGGTTCTGGGAGACAATGCGGCTCCCCGACGTGCTCCAGCACCGGCTGGCCGTGGCGCTGATCGTCGCGCTCGCCCTCTTCGAGTGGGCGGTGCGCGCCGGCCGCCTCCGGGCGCGAGGGTGGGCCTACGTCTTCCCGCTGCTCTGCGCTGCCGGCGGCGCGCTCCTCCTCACCCACTCACACGCCCTGTTCAACCTGAAGGCCGAGTTTCTCACCGAGGTCACCCACTCGCCGCTCGGCGTCCTGGGCGTGTTCGCCGGGTGGGCGCGCTGGCTCGAGCTCCGGCTGCCGGCCCCCGACAACCGCAAGCCAGGCCGTGTCTGGGCCGTCGCCTTCGTCCTGGTGGGGGCGCTCCTGCTGTTTTATCGCGAGGGGTGACGCCGTGATCGCCGGATACGCGACGCCCGAAGCCACGGACGCCTACCGCCGCCGCGTGGGCGCAGTGCCCGAGCATTTTCGCGCCTTCGGTGGGTACTGGCTCGCCTCGCTGGGCATCGGGACCTATCTCGGGGACGAGGACCCGGCTACCGACGAGCAGTACCGGGACGCGGTGATGCGCGCCCTGGAGCTTGGCCTGAACGTCGTGGACACGGCGGTCAACTACCGCCACCAGCGAAGCGAGCGGGCCATCGGCCAAGCGCTCTCGGCGCTGATCACCAAGGGCGCGCTTCGCCGCCAGGAGCTCGTGGTCGCCACCAAGGGCGGCTTCATCCCCTTCGACGGGTCACTGCCGCGGAACCCCGGCGCCTACTTCACCGAGACCTACCTCCGCCCCGGGATCATCGGCCCCGACGACGTCGTGGGGGGCATCCACTGCATGACCCCGCGCTACCTCGCCGATCAGCTCGAGCGGAGCCGCCGGAACCTGGGCCTCGAGACGTTGGACATCTACTACGTCCACAACCCCGAGACCCAGCTCCAGGAGGTGGACCGCGCGGAGTTCCTCAAGCGGATTCGAGACGCCTTCACGTTTCTGGAATCCGCCGTCGGGGAGGGCAAGATCGGGCTCTACGGGACCGCCACGTGGAATGGATACCGCCAGCACCCATCGGCGCGGGACTATCTCGCGCTGGCCGAGATCGAGAAGGCGGCACGGGATATCGCAGGCGACACGCACCACTTCAGGGTGATCCAGCTGCCCTACAATCTCGCCATGGCCGAGGCGTTCACCCACTCGAACCAGACGGTGGACGGCGAGGCCGTTTCGCTGCTCGAGGCGGCCCGCCGGCTGGGGATCTACGTCACGACCTCGGCCTCCATTTACCAGGGGCAGCTCTCCCGGAACCTCCCGGCCGTGCTGGACGAGCACCTGCCCGGCCTCGCGACCGATGCGCAGCGCGCGATCCAGTTCGTCCGCTCCACCCCGGGAGTCGGCACAGCCCTCGTGGGAATGAAGCGCGTCGCCCACGTGGAGGAGAACGCGGCGCTCGTGAAGGTGGCGCCAGCACCCTGGAGCGAGTTTCAGAAGCTTTTTAAGGAAGGCTAGTCGTGGAGCTCGTCGTCTCTCGCGACGCGGCGGCGCTCGCCCACCGCGCGGCGGAGCATGTCCTCGACCGGGTCCGGGCCAAGCCCGACTTCTCGATGGCCGTGCCCGCCGGCCGCACCCCCCGGCTGATGTACAGCCTGCTCGCCGAGGATCACCGCCAGGGCCGCGTGGATTTCTCGAAAATGCGCGTCTTCTCGGTGGATGAGCTCTGCCCGCCGGCGCCGCCCGACGGGTACTTCTGGCGCCAGGTCGGCAAGGAGTTTCTGGCGTGGGCGGGCGTGCCGCCCGAGCGCCAGCGCCCGTTTAGAGTGGATCGGCCCGACCTCGACCAGATGTGCCGCGAGTACGAAGAGACGATCGCCCGGGCGGGCGGGCTCGACCTCGTCATGCTCGGGCTCGGCCCCAACGGCCACATCGCCTCCAACGAGCCGGGGAGCCCGTTCGACTCGCGCTGCCGGCCGGTCGGGCTGCTCGCCTCGACGGTGGATTACATCCTGACCGACGCGGTCATCCAGGGAGCGGTCTCCAACCGTGCCGTCACGCTCGGGATCGCGACGATTCTCGAGGCGCGCGAAGTCGTGGTGCTGGTCAGCGGCGCCGGCAAGCGGGAGCCGCTCGCGAAAATGCTGGACGGGCCGATTACGCCCGACGTGCCTGCCTCGGCGCTGAAGATGCATCCGCGCTGCGTCGTCCTCGCCGACGAGGCTTCGCTCGCAGCGCCGAGCCGGCGATGAGGGGGGTTGAATTTCCCGAGGTGGTGGGCTAGGGTAGGGAGCCGTGGCTCCAGTCAGCGTTCAGAAAATTCACCACGTGGGGGTCGTCGTCGAAAAGCTGACACGCGCCTACGGCTTCTATCGTGACACGCTGGGCTTGCCGCTCCTGAGAGAGGTGGAGATCAAGGATCAGGGCGTCCGCGCGGCGCTCCTGGGGGCGCGGGAGAGCGAGATCGAGCTCCTCGAGCCGGTGCAGGCGGGGACCGGCGTGGCGCGGTTCCTGGAAAAGCGCGGCGAGGGGCTGCACCACCTCTGCTTCGAAACCGCGGACGTGGACGCGGGCCTCCGGAACCTCAAGGCGGCCGGCGTCGCCCTGCTCGATGAGACCTCCCGCGAGGGCCTGGCCGGCCGCATCGGCTTTCTCCATCCCAAGGCGTGCGCCGGCGTCCTCGTCGAGCTGGCCACGCCGCCGAACGGCTCGCATCCCGACGCCTCGCCCCTGCGCTTGAAGCGCGTCGTCATCGGCTCCCCGGATCCGAAGGAGACCGCCCGGATCTTCCAGCGCCTGTTCGCCCTGCCGGAGCAGGGCATGAACGACGGCCCCCGCACGATGCTCTCCGTGGGCAAGGGCGCCCTGCTCCTGGTCCCCGCCGACGAGGTGGGAGGCCTGGAGGGGATGGTGGCCCTCTCGATGGTCGCCGAGGATCTGGAGGCTGTCAGCGCGCGTCTCCGCGAGGCCGGCGCGGCCATGCTGAACGGGGCGGGGGAGCTGACCGTGGAGCCCAAGTCCAGCCACGGCGTCCACCTCCACATCTCCCGCTTCGACT
>JACPCF010000060.1:2429-30031 GCA_016179965.1 Candidatus Rokuibacteriota bacterium | reverse complement strand
CCCCGAATCGGCGCTGTGGTAGACGTCGCCGAAGGCCGCGGAGTAGGCGACGCCTTCCTTGAACGCCAATCGCGCTGGCTCTAGGGGCGGCGGCATGCCCATATTGTGGCGCAGCAAAGGCCCGGCTTGAGGCAGATCAAAGCGCGCCGGAGGCGAGCGGGTAGGGTCACCGGCATGGGCACGCTGATAACCACCATCGTGATCGTCGGGCTGCTGCTGTTCGCCGCCGCGGCCGTCGTGCCGGGGGTGGTTGCCGTGTGGCGGCGGGTGATGAACGATTCCGGGACGCTGCAGCTCTGGCAGATGATGAGGCGGCGCGGCCTGAAGCCCGAGGACGCCGCGGGCGAGGAGCGCGCGCTCGCGGTCGCCGTGCGCCGCTGCACCCTGTGCCCCAGCACCGAGCAGTGCGAGCGCTGGCTCGTCGGCGAAGGCGAGGCGCCGGAGAGCTTCTGCCCGAACGCGACCTACCTCGAGAACCTGGAGCGCTCGAAGCGCCGCGCCGCAGCGAAGCTGATTCCTACCTCGGCGAAGGCCGCAGCGCCGCGCTGAGCACCGCGTAGCCCGCGGCCGCCGAAGCGAGCGATCCGAGCAGGATGCCGAGCCGCGCCTGCGCCAGCCGCAGTCCGGCCTCGAAGCCGCCCTGCTGGAGGAAACCGGCGCCGAGCTTTGGCGTTCGCCCAGCGCGGGCCCGGATCTGCCGGTGGTGATTGGCCCCGAAGTCGGCAAGGGGCGCTTCGAACGTCTCGAATTGCCCGACCGTTTTGTGCTGTCCTTCGGCCTGCGCTGGAGCGGCGATGACAGCGTGCCCCACCGGTACACCGTCGTCGTGCTGGAAGACCTGGAGCAGCGGTTCAGGCTCGCATTCTCCACCGATCCGCACGAAGCCCATCGTCTCGCCCGAGAGATGGGGCACGCCCGCTGTGCCTGCAATCCAATCTACGACTTTATTCACTCCCTCCTGCACGCATTTCAGGCTTCAATGACTCGCGTCGTGCTTGACGACACGGGGAGCAAGGGCATCCACGCCCTCGTCCACTTGCAATCGGCCGAGGGGGAGATGACCCTTTCCTGCTACCCACCGGACGCCCTCGCCCTGGCGCTCCGAGCAAAGGTCCCCATCTACGCCACTGCGGAGGCGCTCGTGCATGCCGAGCCGCTCTCAGCCCCTGGGACTCTTCCATCCGCACCCGCGCAAGTCAGCCAGTGGCTTGAGCGGGTGAAGCCAGAAGATTTCTCGCCCGGATAGTCCAAACGTGCCCTGACAGGGCGCCCCCAGGCCTAGAAGCCGCAGATCCAGCGCGAGGATCAGTGCGGCATAGCGGGTAAGCAACCCCAGGACCAGGGCGAGGCCACCCAAAAGCTCCGCGAAGGGCTTCCCTCTGGTGCTACCGGCGAGGACCTATGCCTAGCCTTGAAAGCCGATCTTCTTGTGACTTCCGTCGCAAAACGGCTTGGCGCCGGACGCGCCGCAACGGCAGAGGTAGATGGGATCGCCCTTCGCGGGCAGCTGCTTCCCCTGCGCATCCACAATTTCGACCTCGCCTTCGACCATGAGAGGACCGTTGCTGACGGGTGTGACCGTCGTTGCCATCGTCGGACATTCAGTCGGATTCGCGCTAGAGCTTTCGTCGCAGAAAAATGAGGCAAATGATGGATTGTGCTTTGTGGTACAAGCCGGCGAAACTTGTGGACCAAGAGGAGCAGGAAAGTCCACTAATGCAGCTAACCCTGAAAGGCGACTATGCCGTCCGGGTCATCGTGGATCTTGCCGCCCAGCCCGCCGGCGCCACCGTCAGGAGCGTGGAACTCGGCTGCCGGACGGCCGTCCCCCAGGCATACCTCAGCAAGGTCGTCCAGGCCCTCGCACACGCCGGACTGGTTCGCACACAGCGCGGAACGCGCGGGGGGATCGCGCTGCTCGGGGAACCGGGGGCAATCACCTTGAGGCAGGTGATCGAAGCCGTCGAGGGACCGATCTACCTCAACCGGTGCCTGATCCGGCCCGGCCAGTGCCCGCGAGACAGCTTCTGCCCAGTCCATCCGGTCTGGGCACGGATTCAGGCGATGGTAACCCGGGAGCTCGACTCGGTCCGCGTCGGCGACTTGGTGGGTGCGTCTCGGCAACTCGCCCTGACGAAAAAGCGGGAGGCGGCCTCATGCTGAACTGGATGCGATGGCTTCCGGAGAACGTCTCGACCTACGGGGGCGAGATTGACGGCATCATTGCGCTGATCTACTACGTGACGCTAGCGTGGTTCTTTCTGACCCTCGGGGCCTTCGTCCTCTTCCTGATCTTCTACCGTCGTCGGCCGGGCCGCCGGGCAACTTACGTCCAGGGTGACAGGTTGCGGGAGCTCGCCTGGATCCTCGTCCCCGTTCTGATCGTCCTGATACTGGACTTCTGGATCGACCTTCGCGGTGCCCCGGTGTGGGCGAAAGTCAAGGGACAGATGCCGCCGGCCGAGTTGACGATCCAGGTGACAGCCAAGCAGTTCAACTGGGAAATCCTCTACCCGGGGCCGGACGGCAAGTTCGGGACGGAGGATGACCGGCAGTTCGACAACGAGCTGCACGTCCCGGTCGGCAAGCCGGTGCGCCTCGTGCTCAAGTCCAAGGACGTCATCCACAGCCTCTTCTCCCCGAACCTGCGCCTCAAGCAGGACATGGTCCCGGGGCGGACGATCCCCGCCTGGTTCGAGGCCACCAAGCCCGGCAAGTATGAGCTCCCCTGCGCGGAGCTGTGCGGGTTCGGCCATTCGGGGATGAAAGCGTGGCTCTACGTGCATTCCCCGGAGGAGTACCAGAAGTGGGTGAAAGAGCAGTGGCCAACATCCTGAGTCCCCCTTGGGTTCACCGCCTGGCGCTGGCGCTCTGCGCAGCGACGCTTGGCCTCATCGTCGTCGGCGGGCTCGTCACCAACACGGGGGCCGCACTGGCGGTCCCGGACTGGCCCAGGACGTTCGGCTACAACATGTTCCTCTTCCCCTGGTCGCAGATGGTCGGCGGGGTCTTCTACGAGCACAGCCACCGGCTTCTCGGAGCCGGGGTCGGCCTCCTGACGGTTGCGCTGGCGGTGATGCTCTGGATCACGGAGGGCCGACGCTGGGTCCGCTGGCTTGGGGTGGCGGCCGTCCTCGCCGTGTGCCTCCAGGGCGTCCTGGGCGGCCTGAGAGTTCTCCTGGTGGAAGGCGCGCTCGCGATCGGCCACGGGGTCCTCGCCCAGGCCTTCTTTGGGCTCGCGGTGGCTCTGGCGCTGCTCACCTCCCCGGGATGGGCCACCGCGGTGCCGGCGCAGTCGGCCGACGCCCTACTCCTGCGGCGCCTGGCCCTCCTGACAAGCGGCGTCCTCTACCTCCAGATCGGCTTCGGGGCCGTGCTGACCCATGCCGGGGCGCGGCTCGACGGCCATCTGGCGGGGGCGGCAGCGCTGGCGCTCCTCATCCCGGCGCTGGCCCGCCGGGTTCAGCGGGGGCACGGCGACCAGCCGGCGCTCGTGCTGCCGGCCCGGCTCCTCGTGGCCCTGCTGGTGGTCCAGCTTCTCCTGGGCCTGGGGGCCTACGCGGGGCGCTTCACGGAACTGGTCCTGCCCCTGGCCCCCTACCTCGGCCTGGCGCTGCCCGTGACCCATCGCCTCACGGGAGGGCTCCTGCTCGCCACGAGCCTCGTGCTGGCGCTTCGCTGCCACCGCCTGCTCGTGCCGCGGGCGGCAGGGGTGGCCCGGGACTGGGTCTCGCGGGAGGCGCCGGCATGAGCGCGAGGAGCCCCAAGAACAAAAGCGAGGAGGCAAGTAATGCGTGAATCCGGAGCTGCAGTGCTGGACGTCCACGCGCACCACGCCGAGCGGGGTTTCTGGCGCACGTACGTCTTTTCGACCGATCACAAGATGATCGGCAAGCAGTATCTCTCCCTGGGCCTCTTCTGGGCGGTCGTGGGCGGCCTCCTGGCGCACGTGATGCGCTGGCAGCTCGCGTGGCCCGAGACCGCCGTTCCCGGCTGGGGCGAGGTGGGGCCGGAAACCTATAACGTCCTGGTTACGATGCACGGCACCATCATGGTCTTCTTCGTGGCCATGCCGATCCTCCTCGGGGCGTTCGGGAACTTCCTGATCCCGCTCATGATCGGGGCCCGGGACATGGCCTTCCCCCGGCTCAACATGCTCTCGGTCTGGGTCTTCGCCCTCGCCTCGCTGGTGCTGCTGGTGTCGTTCTTCATCCCCGGCGGGGCGGCCTCGGCCGGTTGGACCGGCTATCCTCCCCTCTCGGCCAAGGCCGAGTACACCGGCGTGAACTGGGGAATGGACCTCTGGATCCTGGCCCACGCCCTGGAATTTGCCGCCTTCCTCATGGGCGGGGTCAACTATCTCACGACGGCCATCGCCCTCCGCGTGCCCGGGATGACCTTTTTCCGCCTCCCCCTGGTCATCTGGCAGCTGCTCACCGCGACCACGCTCTTCCTCCTCTCGGTGGGGCCGCTGATCGCCGGCGCCGTGATGCTCCTGCTCGACCGGATCATCGGCACCCATTTTTACGCCGCGGAGGGCGGCGGCGACCCGCTCCTCTGGCAGCACCTCTTCTGGTTCTTCGGCCACCCCGAGGTGTACGTCATCCTCCTGCCGGCCGTCGGGCTCGTGCTGGATGTCCTGCCCGTCTTCGCCCGCAAGCCCATCTTCGGCTACCGGTGGATCATCTACTCGACGATCGCGGCGGGCGGCCTTTCCTTCATCGTCTGGGCCCACCACATGTTCGTGAGTGGCATGGACCCGAGGCTTGCCATGCCGTTCAGCATCACGACAATCCTGATCTCGGTTCCCTTCGCGTTCATCATGTTCGCCATGATCGCGACCCTCTGGAAAGGGTCAATCCGCTTCGACACCCCGATGCTCTGGGCCCTCGGCTTCGTCGCCATGTTCATCGTCGGCGGGCTCACGGGCATTTTCAACGGGTCGGCCCCCGCGGACATCTACATCAGCGACACCTACTTCGTGGTGGCGCACTTCCACTACACCCTGTTCAGCTCGGTCGTCTTCGGCGGGTTCGCAGGCTTCTACTTCTGGTTCCCGAAGATGTTCGGACGGCTCCTGAGCGAGCCGCTGGGGAAGATCCATTTCTGGCTGACCCTCGTCTTCTTCAACGTCACCTTCTTCCCGCTGCACAACATCGGCCTGGCGGGGATGATGCGGCGCATCGCGAACCCGCTCGAGTACGAATTTCTCGTGCCCCATCAGTGGATCAATGTCGTCGCCACCGTGGGGGGGATGCTACTCCTGGCCTCGCAGATCCCCTTCGTGGTGAATGTCGTCTGGAGCCTGCTCGCCGGGAAGACCGCCCCAAAGAATCCCTGGGGGGCGAACACGCTGGAATGGACGGCGCCCTCCCCACCGCCCCACCTCAACTGGGGGGAGACCCTGCCCGTGGTTTACCGGGGTGCGTACGAGTACAGCTCGCCCGAGGTGGCCGAGGACTGGCTCCCCCAGGATCGCACGCTCGCGGCTCGATCGAGATAGGAGGACACCGCCATGGCAATCCGCACAGAGGCACAGGCGATCCCCGGCATCCTCCCCGGCAAGGTGGGGGTCTGGTGGTTTCTCGCCTCTGAGATCATGCTGTTCGGCGGGCTCATCGCGACCTTTATCGTCTTCCGGCTCGGGAGCACCGGGTGGCACGGAGACGCCGCGCATCTCTCCGTGCCCATTGGGGCCACCAACACGCTCGTCCTCCTCACCAGCAGCCTCACCATGGTTCAGGCGTTTGCGAAGGCCGAGGACGTAAACGAGCGCGGGCTCCGGAACAATCTCGCCCTCACCATCCTGATGGGCCTGGCCTTCTTGGGGATCAAGGCCATCGAGTACTCCTCCGAGGTCTGGGCGGGATACACCCCGGCCAGCGGTATCTTCTGGTCGTTCTACTACACGATGACGGGTCTCCACGCCCTCCACGTGCTGGCCGGGGCCATCGTCAACTCCATCCTGCTCGGGGCAGGGCGCCTTCGGAATCCACTCCGCCTCGAGTTGGCCGGCCTCTATTGGCACTTTGTTGACATTGTCTGGATCTTCCTCTTTCCGCTTCTCTACCTGGCGTGAGCGGCCCAAGGAGGTCGAAGATGGCGTCTCATGGGCGACCCAACTATGTGGCCATCTGGGGGTGGCTCGTCGCGCTCATGATCCTGGGGCTGGCGGCGAGCTTCCTGCCTGGCGCCAGAGGCCTCGCCGTGGCGTTGATCTTTGCCACCGCGGTCGCAAAGGCGCTTTTGGTAGCCCTGAACTACATGCACCTCAAGTTCGAGCCCCGGCTGATCTACGCCATTGCGATCGTGCCGGTGCTGTTCGTCCTCATGCTGATCGTGGCGCTCTTCCCCGACTTCGTCTTCTCCCGCTGACATGAGACGAAGCCGAGACTTCCTGGCCCTCACGAAGCCGCGGGTGGTCCTGATGGTTCTCATCACGACCTCAGTCGGGTTCTATCTCGGGTCTGAGAGCCCACCGGACTGGCTCCGGCTCCTGCCGACCCTCCTCGGGACCGCGCTCGCGGCGGGCGGCACCATCGCCCTGAACCAGTTCCTCGAGCGCGATGTGGACGCGCGGATGGAGCGCACGCGCCGCCGGCCGCTCCCCGAAGGGCGGCTCCGTCCCGCCGAGGCGCTTGCCTTCGGAGTGGCCATCGCCGCGGCGGGGCTCCTCCTGCTGCTGCCGGTGGGGCCGCTGCCCTTCCTCGTCACCGCGGCCACGGTCGGCCTCTATCTCTTCGCCTATACGCCGCTCAAGCGCCGCAGCTCGCTCTGCCTGATCGTGGGAGCGGTCCCGGGCGCCCTGCCGCCGGTGACCGGATGGGTCGCGGCCCGCGGGGAGTTCGGGATCGGGGTCGGGGTGCTCTTCGGGATCCTGTTCCTCTGGCAGCTTCCCCACACGCTGGCCATTGCCAGGCTCCACATGGAGGACTACGCCCGCGGCGGGATCCGGCTCCCGCCGGCGAGCGGCGGTCTGAGCGTTGAGCGCCAGACCGTGGCGGGCTGTCTGGCGCTCCTCGTGGCGGGCCTCCTGCCGACGCTGATCGGCCTCACCGGACAGGTGTACCTCCTCGGGGCCCTCACGCTGGGGGTGGGGCTTCTGGGCTGCGGGGTCCTTCAGGCGCTCTCGCCGTCGCGGGGTGCGGCCAGGCGCGTCCTGTTCGCCTCGCTCCTCTATCTGCCGACGCTCCTGATCCTCATGACGCTGGACAAGGCCTGACCCGCCCACGGGGGAAAGGTGTCGCGCGGGGCCATCGTCCTGGAAGATGAGGTTGGTTTTCAGCGGCACCATCGCGTGGACAGCGCCACGGTCGGCATGCTGATCTTCCTGGGGGCGGAGACAATGCTCTTCGCCGGGTTCATCGCCGCCTTCCTGGTCTTCCGCCTGACCGCTCCCGTCTGGCCACCGCCGCTCCAGCCCCGCCTGCCTGTGGGCGTGACGGCCGTCAGCACGGCCGTGCTCCTCTCGAGCGGCTACCCCATGTGGCGGGCGCTCCGCGCCGCGCGCGACGGCGACCACGGGGGCCTCGGCAGGAGCCTCACCCTCACCGGCCTGCTCGGGGCGACGTTCCTCGGCGTCCAGGGATATGAATGGGCCCGCCTCCTCACATTCGGCCTCACCGCTCCCTCCGGAATCTACGGGGGGACGTTCTACACCCTCATCGGGGCGCACGCCCTCCACGTCCTCGCCGCGCTGGCCTGGCTCGGGATCATCCTGATCCTGCGGAACCCTGCCGGCGTGCCGGTGTTCGGGATGTACTGGTACTTCGTCGTGGGGCTCTGGCCGCTCCTCTACACGCTCGTCTACCTCGCGTGAGCCGGGGGATGGTTGGGCGACGCCTCGTGGCTGTCCTCGTCGCGGGCTGGGCTCTTCTCCCTCCCGACGCTCAGGCCTGCTCCGTCTGTGTCGGGTGGCCCGAGGGGCAAGGGCTGAACGGGGGCTTCTACTGGAGCGCGTTGTTGCTGACCGCGCTCCCGTTCGTGGTGGTGGGGATCATCGGGGCCTGGCTGAGCCGCGCCGCCCGGCTCTCACGCTCCCGCCGGACTCCGGCGACTCCCAAGACGGCCAGCACCGAGAAGCGCTGACCGGGCGTCAGAGAAGGCCGTTGGTGGTGGCGTGGGCGACGGCCTCCAGCCGGCTGTGCACCCCGAGCTTGCCGAAGATGTTCTGGACGTGATTCCTCACCGTGGCCGGGCTGACGTGGAGCCGGTCCGCCATCACCTTGGTGTTCGCCCCGCCCGTCATGAGCCGGAGGATCTCGATCTCCCGCCGGGTCAGGGGGCTGGACAGGTCCGGGGAGGCCGCCGGAGCCGCCTTGGGTTGGGTCGCCCGCTCCCGCAGCAGCGCTTGGAGCTCGTGAGTGGCCGTCACGTCGCGGAAGAAGTGGACGGTGGTCTGGAGGCCGTTCCGGGAGCCGGGGACCACCAGGATGCTCACGTCGATCCACGCGGGCTTGCCGCCCTTGGTCCGGGTCGCCATCTCGAAGTGCTGGACCGGCTCCCCCATCTTCACCAGCGTCTGGATGTGGCACCCCCGGTAGCAGAGGCGATTGCCCGTCGCGTCGCGGCCCACGAAGACATCGCAGCAGGCACGGCCGACCACCTCCCGGGCCGTGTAGCCGAGGATCTTCTCAGCGGAGCGGTTCCACAGCGTGATCTTGCCCTCAGTGGTGATCGCGCAAACGCCGTCGGCGGTGTTACTGAGCAGTTCGTCGAGATCCATAGGGCACCCCCCTGCAAATGCACTAGCAAGCGTAGTGCCGAAACGAGGGCCACTGCAATTCCCCGTTTGTTCGGACACTTAGCGGGGGGACGGGAGGATCAGGAGCGGGGCATGAATGCCCTAGGTGGGGAACGAGCGCCCCACCGGACGGACCCACGCCCTAAAACCCCTTGGTGAGGATGACGATGAGGTTGTAGTCGAACTCCTTGGCGCTCGTCACCGGGAGCTGGATCACCGACAGAGTATTGTCATGCTCGTTGGGAACGTAGAGACGGGTCTTTGAGACTTCTTCCCCAAGAGCCGGATAGGTGGTCGTCCTTCTGGGGCGTCCCCTCGCGGGGCCACGCCGCCCGACCGGGCAAGAACAGCGCGCCCGCCCACAGGATCAGCATTCCCAGAACCACAGCGATCCAACGGCGCTTTCCTCTCACTCTCTTTCCCCTCCACGACTTCTTCACCCCGGCCGACACGAGACCGCCCGCCCCCTTTCTATCGCCGTGAGGGCTTTGCAAGAGATTGAAGGTATCGGGCGATGTCGGCCAGTTCCTTGCCGCTGAGAACCGGCCAGGGGAGTTCCTGTTTCTGTGTCTGGGCCTCCATGTAGCGACTGTGGTTCCACATTCCAGCCACGAGGGCAGCCGGGGAGCCGACCCACTTGGAGGTCGCAAAGTCGGCGCCGATTTTTCCGCCCTTCCCCCGGACCGAGTGGCAGGTGAGACAGCCCTTACTCTGGACGAGTTGCCGACCACGCCCGGCGCTGGTATGCAGATCGAAATAGTGCGAGACGTAGAGGTAGGCGACGATGTCGGCCATCTCCTGCCCCGTGAGTCGAGGGACCTGGATACCCCGCTCCTTCATCCTGGCCCACATAGGGGGCCCGTGGTTCCACATGAGGGCCACGAACCGGGTGAGGCTCACGTGGTGGCGGGGCTGTCCCAGAGCAGGGCCCACTGTGCCGCCCTTGCCGCCGACCTCGTGGCAGACGATGCACCGCTTTTCGCCGAAGAGCTTCTGGCCGCGCTCGGGCGTCCCGGGAATGACCTGCGCGGTTTCGCCGCTTCCATCCCTGGCGGACGCCACCACATAGGCGATGAGATCTACCATCTCCTTCCCGTGGAAGGTGGGGCGCGCGATCCCCCTGGCCTGCATCGCCTCGGCCATCTCGGGACCGTGATTCCACATAGCCGCGGCCACCAGAACCGGCGAGTTGGCGCGCTTCAGAAAGTCCAGGCCGGGGCCGACGCGCCCGCCCTTGCCGCCGACCTCGTGGCATTGGACACACCTCTTCGCGGCGTAGAGCTTTTCCCCAGCCTTCGGGTCGCCCAGCTCGTCGTAATACTGTGCGGTGAAGAGGAACGCGATCAGGTTGGACAGTTCCCCGGGCGTGAGTATGGGTCGCTCGATCCCCACCTCTCGCATCTTCGCTCCCATGCGGGGGAGGTGGTTCCACATGGCAGCGCCCAGCTCGAAGAAGCTCTTTCCTGTCTCGATCCGACCGAGGTCGGGACCGATTCCCCCGCCGGATCCCCGAAGGGCGTGACACCTTCCGCATCCTTTCTCACCAAAGACCTTCCCGCCAGCGAACATGGCCCACTCCGGAGCGAAGGGCTGCGGGAGCGGCTGCTGGGCCCAGGCAGGAAGGGTCGTTGAGGAGAGGAGCAGGACCATCCCAACAGCCGCGCTGGCGGCACTTTGCTTCCGTTGGCCCGTCGGGGCATCCAGGGCGGAGAGCGCCAGCATCATGAGCAATCCCAGCCACCGGCTCTCAGGAGGGCTGAGTTGACGGCCCCTTCCAGCCGCACGAGGGCAATCGGCTTTTCGCACCGTCTCCATTCACTCCTCCAGCCCTCGATGGGGCCCAAGACACCAAGCGTGCAGAATCTGTGCCGCAGCAACGGAATCGTGGGAAAACCAAGGAAATTTCAACCTTGGCGGGACTCCCGGCGCCCAGCGAGCGACGCCGTCGAGGGCTTCGGGATGGGGCGGAGCCTCCCCACCTGTGGATCTCTGGCCCCGCTCCGGATGCGCGCCATCCATGAGCGGATCCCTGACACTACCTGCCCCAGTTGACAAAACGCCCGATCCCCCTAAAAGTGGATTCCTCAACTCCAAAAAGAGGGGAAGCAATGCGAGCGCTACTCGGTGGACTGGCGGGGGTCCTGCTGCTGGCGGCGCCGGCGTGGGCTGACGAAGGCGAGCGGCTCTTCATCCAGAAAGGGTGCATCGGCTGCCACGGGGTGGGCGCTCACGGGGGCGCCGGGCCGGATCTGGCCAACACCCCCCTCACCGTCGAGCAGCTCAAGCAGCAGGTGAGGGCCCCGCGGGGCCAGATGCCGCCCTTCCCGGCGTCCAACGTGACCGACGAGCAGCTCCAGAAGATCCACGCCTATCTCAAGTCGCTCACGGCCAAGCGCGACAAGCTCACCGAGCCGCCGAAGGGCGAGCAGACCGCCGCCTCCTGCATGCAGTGCCACCGGAAGTGGAACCCAACCCTCGTCGCGCAGTACGAGTCCTCGGCGATGTTCAAGCCGGGGCGCCAGAATCCGCGCGTTCCCAAGACGACCCCCGAGGCCAACTCCTGCGCCGTCTGCCACGGCACCAACCACACGGAGATCACCCAGGTGAAGGGACGGGTGTCGGAGAAGGTCTGCGCGGCCTGCCACGCCCAGATCTACAAGGAGCACGTGACGGATCTGGGCCACTCCTACGGGCCGGGGCCGGCGAATATCGGCGGGAACTGGGACCGGAACATCAAGGTCCCCCACTACGCCCAGATGCCGCGCAAGGTCATGGAGATGGGGTGCGACCCCTGCCACGCTCAGGCGGGCGCCACCGATGAACCCTACTGGGATCCCGCGAAGAAGCAGTACACGGATCTCTCGAGCCTCCCCTACCGCAACGGCTGCATCGCCTGCCACACCCGCCACCGCTTCGACCCGGCGGAGGCGCGGCGGGCGGAGGCCTGCATGACCTGCCACATGGGGCCTGACCACCCGAACTGGGAGGCCTACTCCACCTCCAAGCACGGCGCCGTCTACCTCACCGACGGCCAGAAGTGGGACTGGTCGAAGTCCATGGCGGAGGCCTCGTACAACGCCCCCACCTGCGCCTACTGCCACATGGTCTACATCGGCCCCGACGGCAAGCGCTCGGTCAGCCACAACATGACGAAGAAGATCATCTGGGGGATGGGAGTCCAGCCGGCCCTGGGCCAGCTCGAGGACATCACCAGAACCCCGGAGAACCGCGTCAAGCGCAACGAGATGATCAAGGTCTGCCTGACCTGCCACTCCGAGGTGAAGGCGCGGGAGTACCTCGAAGGGGCCGACGCCCACAAGCTCATGGGCGACGCGCTGGTCTACGAGGCGCGCGAGACGCTCCGCGGGCTCTACAAGGACAAGATCATCGAGCCCCGCCGCCGGGCGCTCTCGGCGGGGATCCTCCCCGGCCCGCGTTACACTGCGGTGGAGGACGTCCCGGGCGGGACCTTCTGGCCCGCCGGGCTCTACTACGACGTCCAGCCGATCGAGCGCGAGTACTTCGACATGTTCTTCTTCGGCAACCTCAAGTCCTACAAGGGCGCCTTCCACATGAGCCCGGACTACGCCTGGTGGTACGGCTACGCGGAGGTGCTCGGGCACGGCAGCCGCATCCGGGACGAGGCCGAGCGGCTCAGGACGGAATATCGGACCACCGTCCGCACCAACTTCATGCTCTACACGGGCCCCCTGATGGTGCTGGCGGTCGTGGGAGTGGTCTGGGCCGGCCGGACGGTTTACCTGCGGTGGAAGAACGGCCGGGGTCAGGCCTGACCCCATTCATGCTCCTCAGTCGGACCCATCCGGCCCCCCCTGCCCCGCCACGATAGCGCGAACCGAATTCCCCAGGAAGAGGACGATCGCCAGCGCGTTCCCGAGACCGCCCCACCGCTGCCCCGGGAGCCATAGCGCGAGATCACTGCCGACGCGGAGGGCCAGCGAGACGTGGAGCAGCGCCCAGTGGGCGTAGAACGCCAGCCGGAACGGCAGCGCCACGCCCAGGATCGAGGGGAGGATGATCGGGGCGTGGCCGAAGATCATGGAGAACACGAACCCCAAGAAGATGGCGTGGAGCATGGCATCGTAGTACGGGCCAGCGGCGAACTCATTACCGACGAGGAGCCACAGGAGGCCACCGATCCCGAGCCAGAGGTGGCCGGACAAGAGGCAGACGGCCATGAAGCGCGGGCGACCCTCTCGGCGGAGCGTATGCCAGGCGATGTCGTGCCGCAGCAGCCAGAGCGAGAGGGCGAGGAGCCCCAGGCCGCTCAGCCGGATGCCGGCGGCGTGAGCGCCGAAGCCCACGATCAGACCCAGCAGGAAGACGCCCTCGGCGAGAAGAAACCCCGCGCGGCCCCACGCCGACGGACGCAGCAGGCGGGACAGCTCCAGGCGCTCTCCGGCGATGGTGAGGACCAGAAAGCCGATCCACCACGGTGCGACGCGGTAGAGCGCAAAGCCGAAATGCCAGAGTCCGGTTCCCACGAAGAGGAGCAGGGCCCCGATCCCCATCGTCGCCAGGTACGCCGCCGGCTGCTGGCGATAGAGAAGCACGAAAATGGCGACGAGGAACAGGCTGCCCGCCGCCGTCAAGGCGTGCCCGACGTGGACCGATAACCCGGCGAGCAGGGCGAGGGCGCCCAGTCCCGCGAAGAGTGGCGCCCCGTACGGCCAGCGGCGTTTCAGAGCAACCGCGCGCTCCAGGCCGATGAGCGTGCCGAGGAACCCGGTCACCATGAGGGGACCGTGGTTGGGCGGGACGGTCGAGGCAAGCATCGGCAGCGACCACCCCAGCCGGAGCATGCCGGCCCACAGGGCCGCCAGGAGGGAGAGCCCCGCCAGGGCCATGAACGGCAGGCGCCGCCGCGCGAGGCTCATGTGGTCTATCGCTGCAGGTCCCGGCGCTTGGCGTCGAACTCCTCGCGGTTGACCTCGCCCCGCGCGTAGCGCTGCCGAAGGATCTCGAGGGCGGAGTCCGTCACCTCCGGCCGTCCCTGACGGACGAGCCAGCGGATCCCGAGGATGATGGCGACAATGACGAGCGCCCAGAATAGGAACACGAGGAGCATCATCGCGAACCCCCAGATCCCCCACCACCCCCACATCGGATGCATCATCCCCCACCCCCACTCATAGGGCCGCTCCTGCGCCCCTACCCCCCCGGGCATCAGGCCGCCCAACGCACCCGCCATCCACACCATGGCCCATCTCATCGCGAGGCCTCCTTTCATCAGGTCTGCTCACCAAGGACTCTCAGGACGTCGACGACTGAGACGATGCCGACGAGCTCGCGTCCGTCGAGCACGGGCATCGCGCCGAACCGGCGCTCGCGAAAGAGGCGAGCCGCCTGGCGGACAGACGTGTCGGGAGAAAGGACGAAGACCGTGCGCGTCATGATCTCGCGGAGCGGGACCGTCTCGCCCGCGGCCGAGCGAAGATCTCGGTCCGAGACGATCCCGACGAGGAGGCCTTTCTCAAGCACGGGGAGATGACGCACGCGCGCCTGCTGGAGCAGGTACCGCGCCGTCCCCGCCGGGGTGTTCGGCGTGGCCGTCACTACCGGCTTCACCATGATGTGAGCGACGGTCAGCGTGGCGTCGGGACGCGCGGAAGACGCCGCTACCATGCTGACTCCCTTTTTACTTTTTGACGCCCCGCTGCCGCCGGAACCGGTAGAATTGCAACCGCGATGCCAGATCGAACCGACGATAATTTAGCATGTTATGGAGCAGTCTCGCGGCCCAGCGGGGGCACCCCAATCCCGAGGTGGGGCACCTGCGTCCGATGAAGAACGTCACGCCTGCTTGCTCCTGGCCGGAGCGCCTGTGGCCCGCTGAAACCTTTCCATGATGGCGGCGATTAATAATAAGGAGGGCTCTATGGGCGGACGAATCGTGGCGGTGGGGGCGGCGCTCATCCTCCTGACGTGTCCCGCATGGGCCCAGGTCTCCTCCACTCCCTTGGACTTCCATCTCCGGGTCGAGTGGGAGGCTGGGCAGACCCGGGACGGTAGCCCGACGGTCAGCGGCTACGTCTATAACGGCCGGGGTATTCCCGCCGACAACGTCCGGCTCCAGGTGGAGGCGCTGGACGTGGCGGGCCAGGTCGTCGGCAAGACCCTGCTGTACCTCAACCGCCCGATCCCCGCCTTCGACCGCGCCTATTTCACCACCCGGGGGCCCACGGGGGCGACCTACCGCTTCACGCTGCTATCCGTTGACTGGCGCGCGCCGGGCCCCTCGGCCTTCCGGTTCATCCGTCCCTGGACCGGCATCCACTGACGGGCAGGCGCTCCGCCTCACCGCCCCGCCCCGAGAGTTCGCAACTTCGCGGCGAGCCGGGTCCAGAAACTTGACGTGGCGCTCCGCCGGCCGTAGGTTTCCTGTATGCCCCGCGTGCCCGAGACTCCCCGTCTGACGACGAAACGGAGAGTCACCGTCGCGCCGTCGGACATCCAGGCCATGATCCGCGGGGACCACAGCGATCCGTTCGCCGTGCTGGGGCCCCATTGCCTCCCGGCCGACGCGGGCATGGCCGTCCGCGCCTTCCTCCCGTTCGCCGAGACGGCGCGGGTGATCCCCATCGGGACCGGTTCGAGGCCGCGGCCCATGGAGCGGATCCACGCCGACGGGCTCTTCGAAGCGGTCTTCCGGGAAGCGAGCGAGCCCTTCGTCTACCGGCTCGAAACGGTGGACGCTCAGGGGCGCAGCCGGGAATTCGACGACCCCTACCGCTTCCCCTCCACGCTCAGCGACTACGACCTGCATCTCCTGGCGGAGGGCACGCACTACAAGGCGCACGAAAAAATGGGGGCCCACCTCCGCACGCTGGACGGAGTGGCGGGAGTGGCCTTCGCGGTGTGGGCCCCCAACGCGCGGCGCGTGAGCGTCGTCGGGGACTTCAACCAGTGGGACGGCCGCCGCCATCCGATGCGCTGTCACCCCGGCAACGGCATCTGGGAGATCTTCCTCCCCGGCGTCGGCGAAGGGGCTCGGTACAAGTTCGAGATCGTCTCGCGCTCGGGAGCGCTGCTGGCCCTGAAGGCCGACCCCTACGCCTTCGCCTTCGAGGGGGAGACGCCCCGCACGGCCTCGGTGGTCGCCGCGCTGGACGGCTACGCCTGGGGCGACGCCGCCTGGATGGCGGAGCGCGGGCGGCGGAACGCGGCGGACAGCCCCATCGCCATCTACGAGGTGCACCTGGGGTCCTGGATGCGGGTGCCCGAGGAGGGCAACCGCGTTCTCACCTACCGCGAGCTGGCCCCGAAGCTGGCCGCCTACGTCGAAGAGATGGGCTACACGCACGTCGAGCTGCTGCCGGTCACGGAGCACCCGTTCTACGGCTCCTGGGGCTATCAGCCCATCGGCTACTTCGCGCCGACGCGCCGGTACGGTCAGCCCCACGACTTCATGTCCTTCGTGGACTACCTCCACCAGCGCGGGATCGGCGTCATCCTCGACTGGGTGCCGGCGCACTTCCCGCGCGACCCTCACGGGCTGGTGTATTTCGACGGGACGCACCTGTACGAACATGAAGACCCGCGCCAGCGGGAGCACCCTGACTGGGGGACGCTGGTGTTCAATTACGGGCGCAACGAAGTGGCCAACTTCCTCATCGGCAACGCCCTCTTCTGGCTCGAGCGCTACCACGTGGACGGGCTGCGCGTGGACGCGGTGGCCTCCATGCTCTACCTGGACTACGGACGGAAGCCGGGCGAGTGGATCCCGAACGCGTTCGGTGGCAACGAGAACCTCGAGGCCATCGCCTTCCTCAAGCGCTTCAACGAGGTGGCCTATCACTACCACCCGGGCATCATGACGATCGCCGAGGAGTCCACAGCGTGGCCGATGGTCTCGCGTCCGACGTATCTCGGCGGTCTCGGGTTCGGCTTCAAGTGGAACATGGGCTGGATGCACGATCTCCTGGACTACCTGAGCCGGGACCCGGTCCACCGGAAGTACCACCACAACCAGCTCACCTTCGGGCTCCTCTACGCCTGGCACGAGAACTTCATCCTCCCCCTCTCCCACGACGAGGTGGTTCACGGCAAAGGATCCCTGCACCAGAAGATGCCCGGCGACGACTGGCAGAAGTTCGCCAGCCTCCGCGCGTTCTACGCCTTCATGTACGGCCACCCGGGCAAGAAGCTCCTCTTCATGGGGGGCGAGTTCGGCCAGACCCGCGAGTGGAACCACGACGGGAGCCTGGACTGGCACCTGCTGGAGATGGGGCCGTACCACCGGGGGCTGAAGATCCTGGTCCGGGACCTCAACCGGCTCTACCGGAGCGAAGCGGCGCTGCACGAGGTGGACTTCGACCCCGCCGGCTTTCAGTGGATCGACTGCACCGACGCGGAGCAGAGCGTGGTCTCCTTCGTGCGCCGGGCCAGGGATGGGGAGGGTTTCGTGCTCGTCGTCTCGAATTTCACCCCCCTCCCCCGCCACGGCTACCGTGTGGGCGTTCCCCGCGGCGGGTTCTACCGGGAGCTCCTGAACACCGACGCCGCGCTCTACGGCGGGAGCGACGTGGGGAACCCGCCCGGCGCGTGGGCGGAGCCGGCGGCCTGGGAGGGCCAGCCGTACTCCCTTACCCTTACCCTCCCCCCCCTCGCCACGCTCGTCCTGAAACCCTCTTGCGGCTAAGCGCGCGAGGTGGCCCCCCCTTGACGGGATATGGACAATATTTCTATATTGTCTGTATCATACGGATCAGAGGAGGACACGGTGAAAGCCACGGTCAGGAAGAAGACCTACAATCTGGATGCCGAGATGATTGAAAAAGTCCGCCGGCTGTTCAATGCGAAGACGGACACGGAAGCCATTCGCGCCGCATTACGCAAAGCCGTCGAGGATCGGGAGATCCAAGAATCCTTGGACGCGCTGCTCCGAGAAGGTCGCTTCAGAACGATCTACCGGTGAAGTACCTCCTGGATACCAACGTATATCTTGGGGCCCTTCGGTCGGAAGAGGCCCGAGCCCAGTTTCGAACGGCCTTCTTCCCGCTTCTCCCGGCCACCATTCTTTCGGCCGTCGTTGCCTACGAGCTTCTGGTGAACGCCCAAGATCGCCGTACCCGCAGTCTGGTGCGGGAGTACACGCGTCCAATGGAACGGACTGGTCGGGTCGTAAACCCTACGTTCGATGACTGGATCGAGGCGGCCGAAATCGTCACGGCTATCGAGGAGAAAGACAGAGGCTGGCGTTCAAAATTGCCGGCTCTGCTCAACGACATTCTCATTGCCCTATGCGCCCGGAGAGTAGGCGCCATGTTGCTGACGTATAACAGAGATGACTTTCGCTTGATTCGCCGTCATAAAGACTTTTCTCTACGCATCCTTCAAAAATGAGAGACCGTTGACGATGCCGCGCGAGCGCATCCTCGCGATGATCCTGGCGGGGGGGATGGGCAAGCGCCTCTACCCCCTGACCCGAGACCGCTCGAAGCCCGCGGTCCCCTTCGGCGGCCGCTACCGGATCGTGGACTTCGTGCTCTCCAACTTCGTCAACTCCGGGATCCTCTCCCTCTACGTGCTCGTCCAGTACAAGTCCCAATCCCTCATCGAGCACCTCCGGACGGCCTGGCGGCCGGGCGGCCTCATCCCCGACCACTTCATCAACGTGGTCCCGCCCCAGATGCGCCTCGGGGAGATGTGGTACCGCGGCAACGCCGACGCCGTCCTCCAGAACCTGCACCTGATCGACGACTTCTACCCGGACCTCGTGGCCGTCTTCGGCGCCGACCACATCTACCGGATGGACGTGAACCAGATGGTCGCCTTCCACCAGGAGCGCGGGGCCGACGTCACCGTGGCCGCCCGCCCGGTGCCCCTCGCCGAGGCCGGAGAGTTCGGCGTCCTGGAGATGGACGGCGACGGCCGGGTCCTCAACTTCGTCGAGAAGCCGTCGGCGCCGCGCTCCCTGCCCGGGGACCCGGGCCGCGCGTACGTCAGCATGGGGAACTACCTCTTCCGGCGGGAGACCCTGGTGGAGGCCCTGCTCGCCGACGCCAGGCGCGACACCGACCACGACTTCGGCAAGACCATCATCCCCGACCTCTTCCCGCGCGCCCGCGTCTTCGCCTACGACTTCCAGCGGAACGAGGTGCCGGGGCTGAAGCCCTACGAGGAGGCCCCGTACTGGCGGGACGTGGGGACGCTGGAGGCCTACTGGCGGGCCCACATGGATCTCCTGGGCGAGGAGCCCCGCTTCGACCTCGACAACCGCCACTGGCCCATCCGCACCGGCCCGTACCAGGGCCCCCCGGCCCGCATCGTCGCCGGCGACTTCGAGAACGCCGAGATCGGCGCGGGGTCGCTGATCAAGCGCGCCACGATTCGGAACTCGATCCTCGGCCGGGGGGTGTGGGTGAACGAAGGCGCCGTCATCGAGGACTCGATCCTCATGGACTTCACCGCGGTGGGGAAGGGCGCCCACCTCCGCCGCGTCATCGTGGACCGCTTCAACATCGTCGGCGCCGGGAAGGAGATCGGCCTGAACCCTGCGGAGGACCGACAGCACTACCACGTGGACCCGGCCGGTCTCGTGGTGATCCCGCGCGGCGGCCGGCGCGAGTTTCTGGGGGGCATGGAGGAGCTTTGAAGTTCCTCGCGGTGCACGGCCACTTCTACCAGCCGCCCCGGGAGAACCCGTGGACGGGCGAGGTAGAGGTCGAGGCGAGCGCCGCGCCCTACCACGACTGGAACGAGCGCATCACCGCCGAGTGCTACGTCCCCATCGCCCCCTTCCTCCGGAAGATCTCCTTCAACTTCGGGCCCACGCTCCTCCCCTGGCTCGAGCGCCGCCATCCGGGCGTGTACCGGAAGATCCTCGAGGCGGACCGGCTCAGCCGCGCGGAGCGGGGCGGGCACGGCAACGCCATCGCCCAGGCGCACAGCCACCTGATCATGCCGCTCGCCTCGCGGCGCGACAAGGTCACCCAGGTGCGCTGGGGGATCGAGGACTTCCGCCACCGCTTCGGGCGGGACCCTGAGGGAATGTGGCTACCCGAGACCGCCGTGGACAGGGAAACCCTGGCGGTCCTGGCGGAAGCCGGCCTCAGATTCACAATTCTCGCACCTTCCCAGGCCCGTAGGGTCCGCCCCCTCACGGGCGGCCCGTGGAAAAACGTGGAGGGAGGGCGCATCGACCCGAGCCGGGCCTACCGCTGGGCCGGCGGCGCGGGCCAGGCCCTCGCCCTCTTCTTCTACGACAGCCCCATCTCGCGCGCCATCGCCTTCGAGGGCGCGCTGGCGAGCGGCGACACCCTCCGAGCCTGCCTCGTGGGAGGCTTCTCGGCGGAGCGCACGTGGCCGCAGCTCGTCCACGTCGCCACCGACGGCGAGTCGTACGGCCACCACCACCGCGGGGGCGCTGAGGCCCTGGCGGCCGCGCTCCAGGAGATCGAACGCGCGGGAGAAGCGACGCTGACCAACTATGGAGCCTTCCTCGCGGCTCACCCCCCCACTCACGAGGCGGAGATCATCGAGCGAACCTCGTGGAGCTGCGACCACGGAGTGGAGCGCTGGCGGTCGGACTGCGGCTGCCGCATGGGCCAGCCGGGCTGGCACCAGCGCTGGCGGGCCCCCCTCCGCGATACGCTGGATTGGCTCAGGGGCCAGGTCGATCCGTTCTGCGAGGCGCGGCTCGGCAAGCTGGTGAAGGACCCGTGGGAGGCCCGCAACGACCACATCCACGTCGTCCTCGACCGCTCGCCCGACAGCCGCGCGGCCTTCTTCTCCCGTCACCAGCGGAGCCCGCTCGATGCGGGGCGGGAGGTGGAGGCGCTCAAGCTGCTGGAGCTCCAGCGCCACCGCCTCCTCATGTACACCTCCTGCGGCTGGTTCTTCGACGACATTTCGGGCCTCGAGGCCACGCAGGTGCTCAAGTACGCGGCCCGCGCGATGGAGCTGGCGGGGAGCCTCGGGTTCTCCGGCGTGGAGGAAGAGTTCGTCCGCCGCCTCAAGACGGCTCCGTCCAACGTCCCCGAGTACGGCGACGGCGCCCAGGTCTACACCCGACTCGTGCTGCCGGCCGCCGCCGAGGCCCGCCGCTAGCGGTATCTGGAGCTAGTAGAGGAGGAAGTCGGTGGGGACGAGGCGCCGCTGGACGGGGTCCACAGCGAGGCCGAGCTGCTCGAGCACCGTCAGTCCGACAAGAGTGGCGTCCTCGGGTTCACCAAAAACGATCCGGCAGGGGACGGGCTCTCCATTGACCGCGACGTGGGCCTCGCCGACGTCTCGCTGAGCCCGCCGACCATCAGCCAGCACGAGCGACACCCGGCGTACTGTCGCAATGCCCAGCTGGCGAAGGATCTCGCCGGGGACCACCGAGAGCGTGGCCCCTGTGTCTGCCAGGGCCGTTACCTCCTCGGACCGCGCACCGGTCCGGGGATTCATCACCACGATCTGAACCCGCACCTCGCCCATCCCGAGCCCTCACCCCGCGCGCGTTTGGAGAAGAAGGCCCGTGACCGGGACGAGGATTTTCTGGACGGGGTCGGGGGCCAGGCCGAGCGCCTCGAGGGTGACGGCCCCGAGCAGCGGTAGCGCGCCCGGGGCGCCGATGAGACACGGGGTGGTCAGACTTCGGCCGTCGATGGTGAAGCGAACCTCCGCGAGGGGAAGATCAAGCCGTCGGCCGTCCGCGGTCCTGACGGGACGGGTCTCGAAAGGCTCGACACCCAGGACCCGAGCCGCCTCGGGAGGAATGAGACTCCAGGTCGCTCCGGTGTCCACCAGCAAATCGAGGGTGATTTGCCTTTCTCGATGCTCAGGATGACTGAGAGTGGCTCTGATCGAGAATGTCCCCATGGCCTGGATTGTCCGCGACGCGCGGCGCCCTGTCAACGCCCAGAACCGGATACAGCGCGGCGTGGCGACACTTGGCGGTTGACAGGGCCGGGAGCCGCCGCTAGCGTCTGTTCCAATGATCGTCGGGGTTCCAAAGGAAATCTTCCCCGGGGAGCGGCGCGTCGCGCTGGTCCCCGCCGTCGTCCCCGCCCTCGCCAAGGCGGGCTGGGAGGTCCTCGTGGAGGCCGGCGCCGGCGCCGCCGCGTTCTATCCCGACGCAGCCTATATCGAGAAGGGAGCCCGGATCGCTGCCTCACGCGCCGAGGTCTTCGCCGCGGCGGACGCCGTCTTCCAGGTCCTCGGCCACGGCGCCAACGACAAGACCGGCCGCGCCGATCTCCCGCTCCTGCGCCCCGGCCAGGCGCTGATCGCCTTCCTCCGGCCGCTGGGATCGCCTGAGACCGTCAGGGAGATCGCCGCCACCGGCGCCGTGGCCTTCGCCGTGGAGCTCATGCCGCGGATCACCCGCGCCCAGAACATGGACGCCCTCTCCTCCATGTCCACTGTGGCCGGTTTCAAGGCTGTGCTCCTCGCCGCCTCCACCCTGCCCCGGATGTTCCCGATGCTCACCACCGCCGCCGGCACGATCCCGCCGGCGCGGGTGCTGGTCGTGGGCGCCGGGGTGGCGGGGCTCCAGGCCATCGCCACCGCCCGGAGGCTCGGCGCCGTCGTGTCGGGCTACGACGTCCGGCCGGCGGTCAAGGAACAGGTCCAGAGCCTGGGGGCCAAGTTCGTGGAGCTGCCGCTCGAGACGGCCGGCGCCGAGGACGCTGCCGGCTACGCGCGGGCGCAAGACGAGGCGTTCTACCGGCGCCAGCGCGAGCTGATGGCCCGCGTGGTGGCCGAGAGCGATGTGGTGATCACCACCGCCGTGGTCCCCGGCAAGAAGGCGCCAGTCCTCATCACGGCCGAGATGGTCAGGGGCATGGCGCCCGGCTCGGTCATCGTGGACCTGGTCGCCGAGCGGAGCGGCAACTGCGAGCTGACCCGCCCCGACGAGACCGTCGTCGAGCACGGCGTGACCATCATCGGGCCCGTGAACCTGGCCAGCACCGTGCCCTACCACGCGAGCCAGATGTACGCGCGGAACCTCACGGCGTTCTTCCTCCACCTGGCCAGGTCGGGCACCGTCGAGCTGAACCTGGAGGACGAGATCACGCGGGAGACCCTGCTGACGCGCGGGGGCGAGGTGGTCCACCCGAGGGTGCGTGAGGCCCTGGGGCTCAAAGGAGGTTGATCGGATGCCATCCAACCTGGAAAGCCAGTTGTTCGTCTTTCTCCTGGCCACCTTCGTGGGCTTCGAGGTCATCCGCCGGGTGAGCCCGCTCCTCCATACGCCGCTCATGTCGCTCACCAACGCGATCTCGGCCATCTCGCTGGTGGGCTCGATCGTCATCGCGGGCGCCGAGAAGAGCCAGCTGAGCCTGATCCTGGGGACGATCGCGGTCGTCTGCTCGACGGCCAACGTGGTCGGCGGCTTCGTCATCACCGACCGGATGCTCAAGATGTTCAAGAAGCGGGAGCCCGGCAAGTGATCGAGACGTACTTCATCCAGTTCACCTATATCGCCGCGGCGGCGGCGTTCGTGCTCTCGCTCAAGTGGCTCTCCCATCCCACGACGGCGCGGCGCGGCGTGCGCGTGGGCGAGCTCGGCATGCTGCTGGCGATCGTGGGGACCCTTGTCCACCACGAGATCGTGAGCTACCAGTGGATCCTCGTCGGGTTCGTCCTGGGCTCGCTCATCGGGCTCCCCCTGGCCGTCTTCATGCCGATGACCCACGTCCCTCAGCGGACCGCGCTCTCCCACGCCTTCGGCGCGCTGGCCGCGGCGCTCGTCGGCACGGCCGAGTACTACCTGCACACCGATAAGCTCACCACGTTCACGATGGCCGCGCTGAGCCTGGAGGTGATCCTCGGGTTCCTGACCACCACGGGCAGCCTGATGGCCTTCGGGAAGCTTCAGGACCTGCTACCGAGCCGCCCCCTCGTGTACAGGGGCCAGAACGTCGTCAACCTGTCGCTCTTCGCCGTCGCCGTCGCTACCGCCGTTTACCTGGTGCTCAACCCCGCCCGCAGCGAGCTCTTCCCCGTGGTCGCCGCGCTGTCGCTCCTGTTCGGGGTGCTCCTCATCATCCCCATCGGCGGCGCCGACATGCCGACGGTCATCTCGCTGCTCAACTCCTACGCGGGGCTCTCGGCCGCCGCCATGGGCTTCGTCCTCGACAACAAGCTCCTGATCGTGGCCGGCGCCCTCGACGGCTCGTCGGGGTTCATCCTCTCGGTGATCATGTGCCGGGCCATGAACCGGTCGTTCACCAATGTGCTCTTCGGGGGGTTCGGCCAGGTGCAGATGGCGGCGGGGGCAGCCGAGCAGCGGCCCGTCCGCAGCGCCTCGCCGGAGGAGGCCGCCCAGATCCTCGAGGCCGCGGCTTCCGTGATCGTGGTCCCGGGCTACGGCATGGCGGTGGCCCAGGCCCAGCACAAGGTCCGGGAGCTCTACGACCTGCTCACGCGGCGGGGCGTGGACGTGAAGTTCGCCATCCACCCCGTGGCGGGCCGCATGCCCGGCCACATGAACGTGCTGCTGGCCGAGGCGGACATCCCCTACGACCGGCTCACGGAGATGGAGGAGATCAACCCCGACTTCCCGCGAACGGACGTCGCCCTGGTGATCGGCGCCAACGACGTCACCAACCCGGCCGCCCGGCACGACCAGACGAGTCCCATCTACGGCATGCCGATCCTCGACGTGGACAAGGCCCGGACCGTCATGGTGATCAAGCGGAGCCTGAGCCCCGGCTTCGCCGGCATCGACAACGAGCTCTACTACATGGACAAGACCATGATGCTCTTCGGCGACGCCAAATCCTTCGTCGGCGACCTGGTCAAGGAGCTCGCCGGCGCCCGCACCCCCGCCTGACGCCGATTCGGATGGCCTTCTTCGCGCCGCAAGCGCGCGGGTCAGCGCTTGAACATGCGGGGGTCAAACTGGAACGGTGTCTTCTCGCCGACGCGGATTTGCTTAAAAGCCGGGTGGAGCGGATTGAGAAGATAGTTCAGGTCCAAGGGTATGACGGCCGACGGGACAGCAAGAACCGCCGTCTTTCTTCCACGGGCCCACCGGGTCCCGAGGTCGGCCAGCGCCGCAGGTGCCGGATAGCGTCTCCAGTTGGTGGGCAGTTGTGCAGGCCTGATCCGGGTTATTGGAAGGGATGCCGGAATATCCGCCGGAATCGCGACGAGATCGTCCGGGGCTTCTGAGGGGTCGAGATGGACGAACAGCTCCAGCACGGCAAGGGCGAGCGTCGAAGAGGTGTAAACGACGGCTGTTCCCGGGTGATTCCACCTGCCGCCGGAAAGTCGCGCGCCCTCGCCGTCGAACGCGGCGTTTTTCGCCTTGGATATGCGCCAGACTCGAATCAGCTGTAGACGCCGTGCGCGATGCGAGACAGAAGCTGCTCGACCTGCTGCTCGCCGATTCCGGTATCAAGCCGATCGAGCGGGTTCACCCCCTGGAGGGCCCTGTTAGGCTTCTGTAGCCAGGCGACCGCCTTTTCTCGGCTCCCAAGAACTTCTTCGGCCAGCGTAGCGATCAAGGCGAGTCGGATTAAGCGATCAGACTCGTCTGCTCTCAGGCGACGCTCTTTCTTTCGGCGGGCCAGAGTGCGGAGGGGGAGGGCCAACACGCGTACGAGGCGTTCCTGGGGGATCTCAAAGTGTGTTGCGATCGCCTCGAGCGCGCTGAAAGGAAGACCGGACCTCACCCGTTCAATTACGGCCTCATCGCTCAGGGGACGACCCTTGATGATGCGCCTTCCGCCCAGGGTTTCGACTAGTCGAGCTGTAGAGATCATCGCCACGCTGCCAATCTGGCTGACAGTATAGCGCCAATTGGCACGAAAGACAAGACCGGCCCGGTCAGGGGGGCGGACGATGAAGGCGCCCTTGGCGACCATCCACTTGTGGCCCCAGCCGCAGGTGCCGGCGCCGTCCATGCCCGAGTCCACGCAGAGGACGTCGTAGGCGCCCACCCCCTTGGCCGTGAAGGTGACGGCAGGAGTGCAACTGAAGCGCCGTGCGTCGGCCGTTAGGTCCCGGTCACCAGCGCGGGGCCCCGGCGGAACTTCCAACCCTTCGGTCCTTTCTCCAGCTCGACGCGCACCGGCGTCGCGGGTCCGTCGTCGGCAGCGACTTGCGCCAGCACGTCGACGGAGTATTCCATCACGGGCGTCTCCTTCGCGACGAGTACCCGCAACAGACGGTCGGCTTGTGGCCCCATCAGCGCCTTGCCGTTCTCCCACCTCGAGACCGTCTCCGGCTTCGTTCCTGTGCACTTAGCGAAGTCCGCCCCCGACCAGCCCAGCCACTTCCGCAGGAACCGGATCTCCGCGGGCGCGAGCCGTCCCTTCTTCCGGATCACGGCCGCCGCGATCTGCCGATGCAGCGGCTCGATGGCTGGCAGGCTTGTGTACGTCTCCCCGCACCGCTCACACGTCGTCACCCTCACCGCGTCCTCGATGATCACGTTCGGCAGTCCGCACTCCGTGTAGCGGTAGTGCTTCTCCCGCCGCGTCTTTGTCGAGCCACCGCATGCCAGGCACTGAGTCATCGTCGAATCCTCCAAGTCGTCACTACCACCGCCTCCCGCTCGGAGACAAGAACCACGACCACGCAGATTGCGCTCGTCTTCACGCGATGCCGCCAGGAACCCTGCTCGAACTCGGACGGCTCGACCACCCCGGCCCGCAGGACGTTCACCACATCCTGCGTTGTCAGGTTGTCCTTTACCATCTCCTTCTTGGCGTGACCGGAGAACGTCAGGGTTCCAGACACCAGAATCTGACGCAGCAACTTCCGGGCTGTCGCGGCATCGACATGCAGGCCTTCGCCCACTCAGACAATATAGTCAATACTTGACTAATTGTCAATGACCCCTCCGGCCCAGGAAGACGGTCGGGAAGGAGCGACGGATCGACGACCGACGGCTAGGCCGAGCCACACGCGCCGCGCCTTCGGGGATCGCGCGGCATTGTCCGTGGGCGTCAGCGCGGGTCGGGCGGGCTCAGGGCTCGTAGGCGCAGAGCGGATCGGAGCCGAGCGGGTCGTCGGTGGCCGCGTAGGCGCGGGCGCGGGAGCCGCCGCAGATCGCCCGGAACTCGCAGCGGCCGCACTTGCCGTCGAAGTATTCGGGGGCCCGGAGGGCGCAGAAGAGCGCCTCCTCCCGATACACCTCCACCGGGCTCTGCTTCTTCACGTTCCCGGCCGTGAGCGGGAGGAAGCCCGAGGGCTGGACCTCCCCCGTGTGGGAGATGAACATCACCCCGTTGCCGTCCCAGACGCCGAAGCCGCGCCGGAGCGGGTGGTTCCGCATCTCTGCGCCGGAGCGCCCCTCCGCTTTCATGCGCTGGAGCGCCACCCGGCGGTAGTGGGGGGCCTCCGTCGTGGTCACGGCCGGCCGCCCGTTGCGGGAGTGATCGTACACCCAGTGGAGCAGCGCCTCGCACTCGTCCGGCGTCAGCTGGCCCAGCACGCGCCCGCGCCCCACCGTGATCAGGAAGAAGAGGCTCCAGCGCTGGGCGCCGAGGGACGACACGAGGCGGTGGATCGCGGGGAGGTCGCCGGCGGTCTCGGCGGTGACGAGCGTGTTGATCTGGAGGGGAATCCCCGTGTGCACGATCTCGGGAGCCGCCGCCAGGGTGAGGGTGAAGGTCCCGGGGACGCCGCGCAGGCCGTCGTGGCGCTCGCCAGTGGAGCCGTCCAGGCTGAGCGACATCGCCTCCACGCCCGCCGCCTTCAGCGCCTGAACGCGCTCCCGGGTCAAGAGGCCGGTCGCGCTGGGGGACACCGACACGGGCAGCCCGACGCTCACCGCGTGCCCCACCAGCGCCAGCAGATCGGGGCGCTTCAGCGGGTCGCCGCCCGTCAGGATCACGTGGGGCGGTGGCGCGCCGAACTCGGCCAGCTGGTCCAGGAGCCGGAACCCCTGGGCCGT
>JACPCF010000060.1:0-2407 GCA_016179965.1 Candidatus Rokuibacteriota bacterium | reverse complement strand
GCCCGCGTCAGCTCCCAGTAAACGCGGAGCGGCGCCCGGGCGAAGACGAACCCAGCCGTCACAGCTTCAGCTCTTCGACCTTGCGGCTGGCAATCGGCACGTAGTCGCGCCGCGCGGGGCCGAGGTAGAGCTGGCGCGGCCGGGCGATCTTCTGCTCCGGGTCGGCCCGCATCTCCTGCCACTGGGCGAGCCACCCCGAGGTCCGCGGGATCGCGAAGAGGACCGGGAACATCTCGACGGCGAAGCCCATGGCCTGGTAGATGAGGCCCGAGTAAAAGTCCACGTTGGGGTAGAGCTTGCGCGAGACGAAGTAGTCGTCCTGGAGCGCGATCCGCTCCAGCTCAAGCGCGATGGGCAGGAGCGGGTTCGGCCGGGTGACGGCGAAGACCTCGTCGGCCATCCGCTTGATGATCTTCGCGCGCGGGTCGTAGTTCTTGTAGACCCGGTGGCCGAACCCCATCAGCTTGGCCTTCCCCTCCTTCACGTGCTTGACGAACTCCGGCACGCGGTCCTTGGAGCCGATGGCCTGGAGCATCCTGAGCACGGCTTCATTCGCCCCGCCGTGAAGGGGACCATACAACGCCGCCACGCCCGCCGCGACAGCGCAGTACGGATCCACCTGGGAGGAGCCCACGCTCCGGACCGCGTTGGTCGAGCAGTTCTGCTCGTGGTCGGCGTGGAGGATGAAGAGCGCCTCCAGGCTCCGCTCCAGCACGGGGTCGGGCTTGTACTGCACCTCGGTGGTCTTCCAGAGCATGTTGAGGAGGTTGCCCGTGTAGGAGAGGTCGTTGTCCGGATACGCGTAGGGCATGCCGAGCGAGTGGCGATAGGTGAAGGCGGCCAGCGTCGGCATCTTCGCGATGAGCCTCACGATCTGAAGTCTACGGGTTTCTTGATCCGCGCCGTTTTTTGCCTCGGGGTAGAACGTCGAGAGCGCCGCCACCGCGGAGACCAGCATCCCCATGGGATGGGCGTCGTGGTGGAAGCCGTCCATGAACTTCTTCAGATTCTCGTGGATCCAGGTGTGGTGGGTGATCTGCCAAGTCCAGTCGTGCAATTGATCGGCCGTGGGAAGCTCGCCGTGGAGGAGCAGGTGCGCCACTTCCAGATAGGTGGAGTGCTCGGCGAGCTGCTCGATGGGATAACCCCGGTAGTGGAGGATCCCCTTGTCGCCGTCGATGAAGGTGAGGCTGCTCCGGCACGAGGCGGTGTTCATGAAGGCCGGGTCGTAGCTCATGAGGCCGAAATCGTCCTCGGAGACCTTGATCTTGCGGAGGTCCATCGCCCGGATGGCGCCGTGCTCGATGGGAGCCTCGTACGTCTTGCCGGTGCGGTTGTCCGTGATGGTCAGGGTATTCTGAGGCATCGCGCGTTCCTCCTCAGCGCCGGGCTTTCCGCGCCTTCGACGGGCTCACGCCCAGGTGCTCGCCCACCCAGGTGAACGCGGCCACCGCCGTCGGGAACCCGACGGTGGTGACCGCGAGCAGGACGACGTGCTCGATCTCCGCCGGCGTGGCCCCGGCCTCCCGCGCCCGCTGGGCGTGCGAGCGCACGGCCCCCTCCAGTCGGCCACCGACGGCCATCCCCAGCTTTACGAGCTCCCGGGTCTTCTGATCGAGGGGCCCCGCCTCGTGGGCGGCTCCGCCCAGGGCCTCGTACGCATCGTACACGCTTCGGTAGCGCTTGCGGAAGGTCTCGAACGCCTTCGGCAGCTTTGCCATGCGGTCCCCCTTTGATCGGCCCCCGTCCCGGGTCGGCCGGGGCCCCGCGCACATCAAACACGGCCCCCCACAGGGAAGTCAAGACGTCCGCCGACCGAACCGGGAGAAATTTCATGTGCTCCCGGGACATCCATTTCCGACGAGCAACGGGAGTGCCAACCCAGAATGGCCGGAAGAGCTGACCTCCCGGCTGGTTTTTCAATTGGTTACACGACACCAGGGGCGGAGCGATCCCGGAGGCATGGGCACAGTTGGGGCGCCCCTGCCCCACCCGGTGCGGCGCTGGAACAACTCAGGTGGGGATCGGCGGCAAGCTGTCAACCTGCATGGACTGACCCGTCGCCGGTCTCGTTCCCCTGGCAAAAAGTGAGGCCCCCCACGTCCCGTTTCGACTTGGCGGGCCTCTCTTACCGCTTCAAGGGTGAGGTGCTTTCCGTCGCTCTGCCCGGTCCTCCTTCCCGCCGAACCTCGGCTGGCCTCCGTACCCTACTTGAACGGCAACTCGTTCACGACGTGACAAGTTCCGCAGGAGTTGGTGTACGGGATAGGCATCGCTCTGCCCGGGCTCACCCCCCTTACTCCCACGTTCGTTTTCAGGGGCACTTTGAACGTGTGCGAGTTGATATGGCCTTCCCAGTAGGCGCTCTTCTCCTCTTCGGCGGCGTCCTTATACGGAGGCGTCTTGA
>JACPCF010000090.1 GCA_016179965.1 Candidatus Rokuibacteriota bacterium | reverse complement strand
TTCTGGGTCGGCCCCTTGGTGGGGGGAGGCCTCGCCGCCCTCGTGTACGAGTTTGTCTTCCTGCGCCGGGAGGAATAGAGGGACGCGACCCGGACGTTACCTGGCCCTGCTCCTCGCCGTCGGGCTCGCGGCGTGCGCTGGGGATGGCAGCCCCGCGGGGCGCGGCAGGAACGTCTACCTCGCGCAGTGCAGCACCGCCTGCCACAACAGCGATCCGTCGAAAGATGGCCCGCTGGGGCCGGCCATCAAGGGGTCCTCGCGCGAGCTGCTCGAGGCGCGGGTTCTGCGTGGGGCGTACCCGCCGGGCTACAAGCCCAAGCGCGGCACGGCGGTCATGCAACCCATGCCCCAGCTGACCGCCTCAATCGACGATCTCGCCGCCTTCCTGAAGTAGCCTAGAAGAGAATCTCGAAGAGCAGGTAGAAGATTGCCGCCAGGATGAACCCCGCCCAGAGCGTGCCTTTCACCGTGGCGAGCGGCTTCGCGGCACCCTGACCCGCCGTCGCAAAGAGCGCGTTGGCCTCGATCAGCAGAATAATGATGGCCGAGACCACGGCCATCGTGACCTTGCCGCCCCGGGTCATCTTTGCGGCGAGATCCGGGAGGTGGCTGGCCGCGCCCATGTAGAAAAGCATCGGAATCGAGAAGACGACGTTGGTCCGCGAGGCGACCCCCGCGCGAGCGCCTGCCGGGGCCGCCGCCGGATTGGCCGGCCTGCCGGCGGCTGTGTCGATCGCGTTCTGGATGACGATCTTCTGCTTGGGCCAGATCACGAACCAGACGTTGGCCCACATGAAGGTCCCGAGCGTGCCGCCCAGGAAGATCGCCCAGCCGTAAGGGGTGGCGAAGAACTCCCTCACCCCCCCGAACTGCCCCATCCGGTGCAGCAGATAAATCCCGCCGGAGAGGAACGTGACCATGGCGCTCCAGCGGAACCACCAGAGCGCGCGCGGGACCAGCTTTTGAACCGCGCCGCTGCGCACGGCGGGTTCGGTCTCGGCGAAGAAGGGGGTCTGGACGAAATTGAAGTAGTAGAGGATCCCGATCCAGGTGATGCCCGCCAGGAAGTGAATCCACCGCAGGAGAAAGAGCCATCCGTCTGAGCTCAGGAGCGCCAGCGTCATAGATTCGTCCCTCCTCGCGCGTGTTCGGGGGGTTGGTCGTCCTCGCCTTCGTCCTCGGAATCGTCCTCCTCGAGGTCCTCGTCCTCTTCGTCGAAGTCCTCGTCGAAGTCCTCGTCCTCGTCGTCCGGGTCGTCGTCCTCCAGCTCTTCGTCGTCGCCGTCATCAGCGTAGTAGCGATTTTCCTCGTCCTCGATCCACGGCCGCTCCGGGAGCCGCGCCATAGTGCTCCTCCGAGTCGCTCCCAACTTGACTTTTAAATAGTTTGGCCGAATTATAGCAAAAGGTTCGAGGCTGTCCACGGGATTTTGGGCGGTGTAGCTCAGAGGCAGAGCAGGGGTCTCATAAGCCTCATTTGGGATCGAAGCCCCGCCGTAACTCACCAACTTACCGAGGGGTTTTTCGTTTGCGTGTCGGCGGGCGTGTGCTGGTTTTGGGCCGGCTTGAGGCCCCCGCGATGTACGCCCTGATTGGAAAATCGGTCCACAGACATGCCTATTGACAACCTCGTGCTGGCGGCGTAGCGTCTCGCTGCGTGAACAGTTCGACCCTCAGGGGGAGGCAACTATGTCTCTCGATGGGGTCCGGGTGCAATTTCGACGCCCTCGTTGGTCATGGAACTGACCGGCAGGGGCGTTCGTGTTTGCGCGGCGCAAGGTAATCCGTTTCCGAAGAGAAGATAGCCATGGGAAGGAATTTAACTCGTTAAAAACGGCTAACTTTCGCTGCTCTCCGAGGTCCGGTATAGCGGAAATCCTTGCAGATGGGTACGCCTGCTCCTGGTAGCTTGACTGCGCAGAACATGCGTGTCACGAAACTTTGAGAGGAGGCATTGCCATGCACCAGAGAGGGATCCTTGGGTCCGCCCTTGCGGCCATTTTCGTTGCGTGTCTCAGCGTGACCGCGCACGCGGCGGGTGAAGACGCTGCCGTCCCGCCCAACGTCCGGATCGTGACCCCCGACAGTTCGGTCCCGCCAGAAATCGCGGCCTTCTCGGGTAAGTGGGTAGGCTGGTGGGGACCAAGGGCGCTTCACAGCATTCTCGTCGTCCAGAAGATCCACCCCGCCGATGCCAAAGGGTGGCATAAGGTCGAAGCCATCTATTCCAGGGGGACAAATTTGTCCTTTGGTTACCACGCGCCCGAGTATGGCGACCATGACGGCAGGATAAAAGATGGAGAACTGGTCATAGAGGCCCGGGGTGTTGTCCTTCGGTACCGACTTGCGCCCGACCGCCGCATTCTCCAAGGTGAATTGGACAACCTAGCCCGCAAGGTCAGGGTACGAGGAATGTTCACGAAGGCGTCTGAATAGGGGCGTTTTCGTGGCTGCCACGCATGGGCGGCAACTATGGCCTTGGGGCCCCGGGGCAATGTTTCGACGCCCTCGTTGGTCATGGAAGTGACCGGCGGGGGCGTTCGCACTTGCGCGGTGCGAGGGAATCCGCTTCCCAAGAGGGGATAGCGATGGGAAGGAATTTAGCGGGGCCATGCGCCTGACGCTCGGCGGGGTAGGCCCCCCCGGCAGCACCCTGCACCCTGAGCGGAAGCCCCGAGAAAGGGCTTTTATCCTTCCTCTGCTCAAGCGGCGCATCGTCTATGCCTTGCTCCTCGGCCTCGGCGTGAGCGTCTTCGTAACGGTCTCCTCGCGCCTCGGATCCCTGGAGGGCTGGGAGACCCGCGTCATCGACACCTTCCTGTTCTTTCGCCAGCGCGTTCCGTCGCCCGACATCGTCCTCGTGGTCGTGAACGAGGCCGCATTCCAGGAACTCGGGGAGCGACAGCCCCTCTCGCGCCGGTACGTCGCGGATCTGGCGGAGTTCCTGATACGGGCCGGTGCTCGCACCGTTGCGTTCGACGTCCTGTTCAAGAGCCGGTCCGTTCCCGAGGAGGATGAGGCGCTGCTGGCACTCGCCCGGCGCTCCGAGGCGACGGGGTCCGGGCGCCTCGTCTATGCGTCGCTCGCGATAGCGAAGACCGTGGACGGACGGGAGCGGTACGAGACGTCCGTGCCGTTCTCGCCGGACCTCAGGGGCGCGTTCGGTTTTGCCAACGCGCCGATGAGCCCCGACGGCGTCATCCGAAGGATGGCGCCCGTGCTGCCGGCCGGCGACGGCAGGTTCGTACCATCGCTCGCGCTGGCCGCCCTGGCCAGGTATGCGGGTTTCAGCGGCCAGGATCTGGCGCTGGCGCTCATGGGCCAACCGGACGCCACGCTCGCGTTGCCTGTCTACGGGGCCGACGGACGGATCGTCGCCACCGAGCCGGTTTCCATCCGCACGCTATCTGAACACTGGTGGCGGATCGATTTCGCGGGGCCGCCGGGCACGTTCACCACCTTCCCGAGCGGGCCCCTGGTTCGCCTGGCGCGGAGTGGCGAGCTCACCGCCGATAACCCCTTCAAAGGGAAGATCGTGCTGATCGGGGCGACGTTCGCCGACAGCCGCGAATTCTACGCCACGCCGGTCGGCCAGATGTCGGGAGTCGAGATCCACGCGAACATGATCCACACGCTCCTCTCGCGCCGAGCGTTGCTCCCGCCCCACTGGGCGCTGAACCTCGCGCCCTTGTTCATCGCGTGCTTCGCTGTCGCTCTTCTATCGGTGCGGCTGCGGCGCCTGTGGGTATTCGTTGCGATGTGGGGCATTGTCGCCGTTCTGGCCGCGTTCAGCTACGAGGCCTACTTCCGCGGGTACTGGCTCGACTTCGTGGTGCCGTTGGCCGGGATGCGGATGTACCTCGGGGTCTCCCGCCGCATCGCGCGGCGCCGGCTGCAGACCGCCTTCGGCCAATACGTCAGCCCGGAGATCGTGGAGCTCGTGGTTCGGGACGGCGCCCAGCTTGATGGCGAGGTGCGCACCGTGTCGGTGCTGCTGTCGGACCTCCGGGGATTCACGGCGCTCGCCGAGAAACTCCCCCCGGAGGAAATCACCATCATTCTGAACGAGTACATCGGCGCCATGGTCGAGATCATCATGAAGGCCGGCGGGATGGTCATCGACTTGATCGGCGACGGGATCCTGGCCGTCTTCGGGGCCCCCGTTAATGACCCGGACCACGCGTGGCACGCGGTCGGCTCGGCGGTCGAGATGGAGAACGCCCTCGATCGGCTGAACGACGGGTGGCGCCGCCGCGGCTGGGAGTCCCTGCAGATGGGGATCGCGGTTCATACCGGGCGCGTCTTCGCGGGGAGCATCGGGTCCGGGCTCAAGAAGAAATACGCCGTCGTGGGCGACACCGTGAGCACGGTCTCGCGGATTGAGGGACTCAACTCCGAGCTCTCGACAAGGATTTTGATCAGCGGCGCGTCACTGGAGGTGGTTCGAGATCGGGTCGTGGTGAAGGAGCGGGGGGTGGTCAACGTCAAGGGGAGGACGCAAGAGGTCCCGATCTTTGAGCTGCTTCACTTGGCCGCGGTGTCGCCGGAGATGGCGGGAGTCCACTGACGATGGGGGTGCCGATCAGATGAACCTCGGGCTAAGAGCCCGGCGACGGCGCGGCTGGCTGGCGGCGCTGGTGCTCCTGGCGGCGACCTCGAGGGCAGGGATGGGGTTGGGCCAGGGCGGAGAGGTCGTCGGCGTCATCACGGAGCTGAAGTCCGGTCGGGGGCTGGCGGAGATCAGACCGGTCGGGGAATCCGAATGGCGACCCGTCGCGCCGCTCCAGGCAGTGAGGCCGGGCGATATCATACGGGTCACCGAGGACGCATGGACGGCGATCCTGCTGACCGGAGACCAGGGCAGCGTCGTCGTCGACACGATACGCTCCCCCTACCGGGTACCCGTCCCACGCAGCGAGAAAGGCAAGCTGGAAAAGGCGCGGGAGCTTATGCTGGTGAGCCTCCGCTTTCTGCGGCCTGCAAAGTCCGAACCAGTCGAGCGCGCGCTCGTGACCAGAAGCGAGGAGGGCCCACCGACGATCGTGACGCCGAGAAACGGCCCGGTGCTTCCGGGGCCGCTCACGATCGACTGGTCCAGGGCGGGACCAGTCCGCTACACGCTCCGGATCATCGGCCCGGATGCCACCGTTGTCCTGGAGCGTGTCGACCTCGGCGTCACGCGCTTCGAGTATCCGCCGGGCGGGCCGGCCCTCACGCCCGGCGTTCGGTACACCGTCCAGATCAACACGGCGGTCCACCCCGCTCAGGAAGCCTGGTTCGAGGTGCTGGACTCGGGGCGCGCCCGAATGCTCGAGGCCGACCTCCGTGACCTGGAGGGCGCCTTCGGACCGGCCGTGTCCTCCAGCACGCGCGCCACTGTACGCGCCGGCTTTCTAGCGAGCCACGGCCTCATCCACGATGCCCGCCGCACGTTGCTCCTCGCGGCCGGCCAGGATCCAGACGAACCGGCGTTTCACGTTATGCTCGGGCATCTCTACGAGGTGGCTGGGCTCAAGCGGGAGGCCGCCGCCGCCTTCGATACAGCCCGTTCGCTCCTGCCCGGCACGGCGGACGCGCCGGCGGGTGGTAGGGCGCGGCAGCGATAGCCCACGCGCACGCGCTGACGGAGTGGAATTGCCGCTTCGCGGAAGAAGGCCAACCCCCCTGCTGAACGGGCACCATGCCCGTGAGAGGTCAGTATGCGCGCACCCATCCTCGCGCTGGTCCTAGGCCTCTCTGCGCTCTTTCCCCCAGTGTCGAGCCATGCCCTGGCGCAGGATCCGGCCCTTGTCAGCCGGGCGAGGGAGTTGAATGCCGAGGTCCTCCGGCACATTCAAGAGGGACGATATGCGGAAGGACTTCCGAAAGCCCGGGAGGCACTGGCGATACGGGAACAGATCTCGGGGGATAGTCCGGACGTCGCCGAGAGCCTCCACAATCTCGCCGAGCTCCTCCGGCTCAAGGGGGATCTGTCCGCCGCCCGGCCGCTCTACGACCGCGCCCTCCGGATCCGCGAGCAGGCCCTCGGG
>JACPCF010000089.1 GCA_016179965.1 Candidatus Rokuibacteriota bacterium | reverse complement strand
AATCGGAGACGCTGATGCCCGACGGCCTCATCACCCATCGCATGCGCCTCGCCGAGGTGCCCCAGGCGCTCGATCTCATGGCGCGGGGCCAGGCGCTGAAGGTGTTGATCTCCTCGGAGGGGGGCTCCGCCCCCCTTCCGACACCTCCCCCCGGGGATTGCGCGGGCAAAGCCCGCGCTCGAAGCCGCCTGTGATGTGTCCCGGCGAGGGGCGGATTGGCCTGCGTGTCATCCTAGCGCTCTTCGCGCTTCTCTTTTGGGCGACGGGCGCCGCCGCGGCCGATCCGGTGGAGGAGTTCAAGCGGGGCACCAAGATCTTCTCCCTCCAGGTCGGGGGCGGTGTCCAGAACAACGTGGAAGGGCACCGGACGATCTCCGACATCTCCTTCGTCAACCTCGTGCCGCGCTTCTCGGTCCTGCCGCTGGATCCGATCGGCAGCGGCTTTCTCCGAGGGGCGGTGGAGACCGGCCTCGAGCCGTGGCTCCAGTATTACCTCGAGCCCCGGACCGCGACGGCGGAGGGGCTGAAGGTGGCCCTGCGCTACCACTTTCTCAGCGCCGCGCCGATCTTCCCGTACGTGGAGGTCCTGGCCGGGATGGGCGGGACCAGCCTCAACGTCCAGGAGGTCCGGTCGGACTTCGCGATCGTCATGGAAGCCGGCGTCGGGCTCGGCTACTTCCTGGCGGACGGCGTGCAGCTGACCGCGGGCTATCGCTTCCAGCACATCTCCAATGGTAATATCGAGTCGCCCAACCGGGGGTTCAACTCCGACGCGGGGATCCTGGGCGTGGGGTTCTTCTTTCACTGAGGGGCACCGATGAGCGGCGAAACGCTGAAAGAGATCGTCCTGGCCGGCCCCCGCGGCTTCTGCGCGGGCGTGGAGCGGGCCATTGATATCGTCGAGCTGGCGCTCCAGGTCTGCCCGCCGCCGGTGTACGTGCGGAAGGAGATCGTCCACAACCGCGACGTCGTGGACGCGCTCAGCAGGAAGGGGGCGATCTTCGTGGACGAGCTGGACCAGGTTCCCGACGACGCCACTGTCATCTTCAGCGCCCACGGCATCTCCCCCGCCGTGCGGGAGGAGGCCAAGCACCGCGGGCTCAGGGTGATCGACGCGACCTGCCCGCTGGTGACGAAGGTCCACCTGGAAGCGATCCGCTACGCCCGGGAGGGCTACTCGATCATCCTCGTGGGGCACGAAGACCACGACGAGGTCATCGGGACCACGGGGGAGGCCCCGGACAGGATCCACGTGATTTCCCACCCGGACGAGGTGGACAAGCTGGACCTGCCGGACCCCGACAAAGTCGCTTACCTGACCCAGACCACCCTTTCCGTGGACGACACGCGAGAGGTCATCGAGGCCCTGCGCCGGCGCTTCCCGCGGAGCGTCGGCCCGTCGAAGGACGACATCTGCTACGCGACCCAGAACCGCCAGGCCGCGGTGAAGGCTGTCGCGGCGGAGGTGGACGTCGTCCTGGTGATCGGCGCGGCCAACAGCTCCAACGCCAACCGGCTCCGGGAAGTCTCCGAGGCGATCGGGACCCGCGCCTACCTGATCAACGACATCCGCGAGATCAAGCCCGAGTGGCTCGAGGGCGCCACCCGCATCGGGATCACCGCCGGCGCCTCCACCCCGGAGTTCCTCGTGACGGAGGCCGTGGAAGCGCTCAAGCGCCAGCAGCAGGCCGTCGAGGTCCGCGAGGTGCACGTCGTAGAGGAGGACGTGCGCTTCGGGCTCCCGCACGAACTCGAGGAGATCCCCCGGGAGACGGGGAAGACCCTCCCGCCCCGGGTGGCGGCATCATCCCAGGGACGGTAAGAGGCACGGTCGCGACGACAGGAGGGCGGCGGACCGCGCCGCCCTTTTTTCTTTCTCTGCTCCTCCTGGCGCTGCCGCTCCTGGCCGGTTGCGCCGGGCTCCAGCGCGACGGGGAGTGGTGGCGGGCCCGGCGCGATCCCTCCGGCCAGGCTCCCGATCCGGCGATCACGCGGGAAGCGGTCCTCCAAGTGTACGCGTCCCGCGCCGTGGGTTGGCCCGGCGTCCTCGCCGTCCACACCTGGATCGCGGTGAAGCCGAGCGGCGCTCCCGCCTACACGCGCTACGAGGTCATCGGCTGGGGCGTGGACCGCGGCATCCCGGCCATCCGCGTCAACCGGACCGGTCCCGACAACTACTGGTTCGGCAGCCGCCCCGATCTCCTCGCGCTGATCGCCAAGGTCGAGGCCGCCGTCCAGGAGTATCCGTATCACGCGACCTACCGCACCTGGCCCGGCCCCAACAGCAACACCTTCACCGCCTACGTCGGCCGGGCGGTTCCGGAACTCCGCCTGGATTTGCCGCCGACCGCCATCGGCAAGGACTACCTTGCCGGCGGCGGCTTCGCCAGCTCGAGCCCGAGCGGCCGGGGCGTTCAGCTCTCGCTGTTCGGCTTGGCCGGCGTCCTGGCTGGGGTGGAAGAGGGGATCGAACTCAACCTGCTCGGCCTCACCTTCGGCATCGATTTCAAACATCCGGCCCTGAAGCTGCCCGCCGTCGGCCGCGTCGGCCACCCGTAGAGAACCTGGTCACTCATTCGTTAGTCGCCCCATCTCACGTTCGACTTCGAGCCGATGAAGAGGGTCTCGACCACCATCGGCTTCCGAGGCCCTGTTGCCCCCATCCGCCACACCTGCTCCTACTGTTTTTTCTTGGTGCTCTCTGGAATGCTAGCGAGGCCATAGCTAGTGCTGCGGCCGCCTTCCGGATTTCGGACAAGTATGCCGCGCTCGACGAGAGCCGAGATGTCACGCAGAGCGGTGTCGTGGGAACATTTCGCGAGCTCCGCCCATTTTTTTGTGGTGAGCTTTCCATGGAAGCCATCGAGGAGCCGGTTGAGCACAAAGCGCTGGCGCTCGTTTAGTGGGGAATCCCCAACGGCTTCCCAGAAGCGCGCTTTGGAGAGGACAGTTCCGAGAATGGCTTGCGCGCCGTCGATGGCGCGACTCAGGCAGCCCAGGGACCAATCCATCCAGGGCGTGATGTCCATCTCTCCCTTTTGTGTGTTCTCCAGGATGTCGTAATAGGTGGCGCGCTCCTGACGGATCTGCGCTGACATGCTGTAGAAACGTTGGGCACTTTGTTCGGAGCGTGCGAGCGCCATATCGACAATAGCCCGCGCGATGCGGCCGTTGCCGTCTTCGAACGGGTGAATTGTCACGAACCAGAGATGCGCCACCCCCGCCTTCACGACCCAATCGGTCTCAGTGCTTTCATTAAACCAATCTAGGAAAACCTGCATCTCCCGGTTGAGCCTTCCGGCGGCCGGTGCCTCGAGATGCACGCGCTCCCGGCCGACCGCGCCGGAGACGACTTGCATAGGATCGCTGCTGTCATCGCGCCAGGCACCGACCCTGATCCGCCTCATCCCGCTCCGACCCGTCGGAAACAGCGACGCATGCCATCCGAACAGCCGCTCTGCGGTGAGCGGTTGCTCGTAGTGGCCCGTGGCGTCCAGCATCATTTCAACGACTCCCTCCACGTTCCGGTCGACGGGCTTGAGGCCGCCAATGTCCATGCCGAGGCGGCGCGCGATCGATGAACGGACCTGTTCTGCGTCCAGTTGTTCTCCCTCGATTTCGCTGCTCTTAAGCACGTCTTCTGTGAGCGTTTTGAGGACGGCCTCCTGACGCAGCTTGAAGCCAAGAGCTTCCATCCGCCCCAGCAAACGGCCCTGCTCGTAGCGAACGACGGCCAGACGCCCGGCCAGGCTCTCTCGATTCCAGTGAAACCGTGGCCAATCTGGATTGTTGTGTATGTAGGGGCTCATTATACGCATATATTGCGTATAATATGGCAATCAATCGACGCGGAGTCAAGATATATTATACGCATTGTATGCGTCGAATATAGGGCACATTCACCGCACCAGTAATACCGAAGCGCTGCCCACTTTAGCCTTGACGCCGCGCTCCGCGTCGCGTGGACGGTTAGACCGGGGGGGCGAGGGCCATGGACGCCACGTGAGGGCAACACGCCGGCCGGGACAATGCCCAAAGAAAAATGCGCCACGCCGGTGGGGGCCGGCGTGAGGTAGGCCGCTGCAGGCAGCGCGTCTAACTTCCGGGTGGACGTGGGATGCCGGGGGCATTGGTGAGCGGCACTCGCGCTTGCCCGGGGGGGCGGGGGAGGGCTAGGATGATGAGGCCATGGCCTTCCTGAGCCACGTCGAGTGCTCCGTCTGCGGCCATCGCCACGATCCCAAGCAGATCCTCACGATCTGCGAGAAGTGCGGCCAGATGCTGGTGGCCCGCTACCACCTGGACCGCGTGGCGGCCGCGGTGACGAAGGACGACCTCCGGCGCCGCCCGCCGGGCATGCACCGCTTCAGGGAGCTGACGCCCCTCGACGACGGCGAGGAGCCGGTGACCCTGGGCGAAGGCGGCACGCCGCTCCTGTCGCTGGCGCGCCTGGGCAGCCACCTGGGGCTCGGGCGCCTTCTGGCCAAGGACGAGGGGCAGAACCCCACGGGCACGTTCAAGGCCCGCGGGCTCGGCATGGCGGTGACGAAGGCGCGGACCCTCGGGGCCAAAGGGCTCATGATCCCGTCGGCGGGGAACGCCGGCGGCGCCGCGGCGGTGTACGGCGCCCGCGCGGGACTCCCGGTGGCGGTGGTGGTGCCGCGCGACACGCCCGAGGCGGCCGTGGCCGAGGCGATGCTGGCCGGCGCTCGCGTGTTCACGATCGAAGGCACCATTGCCACGGCCGGCAAGGTCGTCGCCCGGGTGGCGCCGGCTCTCGGCTGGTTCGACCTCTCGACCCTGAAGGAGCCCTATCGCCTCGAAGGGAAGAAGACGATGGGGCTCGAGCTGGCCGAGCAGCTCGAGTGGTCGGCCCCGGATGTTCTCATCTACCCGACGGGCGGGGGAACCGGTCTGATCGGCATCTGGAAAGCGTATCGCGAGCTGTCGGAGCTCGGCTGGGTGAAGGACCGGCCGCCCCGCTTCGTCGCCGTCCAGGCCGAGGGCTGCGCCCCGGTGGTGAAGGCCTGGGCCGAGAAATCCCCCGTCACCGCGCCGTGGGAGAAGCCGACGACAAACGCTCCCGGGCTCAGGGTCCCGTCGCCCTTCGCCGGGCGCCAGATCCTTCAAGTGCTGCGCGAAACGGATGGGGACGCCCTGGCTGTGTCAGAAGCCGAGATCGTCGAGGCGCAGAAGCTCCTGGCGCGCACCGAGGGAATCTGGACCGCTCCGGAGGCGGCTGCCGCTCTCGCCGCGCTCCTCCGCCTGAAGGACGAGGGGGAACTCGAGCCCGGCGGGCGCATCGTCCTGCTCCTGACCGGCGCCGGTATCAAGAACCCGCCGCCGCCCCTGCCGCCCCCGCGGGACCTGACGGGGCCGGAGGAATCCCTCCTCAAAAGGGTTCAGGCCGCGCTCGCACTCTGACCCCGGTTCTGTGCTAGCATCTGCCCCACCGAGACCCTGAGGAGGGACCCGATGGCCATCGAGATCGGCAAGATTCGCAACGTTGGCTTCGTCGGTCACGGAGGAGTGGGGAAAACGTCCCTCGTGGAGGCCCTGCTCTTCTCCGCCGGCGCGACGACCCGCCTTGGCAAGGTGGACGACGGCTCCACCACCACCGACTTCGACCCCGATGAGATCAAGCGGAAGATCTCCCTCAACACCGCGGTGGCCTACTGCGACTGGAAAGGGCACCGCCTGAACCTCGTGGACACGCCCGGGTACGGCGACTTCATCTCCGACGCGCGGGCGGGCCTCCGGGCCGTGGAGACGGCGGTGGTCGTCGTGGACGCCGTGGCGGGGGTCCAGGTCCAGACCGAGAAGGTGTGGAAGTTCGCCAGCGAGTACGACCTGCCGCGGGTCGTCGTGGTGAACCGGATGGACCGCGAGCGGGCCGACTTCTGGCGGACGCTCGAGTCGTTGACGAAGCGCCTCAAAGCCCGGCTGGTGCCGCTCCAGATCCCCGTGGGAGCCGAGTCGGGCTTCAAGGGGGTCGTGGACCTCGTCAAGATGAAGGCGATCCTGTATGCCGACGGCAAGCCTCAGGAGGCCGCGAT
>JACPCF010000088.1 GCA_016179965.1 Candidatus Rokuibacteriota bacterium | reverse complement strand
CGCGTTATTGACGTGGCGCTGGCCGTCCAGGTCCGTCGAGCGCACCGCAATAGGGAAGACGGTTTCCATGAGGCTCTCTCGTCAAGGTATACGTCAGGCGTGGGCGGAACGGGTGGAAACCCTCACCCCACCCCCCTCACCTTTATCCTCTCCCCGATGGGGGAGAGGGCAGGGTGAGGGGGAGAGAGTGAGCGCGAACGCGGACGCTAGATCTTGACGCCGGCCTTGTTCCAGTCGTCCAGGAACTTCTTGAGCCCGATGTCGGTCAGCGGGTGCTTCATCAGCTGCTCGAGGACGGCGAACGGCATGGTGGCCACATGGGCCCCCGCCAGGGCCGCGTCCACGACGTGGAGCGGATTCCTGATGGACGCGGCGAGAACCTGGGTCTTGAAGCCGTAGTTCTGGTAGATCGTCACGATCTGGCGGATCAGATCCATCCCGACGTGCGAGATGTCGTCCAGCCGGCCGAGAAAGGGGCTGATGTACGTCGCGCCGGCCTTGGCCGAGAGGAGCGCCTGGCTCGCGGAAAAGCAGAGGGTCTGGTTGACCTTGACCCCCTCGCTAGTGAGTCTCTTGACCGCCTTGAGCCCGTCCTTGGTCAGGGGACACTTCACCACCACGTTGGGCGCGATCTGAGCCAGCTCCTTCCCCTCCTTCACCATCCCCTCGACGTCGGTCGCCACCACTTCCAGGCTGACCGGGCCGGGGACGATGGAGCAGATCTCCTCCACCAGCGGGCGGAACGGCCGCTTTTCCTTGGCGATGAGGGACGGATTGGTCGTGCACCCGTCCAGGATCCCCATGGCCACGCCTTCCTTGAGCTCGTTGATGCTGGCCGTGTCCAGGAAAATTTTCATGCCCTATGCCTCCTCTATACGGACGGCGGTGCCCGAGCGGACTTTCTTGAAGACCTTCGGATCGCCGACGACCCGGCCGAAGACGTTCACGGGACTGGCGGGACGGATCTCATCCCCCCGGCTGGCCGGCGTGGGACCGAAGAAGATGCAGAACGCGCTGCCGGGCGGCCAGTAGCCGAGGTCGCCCATCGCCACCGCGTCCTTCGGGGACTCCTCCTTCAGGTGGACGGGAATGGAGAAGTAGATCTCGTCTCCCCAGGTGTCGGCTTTCGCGGTGAGCGGCAGGGCGTCCCAGATGGCCTGAGCGGTCTTCGAGCCGTCCAGGCGCGCTTCAGCCGAGACCGTCCCCGCCGTGATCCGGATCTTCCGTTCCGCCATCCTGCGTCCAGCCTAGTCCCGCGCCCGGACCCTGTCAAGAAATCAGCGCTGAATGGGGAATTCTGAGACCGAACGTATCAGGGGGGTGCTTGATCTCTCCCGCCATCCCACACGAGCGCGCCACCCAGCAACCCGCAGGCACCAGCCCCCGCAGCGACCAGGGACACCCTATGGAGAGTATTGGTCCCGAGGGCGATTCAGAGGGGGGTTACCTGAAGACCGTCGCGAGTTCCCGCGTGGGGAACACGGCTATCACACGACTTAGCCGGATCATTGTCAGGATCGCGAGCAACTCTCCGCACATCGCGCAGATGCGCAGCTCGCCTCCGGCCCCGCGGGCTCGTGTCGCGGCCGTCGCCAATTCGCCCCAGACGACGCTATCAACGTAGGCCACACGCTCCATGTCCACGACGAGCCGGGTATTCCCCTTGACGAGGAGATCTTCGAGTGTTCGTTTCAACTCCGCCCCCGATGCCGCATTCAAGTCCCCATTGGGAACCACGACGGCGGCCCGGTTCGTGGGCATGACTTCGACATGGATTCCTGCAATGCCCGAAGGCGCTGAGCCCAACAGCGTCCCAGCCGTTTGCATCACCGGTGTTCCTTTTTCTTTTTCTGCGTTCTGAATTCTTTGGCCTCTAGCTGCTCGAGAAACTCCTTCCACGGCCCGGAAAGCTTGTCTTTACTGGGAAGCTGAAGAGTTTCGAGTCCAAGTCGCTCAAGCAACGCCCGCCAATGGTCATTTTCAGAACGGTCGTCTTGATCGTCCCCCTGCATGATGAACGCCCCCTCCCTTGGAAGGTCTAGTGTCATGTGAAGCAATGGCGATGCCACACGGGTGCCTCAGAAAAGTTCCCGTTTAACAAGGGGCTTCAGACGGTCGGACTGGAAGACGTTCGGGCGCGGACGGACAAATCACGGCACAGTGTGACAAGCTGTGTCAGGTGGCCTCGGCCCGCCCGAGGCGGCTCCGGTAGGCGGCGAGGCGCTCTTCGACGGCGGCGCGTAACGGAATGGCAGCCACCCCGACCCCCTCCACGCTGAGCGCGGCGGCGCAGGCGGCGAACTGGGCGGCGTCCCACGGGTTCCCCTCCCGCTGATACTGGATCAGAAAGGCGGCGGCGAAGACGTCCCCTGCCCCCGTCGCGTCCACCTCGTCGGCCGGGTCGGCCTCGATGAAGTGGCGCTCCCCGCTGACGAAGAGGTGGGCGCCGCGGCTCCCGACCGTGATCACGCCGACCGGGATCCGCTCGAACCACTCCACGACCTCGTCCTCGAAGGGGCCCATATCTTCCTCGCTCAGGAAGACCGTCTGGACGTGAGGGAGCACCAGCGGCGCGTCCTCCCACCGCGCCGGGCTGATCACCCCGCCGGCGCCCCGTTCGCGGAGCCAGCCCTGCACCGCCGCGCCCACCGCCCCCTCGGTGAATTCGGCGGCACAGTACGGGTCCACCTCGTTGGCGTCCGGGGCCAGCAGCGCGAGGTCGGCCGCCTTCCAGGACGCGGGGAGGTGCCCTACTTCCAGATCTTCAGCCCGCCCCAGAAGCGTCAGCCGCCGTCCATCCCTTCCCCTCTCGTGCCTGAACGCGGTGGTCTGAGGCGCCGGGACGTGGACGACCTGAAACTCGGGAGGAAAGAGGTGACGGGGAAAGTCGGGGCCGAAGCTGGTCACGAGGCCGACGGAGCAGCCGAGGTGGTGGGCGGTGAGCGCCGCGTAGAGGGCCGTGCCCCCGGGCTGGACGTCCCCACCGATGTGGTCGAGCGTGACGTGCCCGACGGCGACAAACTGGGGGGTCACGTGCTAGCCGACTCGGTGCCGGGCCAAATGGCGAGCCAGACAAGGCCCGAGGGAGGAGCCCGCCGGAGCGTACGCGGTTGTACGTGAGGATGGGCGACGAGGATGGCCGACGCACAGATGTACGTGCCCTGCACGATGAGGGGGGCGACGAGGGCGGGCAGGATGTAGCGCAAGAGAATGCGCGGCGTGCCGGCCCCCACGGCCCGCGCCCCCTCCACCATGACTTGCTCGCGCAGGCTCAGCGCGGATGCGCGGACTGAAAGCGGACAGATCACGTGTCAAAACCAAGCGGACATTTCACTTGTCAACAACACCCGATTCTTCACCAAGTTGCGCCGGGTTGTTGATCCGAAGCTTTTCCTCAACGGCCGCCCGGACGTGGGAGAGGACGCGCTGTCGCCAGGGCCCGCTGTCGGCCAGGCCCTGCCGAATCCGCTCGCACAACTCTCGATTGGCCTCCAGGACGCGCCGACGCAGCAGGGCCGGGTCGCCCGGCGGCACGGCCCGGGGGAGATCCAGCAGCTCGCGCAACGCGTCGAGCTCGGCGCGCAAGCGCGCCTCTTCGTCCGGGACTTCGCGCTCGAGGATGCGGAGCACGTTGATCGCGATCAGCGCCTGGTACCGGAGGCGCCGGTCGGCGAGGCTCGGGAGAATGTCTCGCTCGAGGAGGTCCCGGATCGCCTGGAGCAGCTCGAGCGCCGTCGGCCGGTCCTGCATGGGCGTCAGAGGCGCCTCAGGAGGCGCAGCAACTCCCACTCCACCTCGGCGCAGTGACGCCCGATGCTTGCCAGTTCGAGGCTCCGCTCGTCGCCCGAGAGGTGGCGGTGAGCCTGCCGCAGCGTGACGATCGCCCAGCGGAGGTTACCGAACACTTCCCAGTACAGCGCCAGGTCGGGATCCATCCGCTTCCCGTTGACGGCGGCGTAGGCGTCGAAAAACCGCTCCTTCGGCCCCAGCCCCGGCGCGCCCGGCCGATCGACGCATCGCCAGAACCGCATGCACGCCCAGCCAAGGTCCTCGCCCGGATCCCCGAGGTGAGAGAGCTCCCAGTCCAGCACCGCGCGGAGGCCTCCCTCCGAATCGACAACGAAATTGCCGAGCCGATAGTCCCCGTGCACGACCACCACACGCTCGGACTGCGGACTCCGCCCGCGAAGCCACCGCAGCGCCAGCTCGAGGGCGGGATGCGGCTCGCCCATTTCGCGTAGCGCGAGTTCGAATTCCGCCAGCTGCGCGTCGGCCGGGGTCTTCCCCCTCGATGGCCGGGCGAGGCACTCAAGGGCGTCCGTCGGCACCGCGTGAATCCTGGCGAGCTCCTCGCCCATCTGTTCCAGCAGACGGGGACGAACGCTCTCGAAGGCAGCGTCCTGGAGAAGACGACGTGCCAGCGTTTCCCCCTCGACGCGCTCGACGATCAGGCCGGGCCCCACGTCGGCCGCCTCCCCCGGCTGAATCCGCCAGTAGGGCCTGGGGACGCGGACGCCCGACCCGTGCATCACCGAGAGCACCTGAAACTCAGCCTCGCGGGAGAGACGACTCCGGAGGGGAGCGCCGCCCCGGTCCTCGAGGTAGATCAGGCGGTGAAGGCCGGCCAGCGGGCCGGACGCGACGTCGAGTTCGAACGCCCAGGCATGACGCATGGTGCCGCCGGGCAACGGCGACAGCGAAACGATCGAAACCGCGGATTGGGCGCGGCGCCCGATGAAGCTCTCGAGCCCCCTCCGCAGGCCATCGGCCGCGGGGCGCATCGCCGTCAGCGCTTGTAGATGTGGAGGGTGCAGGAACCGTCCGACCGCGAGGGATTCTCGAACACCCACTGAGGGTGCCCGAACCATTCCACGGGGGCCACCCCGTTCCAGATCGGGCAGTGGGAACAGTACACCGGAAACCGCTCCTGCTCCGCCGTCAGGGGTCCGCGGCCCTCGACGAACGGCAGCGCCTCCGGACCGGAGTAGGCCCCGGCCAGCCGCAGGCGGCCGCCGCTGCCGCACGGCGTCTGGACGATCGTGAACTTCTCGCGATCCTCCCTGACCTCGACGCTCCCCATGTGCTGCTTGAGGAGGAAGGCCGTCGCCCGTGCAAACTCCGCCGCGGGGAGCCGCTCCCACTGCTCGAAGCCCCGGCGCTGGCCCTCGGCCGTCGCACGATGGAAGCGGTAGAGCTCGGCCGACCCAAACTGCGTCAGCACGTAGCCGAACACCTCGGCCATGAAGCGGATCAGCCGGTCGTGGAGGGGAAGGTACTCGTCCCGTTCCTTCCGGTCCACGAGGCCCCGCGCGCGGTGGGGTTTCCCCGCGTTGATCGCCTGAACAACCTCCGCGGCGCGGCGGCCCTGCTCGCGGGAGAAGAGGCGCTCGGCCTCGGCCACGAGTCGGGCGGTGCGGGCCAGTTCCCCTTCGAGCCCCGCCTCTCCGGACACGCCGGGCACTGCCGCGCTCACCCCGTACGCGCGCTGGAGGAGGGCCAGCATGTCGCCCCTGAAGCGACCCAGCAGATTCACCAGGGCCCGCTCGGCCGCCTGCCGATCCGCCGCCGCGCCGCGCGCGGCTGTCTCGCCCAACAGGTCGAGCAGGATCCGGATCGTGATGCCGAGCCCCTTGTACATCAGGGCATATTCCTTCTCCAGGCTTCGGGACTGGCCGTCTCCCTCGAGGGCCTGCCGGCGCGCGCCCGTCAGGTCTCCCGCATCGAGCGCCTCGCGGATCCGGTCGGAGAGCCGCCGCCCCCACTCCCCGAGCGGCTCCTCCGGCCCACGCTCCATCGCGGCCTCCCCGCTCACGGCCAGCGTCTCACCTCGTATTCCGCGAGCTTGACCTTGTGGATCTCATCGGCCCCGTCCCCGAGGCGCAGGATGCGCGCATACCGCCACATCGCCGCCAGGGGAACGTCATCGGTCACGCCCAGGGCGCCGTGGACCTGGATGGCGCGATCGATCACGCGGCAGGCCGTCTGGGCGCAGAGCACCTTGGCCATCGAGATCTCGGGCCACAGGCCTTTCCTGGGCAAGCTTTTCCCTGTTAACCCTT
>JACPCF010000059.1 GCA_016179965.1 Candidatus Rokuibacteriota bacterium | reverse complement strand
CGCCGACGCTGCCTCTATCTCTGGATCGACTACCCGTCTTTCGACAAAGAGGTGCGGATCGTCCAGCGGAAGGTCCCGGCAGTCAACGAGCGGCTCGCCCGTCAGATCGGGAAGTTCATGGAGACGATGCGCCAGGTGCGGCTCTCCAAGGTCCCGGGGGTGGCAGAGACGCTCGACTGGGCCCAGGCTCTCACGGCGCTCCACGCTGACCATCTGGACGAGACCCTCGTCGCCGAGACCCTCGGCTGCGTGCTGAAGGACGCCGACGACATCAAGCGCTTCAAGCAGGAGTTGGCGACCTCGGGACTGAAGTCTTTCTTGCCGCTCGAAGGCTAGTGGCCCGCGACCTCCTGACCTCCACCCTCTCCTTCTGCCGCCTCCTGCGCCAGCATGGGATGCCCGTGACGGTCACGGAGGCCACCGACGCCGTGAGGGCCCTGGAACACCTCGACCTTGCCGATCGGGACGAGGTCTATCTGGGGCTCCGCTCCGTGCTGATGGCCCGGATCGAGGAGCAGCCGGCCTTCGACCGCTGCTTCGAAGCCTTCTGGAAGCGGCAGAGCGAGATCCCGCCCATCATGGAGGGCCTCCTCTCCCCCACGCCTGCTTCGCCGCGCGACGACCAGTCCCAGCCCGCAACGCTCAAGGTGGCGGGCCAGAAGCGGGAGGGGGTCGCGCTGGAAGCCTGGGTCGGCGAAGACGACGAGTCCGACAGCGAGCCGTTGGGCGTGCCGGGGATGAGTGACCGCGAGTCCTTGATGGAGCAGGACTTCTCCAGCTTTCCCGCCGACCAGCTGGACGAGGTGGCTCGCCTCACTGTCGAGATCGCCCGGCGGCTGGCCGCCCACCGGAGCCGGCGGCGGCGGCCCACCAGGCGCCGCGGGGTGATAGACCTTCGACGCACGGTGAGGGCCAACCTCATGCGCGGGGAGCTGATCGAGCTGCGCCAGAAGGAAAGGAAGCGGCGGAAGGTCAGGCTGGTCCTGCTCTGCGACATCTCGGGCTCCATGGATCTCTACAGCCGCTTCCTCCTCCTCTTCCTCTACGCGCTCCAGAACGTCTTCGGCCGCGTCGAGACGTTCAGCTTCTCCACTCGGCTGACCAGGATTACGCCCCATCTCATGGGCCGTTCCTACCGTCAGGTGCTCAGGCGGCTGACGGATCTCAAGGACTGGTCGGGCGGCACGCGGATCGGCGAGTGCCTGGCCGACTTCAACCGCGAGTGGGGTGCGCGGCTCCTCGACCGCCACACGATGGTGCTCGTCATCTCCGACGGCTGGGACACGGGGGACCCCGAGCTACTGGCCGGCGAGCTGCTCAAAATCAAGCGGCGGGCCGGCCGGCTCTTCTGGCTGAATCCGCTGCTGGGCAATCCCGCCTACCAGCCGCTGACGCGCGGCATGGCGGCGGCGCTCCCCATGCTGGACCGCTTCGCCCCCGCCCACAACCTCCAGAGCCTCCGCGACCTCGCCACCCAGCTGCGCCTCTAACTGCGGATTTTTCGCTTGACGAGGGAGTCTCCGGCTCTTAGGGTAGCCTCGCATTGAGGCGAGCTTTCCAGAAAGTCCTTTTGCATGATTTCCCTGCCCGGATATGCGCGCAGGGGGGGGAGATGGGTGGCAGACGTCCCGAGCCGGTTCGTCCGGGAGTTGACTTCCAGCGAACGGGACGAGCTTGCCCGCTTATGTCGGGAGCGGTCGAAGGCCCTAGGGTTTCGGGCGGCCATTGTCAATCTCTCGGCCAGAGGAGTGCCGATCCCCGAGATCATGCGGCAGCTCGGAGTCTCCCGCCCCACGGTTACCGCCTGGCTGGCGCGCTTCGACAAGTTCGGCTTGCGCGGACTCCAGGACGAACCTCGTCCCGGTCGCCGCCCTAAGTTGACCCCAGACGTTGGCCGGCAGATTGCCCTGGTGGCACGCTCGCGGCCCCGAGATCTGGGGGTGCAGATTGCTCGGTGGAGCCTGCTGAGGCTCAGGGAGTATCTGGTTGGAACCGGCGCAGTGTCCGCTCTCTCTCTGGAGTCGCTTAGGAGCGCACTTCGGAGAGGCGGTCTCAGTCTCAAGGCAATCCGAACGGGGATAGCCCGGAAAGGGACGACTATGATCCCTGCCGCGTTTGAGTACCACGTCCCGACCTCCATCGGTGAAGCCACGGCGCTGCTCGCCAAGCATGGGGAGGACGCGAAGGTCCTTTCGGGAGGTCAAAGCCTCATCCCACTGATGAAGCTGAGGCTCGCCTCCCCGCGGCACCTCATCGACATCAACCGGATTCCGGACCTCGCGTATATCCGCGAAGCCGAAGGGGTCCTGAGGATTGGCGCGCTCACCCGGGAGTCAGATCTCGAAGAGTCCGACCTCGTCCGAACGCGATATCCGATCCTCCTCGAGACGAGCAAGGTCATCGCCGACCCCCTGGTGCGGAACCTGGCTACGGTCTGCGGCAACCTGGCCCACGGCGACCCCGCGAACGACCACCCCGCGACCATGCTCGCCCTTGGGGCCGAGGCAGTCGCTTTCGGGCAAAAAGGGGAGCGGCGAATCCAGGCCGGCTCCTTTTTCACCGGTCCCTTCACAACCGCCCTCAACTCGGGCGAAATCCTCACCGAGATCAGGATCCCTATTCCGCCTCCCCGAAGCGGCGGAGCCTACGTGAAGCTGGAGCGGAAGGTGGGGGACTTCGCCACCGCCGCGGTGGCGGCCCAGGTGACCCTGAAAGAGAAAGGCGTGTGCGAACGGGCAGGGATCGGCCTGACCAACGTCGGACCGACGCCGATCAAGGCGAAGAAAGCCGAGGCGTTCCTTCAGGGCAAGCGGTTGGACGAGGGGATCATTAAGCAGGCAGCCCAGCTGGCGGCCGAGGAGTCCCAGCCGACCTCGGACCTCCGAGGGCCGGCGGAGTATAAACGGGATCTGGTCAGGGTGTTGACGGCCCGGGCGCTCACCAAGGCGGTTGAGCGCGCCGGCGGGGGCCGGTAGGGCGAGCCGCGCGACTCCCGTGGGCTGGGCTCCACGAGTCGCAGGCGAGCGAAACCCGAGAATATGGAGGTGAGGACGATGCTCGTGCAAGTCGCGATCAACGGGGAGAAGCATGAGGCCGAGGTGGAGCCGCGGCTCCTCCTGGTGCACCTCATCCGGGACATCCTCCGGCTGACCGGGACCCACATCGGCTGCGACACCACGCATTGCGGGGCCTGCACCGTCCTCCTCGACGGGCGGGCCGTGAAGTCGTGCTCCGTGTTCGCCGTCCAGGCCCACGGGAAAGAGATCATGACCGTGGAGGGCCTCGAGCAGGACGGCAAGCTCCACCCGCTCCAGGAAGGCTTCATGCAGGAGCACGGCCTCCAGTGCGGCTACTGTACCCCCGGCATGCTGATGGCCAGCTACGCGTTCCTCAAGAAGAACCCCCAACCCGACGAGGAGCAGATCCGCCGGGCCATCTCAGGAAACCTCTGCCGGTGCACCGGCTACGTGAACATCGTGAAGGCAATCGAGTACGCCGCGGCCAAGCTGCGGCAGGGAGGGTCATGATGGCGCCCAAGACCTCGCCCGAGATCGGAGGGATGGGGCACTCGGTGAAGCGCAAGGAGGACCCGCGCTTCATCCGGGGGAAGGGGACCTACGTGGACGACATCCAGCTTCCGGGCATGCTCTACCTCGACATCGTCCGGAGCCCCTTCGCCCACGCGAAGATCAAGAAGATCGATCCCACCAAGGCCCTGGCGATGCCGGGGGTGCTGGCCGTCATCACCGGCCAGGATCTCGCCAAGTATAACCTCCACTGGATGCCGACCCTCATGTCGGACACCCAGATGGTGCTCCCGGTGGAGAAGGTCATGTATCAGGCTCAGGAGGTGGCAGCGGTCCTCGCCACGGACCGTTACAAAGCCGCCGATGGCGTCGAGGCGGTGGAGGTCGAGTACGAGCCGCTCCCCGTCGTCGTCGATCCCAAGAAGGCGCTGGAGCCCGGAGCGCCGGTGCTCCGCACCGACAAGAAGGACAAGAAGGATAACCACATCTGGCACTGGGAGTGGGGGGACAAGGCCGCCACCGATCGCGTCTTCCGCGAGGCTGAGGTGACGGTCAAGCAGGACATCTACCTCCCGCGGATCCACGTGGCCTCCATTGAGACCTGCGGTTGCATCGCCCACTTCGACAAAGTGTCAGGCAAGCTGACGGTCTGGATGACCACCCAGGCGCCCCACGCGATCCGCACGGTGTTTGCCCTGGTGGCAGGGCACGTTGGCCTGGCCGAGCACAAGATCCGGATCATCTCCCCCGACATCGGCGGCGGCTTCGGGGGCAAGGTGCCGGTCTATCCGGGGTACGTGATCGCCGTGGCGGCCTCGGTGCTGACGGGGAAGCCGGTCAAGTGGATGGAGGACCGGATGGAAAACCTCCAGGCCGACTCCTTCGCCCGGGACTATCACATCACGGCCGAGCTGGCGGCGAAGAAGGACGGCACGCTCACGGCGCTCAGGATCAAGACGATCGCCGACCACGGCTACGCCGACGCGGCGGCCAACCCCTCCAAGTTCCCGGCCGGGCTCTTCCATATCTGTACCGGCTCCTACGACTTCAAGGCGGCCCACGTGGAGGTGGACGGGGTATACACCAACAAGCCGCCGGGGGGGATCGCGTACCGGTGCTCGTTCCGCGTCACGGAGGCCGTGCATACCATCGAGAGGATGGCGGACCTCGTGGCCCACCAGCTCGGGATGGACCCGGCCGAGTTCAGGCTCAAGAACTTCATCAAGCCCGAGCAGTTCCCGTACAAGTCCGCCCTCGGATGGGAGTACGACAGCGGAAACTACGCCGGCGCCCTCCGAAAGGCCATGGAGAAGATCGGCTATGCCGAGCTCCGGCGAGAGCAGGCGGAGAAGCGCAAGCGCGGCGAGCTGATGGGGATCGGGATCTCGAGCTTCACCGAGATCGTGGGGGCGGGCCCGTCCAAGCACTTCGACATCCTGGGCCTCAAGATGTTCGACAGCTGCGAGATCCGGATCCATCCGACCGGCAAGGCCATCGCCCGCTTCGGGACCAAGTCCCAGGGGCAGGGTCACGAGACCACGTACGCCCAGATCCTCGCCGAGGAGCTGGGGATTCCCGCGGCCGACATCCAGGTGGAGGAGGGCGACACCGACACTGCTCCCTACGGCCTTGGCACCTACGCGAGCCGCTCGACCCCCGTCGCCGGCGCGGCCGGGGCCATGGCGGCCCGGAAGATCCGGGACAAAGCGCGGAAGATCGCGGCGCACCTGCTGGAAGCCGCGGAAGAAGATCTGGTCTGGGAGCCGGGGAAGTTCTCGGTGAAGGGGGCACCCAACCGGGCGAAGACCATCCAGGAGATCGCCTTCGCGGCCTATACGAATCATCCGCAAGGCATGGAGGCGGGGCTCGAGGCGGTCTCGTATTACGACCCGCCCAACCTCACCTTCCCCTTCGGGAGCTACATCTCGGTGGTGGACATCGACAAGGGGACCGGGGAGGTGAAGGTCCGGCGCTTCGTGGCGGTGGACGACTGCGGCAACATCATCAACCCGATGATCGTCGAAGGCCAGATCCACGGCGGGCTCACCATGGGGCTGGCCCCGGCGCTCTACGAGGAGATCTCTTACGATGAGCACGGCAACATCCAGGGCGGCAGCTTCATGGACTACCTGCTGCCCACGGCGGTGGAGACGCCCCGGTGGGAGACCGACAAAACCTGCACCCCGTCGCCCCACCATCCGCTGGGGGCGAAGGGGGTGGGGGAGTCGGCCACGGTCGGCGCGCCGGCGGCCATCACCAACGCGGTCGTGGATGCCCTCTGGCATTTGGGGGTGCGCCACATCGACATTCCCATCACTCCGGCCAAGGTCTGGAAGCTCCTGCGTGAGCACGGGGTCACTGAGTAGGGCAGCCCAGTAAACTTGAGCGGTGAACCGACCCACAGGAAGAGGAGCCAAAACCGTGAGGTCAAGAACAGGAGGTTTCGTTTCCGTCCTCGCCATGGCGCCTCTCCTCGGTATTGTGACCGGCTGCGCCACCGTCGAAGAGACACTGGCCCCTGTACCAACGCCCCCCAATCTCGTCGGAAAGTGGAAGGGCGAGTGGGGTGGGAATATGGTGCATCCCATCGAAGTGGTGGTCGAGGACCAGCAAGGGCAAAAAGTGAGTGGAACGATGGTGTTTGTCGTCCACGGCTCGTTTACCTATCACCGGATGAGAGGGAGCGTTGGGGCCAAGCAGGATGGAAGCATTTGGGTGTTGTTGGATGTGGGTGGGAGGGATTTCTCCCTGAAGGTTGTCTCCGACAAGCGATTGGAGGGGACGGGGCGTAGCACGGGGCATTACGGCCCCGTGTCGTTGAGCCGGCAGTAAGCGATGGTTTTCGCGGAAACGCCATGAAGATCGAGCAGAAGTTCGCTCTGGATGCGCCTCCTGATCGAGTGTGGAGCTTCCTCACCGACCCCTACCAGGTGGCCAGCTGTTTGCCCGGGGCGGCGATCACCGAGAAGGTGGACGACCGTACCTATCTGGGAACGATCACCGTGAAGGTGGGGCCCGTGACGGCCAGCTACAAGGGCAAGATCCGCTTTGAGCGCCTGGACGCGATGCAATGGGAAGCCGAGCTGATCGGCCAGGGGCAGGACGTCAAGGGCAAGGGCGGGGCCGAGATGCGGATGCAGAGCCGCCTCCACCCGATAGTTGGCGGCACCGAAGTCACGGTGGCCTCGCAGGTGAATATCAGCGGGATCCTCGCCCAGATGGGCCGAGGGATGATCGAGAGCGTGTCGAACCAGATCTTTCAGCAGTTCGCCGCTGCCCTGCGGCAGAAGCTGGAGGTAGGCTCTGGCCAGGAGGGCGCTCAAGCGGTTCCATCGGAGGCCAAGCAGCTGGACGCCCTCTCGCTGGGGGCCAAAGCCGTGAGGCAGACGATGGGGCGCGCAGTCAGGCGGCTCCTGGGCGGCGGAGCAGAGAAGACGTGACGCCCGAGCGGTGTTTCCGTGGCCGATGATCTCTTCGCCCTGGCGTATGAGCTTGCTCAGCAGGGTGAGCCGTTTGCCCTGGCTACCGTGGTTCGGTGCGAGCGGCCGACCTCGGCCAAGCCCGGAGCCAAGGCTCTCATCCGGAAAGATGGAACGGTTTCGGGATGGGTCGGGGGTAGCTGCGCCCAGCCGGTGGTGGTCAAAGAGGCGCTCAAGGCCCTCGGCGACGGCCAGCCGCGCTTCATCGCCCTGGTGGGGGAAGGCGGGACCGGTTCCGGCAGGCGAGAAGGTGTGCTCGAATACCCGATGACGTGCCACAGCGGGGGGACGTTGGAGATCTACGTGGAGCCGGTGCTGCCGAAACCCGAACTCCTCCTCTTCGGCCGAGGGCCGGTGATCGAGACGCTGGCGAAGCTCGGCCAGGCCATGGACTTTGCCGTGGTCCTGGTGCCCTCCGAAAGCTCCGCCGATCGCCTTGCCCAGCTCCGCGTCACTCCGCGGACCTTCGTCGTGGTGGCCAGCCATGGGACCTTCGACGAAGAGGCCCTCCTGCAGGCGCTTCGGAGCGAGGCCGGCTACGTGAGCCTGGTGGCAAGCCGGAAGCGGGCCGGCGCGGTCATCGAGGCTTTGCGGGCGAGGGGGGTGCCAGCCGAACGGCTCGGCCGGCTGAAGGCCCCGGCGGGGCTTGACATCGGCGCGGTTACGCCTCAGGAGATCGCGGTGAGCATCCTGGCCGAGATCATTCAGGTGTCGAGGAGCCAGAAGGTTGACTGGAAGGGCGCGCAAACCGCTCAGGAGGAGATCGGCGAAACCGAAGCTAGGGATCCGGTCTGCGGGATGCTCGTGGAGGTCGCATCGGCCAGATATCGATCAGGGGCGTTGGGGAGAAGCGTTTACTTCTGCTGCCTCCGATGCAAGGAAACGTTCGACCGGGATCCGGGAAGATACTCCGCAGATCCCACGGGATGAGGCCGTTCGTCTCGGGACTGGTCCTGGTGGCGGGCCCCGATCATCTTCCCCCGATCGCTGTTTGATCAGCCAATCGCGCTCAAGGTCCCGAATGGGTCCACCACGTAGAGGTTGATCACCCCCACCCCCCGGACGTCAACACCTGGCAGGATTACGAGGCGGCTCTCTCTTCACCCCCGACCACCTGAGTCCGCCCTCTCGGCGGGCGATCTCCGTGGTATAGTTTGAGCGCTATGCACGAGCTCTTCGAGCAGTTCGAACGGCTGAAAAACGTAGAGGAGAAGGTGGCCCTGGCCACGCTGGTCAACACCCGCGGCACGACCCCGCGCAAGGAGGGGGCCAAGATGCTCGTGGGGGGCGGCGGCCGGATCCTGGGCTCGGTGACCATCGGCGGCTGCGTGGACGCCCAGGTGATCGAGGAGGCCGAAGGCGTCCTCGGCGAGAATACCCCGAAGCTCCTGGAGCTGAACCTCGGAGACGAAGAGGCGTGGGAGATCGGGCTCACGTGCGGCGGGACCATCGAGGTCTTCGTCGAGCCGCTAAGGCTGGCCCGGACCGACGCCCCGCCGCTGACCTACTACGAGACGCTCCGGGCCCACGCCGAGCAGGGCGGCTGGGGCGCGCTGATCACGCGCCTGGATCCTCCCAACAACGGGGCGAAGCTCCTGCTCCTGGACGACGGGCGCACCGAGGGGAGTCTGGGCGATCCCTTCCTGGACCGGCGGTTCGCCGCCGAGGCTGGGGAGTGCCTGAGCCGCGGCGTCTCGAAGACGCTCTTCCTCGAGGGGATCCGCTGCTTCGTCGAGACCTTCGGGCCTCCGTCCACGCTCCTGGTGGTCGGCGCCGGCCATGTCGCCATGCCGCTCGTCTCCCTGGCCAAGATCCTCGGCTTCAGGACGATCGTGGTGGACGGCCGCCCGCGCTTCGCCAGCCGCGAGCGCTTCCCCGACGTGGACCGCCTGGAAGTGGGCATTCCTTCCGAAGTGGTGAGGTCCATCCCGCTCACTCCAGTGACGGCCCTGGTCCTGGTGGCGCACGACTACAAGTACGACCTCCCGGTGCTCCGCCACGCCCTGGCGAGCAAGGCCGGCTACATCGGGATGCTGGGGAGCACGCGCCGCGGCAACGCCATCCTCACCCTCCTGAGAGAAGAGGGCGTGTCCGAGGAGCTGCTGGCGCGGATCCGTGTCCCCATCGGCCTTGATCTCGGCGCCCAGACCGCTCCCGAGATCGCGCTGGCCATCCTGGCAGAGATTCTGGCCGAGCGCGTCGGCGCCACAGGGATGCCGATCAGCCGGAAGGTCAGAGAGGGGAAGCGTTGAAGGCCCACGCGGTCCTGAGGTCGGGGGCGACGGCTGGAGCACTGATCGGGAAGGTACTCTGCCACGACGTCAGGGACGGGGCGAAGAAAGTCGTGGGCCAGAAGGGCGAGACGCTGGACGGCGTCCTGGCGGAACGGATTCTCGGCTGTGACTGGGAGGAGCTCCATCTCCTGGAGCTCGAGCCCGGGGACCTCCACGAGGAAGAGGCGGGGGCCCGTCTCTCGCGGGCCGTCGTCGGCGACGGCGTTCAGGTGAAGGGCTACACCGGGGGCCAGTGGGCGCTGACCGCCGCGCGGCGGGGTCTCCTCAAGGTCAGGACCGGGCCGCTCTCCAAGGCGAACGCCTTCGAGGGGATCTCGGTCTTCACCCTCTTTGACGGCCAGCCCGTGGAGGCCGGGGAGGTGGTGGCCAAGGCCAAGGTCACTCCGCTGGTCATCGCCTCCGCCACGATCGCCGAAGTGGAACGTCTGGCCCGACAGGCCGGGGGCGTGCTCGCGGTGAGCCCGTTCACGCCCTTCGTCATCGGCGCCGTGGCGCGGGAGAGGCTGGAGGAACAGCAGCGGCGGCGGTTCGAGTCGGCGCTCCAGGAGAAGATCGACTGGTTCGGCTCGCGGCTGCTCCCCATCCGCTTTGCCGGGATGGGCCCCCATGCCGTCGCCAAGGAGCTCGAGGCGCTCAAGGACGCCGGCGCTCAGATCTTCATCGTGGCGGGCGCCAGCGCGCTGGACCCACTCGACCCGGTGTTCGGAGGCCTGGAACTCGTCGGGGGGCGGATGGAACGGCACGGATCGCCGGCCCATCCCGGGAGCCTCCTCTGGATCGCCCGCTGGGAGGGAGCGCCCCTGGTGGGGATGCCCACGTGCGGGATGTTCTCCCAGGCGACGACATTCGACCTGGTCTTCCCACGAATCCTGGCGGGGGATGAGATCGGCAACGCCGAGATCGCCGCGCTCGGTCACGGCGGCCTGCTCTCGCGCGAGATGGCCTTCAGGTTCCCGCCGTATCGGGCTACCGCGCCTCGCGGCGAGCTCGAGTAGGTTCCCATGCTCTACAGCTCGGTCATCAGCGAGCGTTTCCGGCACCCGCGCTTCTTCGGCGATCTCGCCGACGCCGACGCCGTCTTTGAGGATGTGAACCCGCTCTGCGGAGACCGAGTGCGGATTCAACTCAAGCTGGCCAACGGGAGCGTCGCCGACGCCCGCTTCAAGGGGGATTCCTGCGCCATCTGCATGGCCTCGGCCGACCTCCTCGTGGAGATCGCCCGGGGGCGGGCGATCGGTGAAGTGCTGGCGCTGGCACCCGACGATCTCCTGACGCGCCTCGAGGCGAAGATCCGCCCCTCCCGGATCACGTGCGTGACCCTCCCGCTTCAGGTTCTGAAAGGAGCCCTGACCGCCGTGGGTGCCGCGCGATGACATTGGCGGAACGCTGCCGACCCGACTTCGCGATACTGAACCGTCGCGTGAACGGCAAGCCCCTCGTCTACCTCGATTCGGCCGCGTCGAGCCAGAAGCCGCGCCAGGTGATCGAGGCGGTGCGCCGCTACTACGAGACCACCCACGCCAACGTCCACCGCTCGATCCACACGCTGGGGGAGGAGGCCACGGCCCTCCTCGAGTCGGTGCGGGACCGCGTCAGGCAGTTCATCGGTGCCGCCCAGCGGGAGGAGATCGTCTTCACGCGGGGGACCACCGACGCGATCAACCTGGTGGCTCAGGCCATCGGCAGGACCGTCAAGGCCGGTGACGAAGTCATCGTCACGGAGATGGAGCACCACTCCAACCTGATTCCCTGGCAGATGCTCTGCCGGGATCGTGGGGCCGTGCTGAAAGCGGTGCCCGTGATCGGCGAAGGTTTTCTGGACCTGGAGGCCTTCACCCGCCTCCTCTCGCGCCGGACGCGAGTGGTGGCGGTGGCCCACGTCTCCAATGTCCTTGGCACCATCAACCCGGTCAGGGAGATCGCCGAGCGGGCCCATGCCGCGGGCGCCCTCGTCCTGGTAGATGGCGCTCAAGCCGTCCCCAATCTGCCCGTGAACGTCCAGAGTTTGGGCGCGGACTTTTACGCCTTCTCGGGACACAAGATGCTCGGCCCGACAGGGGGGGGCGTGCTCTACGGGCGTCGCGCCGTGCTCGACTCGCTGGAGCCCGCCTGGGGCGGGGGCGAGATGATCAAGGAAGTCTGGATCGACCACGCCCAGTGGAACGATCTGCCCTGGCGCTTCGAGCCGGGGACACCGCCCATCGCCCCCATCGTGGGCCTCGGGGCGGCCGTGGAGTACCTGTCGGCAATCGGGATGGAGGCCGTCGCTGCCCACGAGCGGGCTCTCTGCCGGCTGACGCTGGAGCTGCTGGCGAAGAACGGCGACACGACCATCTACGGGCCGCGGAACCCCGAGATCAAGGGAGCCGTGGTCGCCTTCAACGTCCGCGGCCTCCACCCCCACGACGTCGCCCACCTCCTCGACCAGGAGGGGATCGCCGTCCGCGCCGGTCACCATTGCGCGATGCCTCTCATGCGGCGCCTTGGAGTTGTGGGAACCGTCCGAGCCAGTTTCTCGGTCCATACGACGCCGGCAGAGATCGAGCATCTCGCGCGGTCGCTCTCCAATCTGGACCTCATGATCTGACCTTCGCGGTGAACGACCTCCGGCCGCTCGACGCCTTCCGCTCGCCGCGCTTCGGCCAGCCGCCGACGTTCATGCGCCTGCCCCACGTGCGGGAGCCCGAGCGGCTCGACGTGGCGCTCGTGGGGATTCCGTACGACGGCGGCGCCTCCTACCGGCCGGGAGCCCGCTTCGGTCCGCGCGCCGTTCGCGACCAGTCGGCCCTGATCCGTCCCTGGAACCCCGTTCTCAAGGTCTTGCCTTTCGAGAAGCTCCGCGTGGCCGACTACGGCGATGTGGACGTGGCGCCGATCTCCATCGAGCGGACCTTCGAGGCCGTCGAGCGCGAGATGGGGCGCTTGGTGGAGCACAGCGTGATTCCCCTGTCGGTGGGTGGCGACCACTCCGTCACGCTCCCCATCCTCCGGGCCGTCGCCCGGCGGCACGGACCGCTCGGGCTGGTCCACTTCGACGCCCACCCGGACACCTGGGACGAATATTTCGGCTCCAAGTACTTCCACGGAGCCCCGTTCCGCCGGGCGGTGGAGGAGCGGCTGATTGACCCTCGGCGGACGATCCAGATCGGCATCCGCGGCCCGCTCTACGGGCCGGATGATTTCGACTTCCACGCCGAGCACGGCCTCGAGGTGATCCGGATCGAAGAAATCAAGGAGCGGGGGATCGGCTGGGTCGCGGACCGGGTCAAGCGGCTCGCGGGCGCGCCGGTCTACTGCTCCTTCGACATCGACGCCGTGGATCCGGCCTACGCCCCGGGCACGGGAACGCCCGAAGTCGGCGGGCTCACCGCCTACGAGGCCGTGGGCCTCGTGCGCGCGCTTCAGGGGCTCACGCTCGTCGGCGCCGACGTGATGGAAGTCTCGCCGCTCTACGACGGCCCGGGACAGGTGACGGCTCTCCTCGCCGCCAATCTCCTCTTCGAGTTTGTGAGTCTCCTGGCTCTCCAGCGCGGGTCCCGCTGAGCCGTCCCGGCTGTGGTATAGTCAACCCGTAGGCGACTCATGACGCGGTTTCTGACCTCCGTCCTTCCCTTCGTGTTCGTGGTCTTCGGACTGGCGCCGGCGCGGGCGGCCGAGCCGGTTGCGTTGATCCAGATTGACGGCGTCATCAGCCCGGTCACGGTCCGTCTCGTGTCCATGGCCATCGATCGCGCCCAGGCGGAGAAGGCCCAGGCGCTCATCATCCAGCTCGACACGCCCGGCGGGCTCGAGCGCTCCATGCGCTCCATCGTCCAGCGAGAGCTGAACGCCGAGGTGCCCGTGATCGTGTTCGTGGGACCGACCGGCGCGCGCGCGGCCTCGGCCGGCGTCTTCATCACCATGGCGGCCCACGTCGCGGCCATGGCGCCGGCCACGAACATTGGCGCGGCCCATCCGGTGTCGGTGGGCGGCGGGCAGATGGACAAGGTAAGCGCGAAGAAGATCGAGAACGACGCCGCGGCCTTCGCGCGGACGATCGCCACCGAGCGGGGACGGAACGCCGACTGGGCGGAGAAGGCGGTCCGGGCCTCGGTCTCCGCCACGGAGCGCGAGGCGGTGAAGCTCAAGGTCGTGGACCTCATCGCGGAGAACGTCGCCGACCTCCTCGTGAAGATCGACGGCAAGACCGTGAAGACCGTCAAGGGCCCGGTGACGCTCCGGACCGCCGACGCTCCCATCAAGAAGGTGGAGATCGGCTTCCGGGACCGGTTCCTGACGATCATCACCGACCCGAACATCGCCTATATTCTGATGATGATCGGGCTGCTGGGGATCTTTTTCGAGCTGTCCAACCCCGGCGTGATCCTGCCCGGCGTCCTGGGCGGGATCAGCCTGATCCTGGCCTTCTTCGCGTTCCAGACCCTGCCGATCAACTACGCCGGGCTGCTGCTGATCGTCTTCGGGGTCATTCTCCTGATCGCAGAGATCAAGGTGGTGAGCCACGGCATCCTGAGCATCGGCGGCATCGTCTCGATGCTCCTGGGCTCCATCATGCTCTTCGACGCCCCCGAGGCGGGGATCAGCGTGTCGTGGTGGGTGATCCTGCCGACCGTGGGGGCGACGGGGGCCTTCTTCGCCTTTGCCGTGACGGCCGGCGTCCGCGCGCTGTTCCAGAAACCCACCACCGGCTATTCCGGGCTGATCGGCCAGGTGGCGGTGGCGCGCTCGCCGCTCGACCCGGCCGGCGAGGTGTTCGTCCACGGAGAGCGCTGGCGCGCGGTGGCGGAGGGCGGCGCGGTGGCCGAGGGGGAGTCGGTGACGGTGACCGGGATCGACGGGCTGACCCTCAAAGTGACCAAGGCGACGGGCCCTTAGGAGGACGCTATGCCTGAATTCAACCTGCTCTTCGGTATCATCCTCGCGGTCGCCGCGGCTCTGTTCTTCTTCAGTTCGATGGTCAAGATCCTCCGGGAGTACGAGCGGGGCGTCATCTTCCGCCTCGGAAAGAAGGCCCGGTCGGTCTTCAACCCCGGCGGCGACGGCCTGGGCCCCGGCCTCCTGCTCCTGATCCCTTTCGTGGACAAGATGGTGAAGGTGAGCCTCCGCACCGTCGCCATGGACGTGCCGCCCCAGGACGTCATCACCCGCGACAACGTCTCAATCAAGGTGAACGCGGTGATTTACTTCCGGGTGCTGGATCCGGAGAAGGCGATCATCCAGGTGGAGGACTACCTCTACGCCACCTCCCAGATGGCCCAGACGACACTCCGGAGCGTCCTCGGCCAGCAGGAGCTGGACGACCTCCTCGCGGCCCGCGACAAGATCAACCAGCAGCTGCAGAAGATCATCGACGAGCACACCGACCCCTGGGGCGTCAAGGTCACCAATGTGGAGGTCAAGCACATCGACCTTCCCCAGGACATGCAGCGGGCCATGGCCAAGCAGGCCGAGGCCGAGCGCGAACGCCGCGCCAAGGTCATCAACGCCGACGGCGAGTTCCAGGCGGCGGCCAAGCTGGCCGACGCCGCCCAGGTCCTCTCGCGCTATCCGATTGCCGTCCAGTTGCGCTTTCTGCAGACGATGCGCGAGGTCGCCTCGGAGCGCAACACGACGACCTTCTTCCCCATCCCCATCGACCTGGTCACACCGTTCCTCCGCGGCTACGCGCCGCCCGAGTCCGGGAAGCCCTGACCCGAATCTGCTACAATAGCGCGTCGTCGGGGGGTTAGCTCAGTTGGGAGAGCGCGGCGTTCGCAACGCCGAGGTCGAGGGTTCGAATCCCTTACCCTCCACCAGTTGGCATTTCGGCCCCTGGCGGCCACGAGCCGCCAGGGGTTTTCGTAGGTGAGCTGCACGGTTCGGCCCGCCAGCCGCGTCCTGTCGGAGACAGCGATGGTCGCTGCTCGGTTCGGTTCAAGCAACCCCGGAAGAGTGGGGAACCGCGTTGATCCACAGCCTCGATGCCTGGGCGGAGTACAGTCTCAACGACAGGGCGCCAGGGGACGCGGTCTGGTTCGAGGTCTCGAGTGAATCTCGAGAAGTCTACCGCCGAGGGTGGATCGAGGAGCGCGGGTGGGATGAGGAGCGGCGAGGACACGACAAATAAGGGGGCCCGTTGATTTGCGTGGCGATCCACTCGAGCGCCTCATGTCACGGAAGGCAGCAAAGAAACCAGCCAAGAAGGCAGTGACTCGGGCCGGAGGCGGCCAGCGGCTCTATACGCTGGAGGTCTTCATCACCAGCGGGCCCATGACCGGGAGCTTCGCCCGGAAGAACCCGCTGATCGCCCGGACCATTCAGATGCGCGGAGACCAGACGCTTGAAGACCTGCATCACGCGATCTTCGATGCCTTCGATCGCGAAGAGGAGCACATGCACGAGTTCCAGGTGGGCGGCAAAGGGCCGATGGACCGGCAGGCGCGGCGGTACGTGCTGCCCATGGCTGTGGACGAGCCGTTCTCCCACCGCAAGCCGGCCGGCGACCTGACGCGCACCACCATTGGGTCGCTAGGCTTGAAGGTGGACGATACCTTCGGCTACTGGTTTGACTTCGGCGACGACTGGTGGCATCAGATCAACGTCATGGCCATCGAGGACGCAGCCCCGCGGGGCAGGTATCCGAAGGTGACGAAGCGAGTAGGCGAGAGCCCGCCGCAATACGTCGATGGGGATGAGGAGACAGGTTACCGCCGGTCACGATCGCGACCCGGCCTGTCAGATCGAACAGTTTCATGCTAGCCCACCAGATTCCTGTTCACCATGGCGTGGATGCCCTTGTTGCCGTCGACCAGCTGGGTGACGTGCAGGTCGCAGGCGAGGCTGCAGAAGACGTAGGCCTCGGACGGCGTCCAACCTCCCATTTGCACCAGCCAGGCGATCATGTCGCGCAGCGCCTGCTTGGCGGCGTCGTCGAGATCCAGGTCGAGACCGAAGGTGATGTAATGGGTCGGGGTGATCGCGCGCGGCATGGCGAGCCGCATGTCCTTGCGCAGCACCAGCTCGAAAGTGCCCTTCAGGCAGGTTTCGAGCGCCGTGAGGCACACCTCGCCGTCGCCCTGCACCGCGTGGCCGTCGCCCGCGGAGAAGTTCGCCCCCGGCACGAACACCGGCAGGAACAGCGAAGTCCCCGGATCGAACTCCCTGCAGTCGATGTTGCCGCCGAACTCGCGCGGTTCGACCGAGGAGATCATGCCGTACTCGGGGCGCGGCGCGGTGGCGAGGATGCCGAAGAACGGCCGCAGCGGGATCGTCGGTCCCCAGGGGAGCTTGGTCGTCATGGCCTTGCGGTCGAGCGGCAGGGTGCGGCGCTCGAAATTCGGGAAGTCCTCGGGCAGCGTGCCGCGCAACGGCCGGATGATGTTCCAGCCCCAGTCCACGGTCAGCTCGATCGCCTGGATGCGCACCTCGAGCACGTCGCCCGGCAGGGCGCCGCGCACCGCGATCGGTCCGGTGAGGATGTGTGGTCCGAGAATCGGTTTCATCTTCGTGACGATCTCGAGGTGGTCAGGGCGCAACAGGGAGACGTCTATGACGTCGCCCCAGCCGGACACGGTATCGACGACCACCGTATCGCCCGAGTCGACCTCGAGGCGTGCGGGAATTTTTGCGTCGAAGTGGCCCCAGTGGATGGTCTCCGGGCTGGGGTTGAGAACGTGACGTACGGGCATGGGGGAGCTCCTTTCAGGCGGTTTGGGATCCGGCCACACCGAGGTGGTGGTCGAGGATCTCGCTATCGCGGGCGAGTTCGGCGGGCGTCCCCTGGAACACGAAGCGGCCCGACGAGAGCACATGGATTGAATCGGCGACCGACACGGCGAGCGCGAAGTTCTGTTCGACCAGCAGGATAGCATGGCCATGCGCGCGCAGGCTCTTCATGATCGCCTCGACCTGCTGTACGAGGCGGGGGGCGAGTCCCTCGGAGGGCTCGTCCATCAGGATCAGGTCCGGGTTCGCCATCAGCGCGCGGCCGACCGCCAGCATCTGCTGCTCGCCGCCGCTCAGCGCGCCGCCGGAGTGTGCGATGCGCTCGGCGAGCTGCGGAAACTCCTGCAGCACGGCATCGAGGTCCCAGCGCTTGCGGCCTTCGCGCGCCTGGGCGGGCCGCCCCCCCGCGAGAGCGCTGGTCGGCAGCAGCAGGTTTTCGCGCACGGTCAGCGAGCCGAAGATGCGCCGCCCCTGCGGCACGTTCGCCATCCCCAGCTGGGCGATCGCGTATGGCGGGAGCCCGCGCAGAGAGCGGCCCTTGAACAAGACCTCGCCCTCGCGCGGCGGGGTGAGGCCCGCGACCGAGCGGATGAGCGTGGTCTTGCCCATGCCGTTGCGTCCGAGGATCGCCACGATGCGGCCCTCCTGCAGCTCGAGGCTGACGCCCTGCAGCACGTAGCTGTCGCCGTAGTACGTGTGGATCCCGCGGACCGAGAGCAGCGGCTCAGACATGGCCGAAATAGACGTCACGCACCTCGGGGTTGGCCTGCACCTCGGCGGGCGAGCCCTCGAGGATGATTCTTCCGCGATGCAGCACCGTCACCCGGTCGGCGAGGCCGAGCGCGACGTCCATGTCGTGCTCGATCATGACGAGCGTGATGTCGCGCGGCAGAGCGCCGATCATCTTCGAGATGCGCTGGCGTTCGCCCGGCGAGAGCCCGGCGCAGGGCTCGTCGAGAAACAGCACCTTCGGATTGGAGTTGAGCGCGAGCGCCAGCTCGAGCTGCCGGCGCTCGCCGTAGGACAGGTGCTTCACGGACTCGTCGGCGCGCTGCCTCAGGCCGACGTGCTCGAGTCCCTCGAGCGCGCGCCGCCGCAGATCGGGGTACGCGCCTACCGGGCGATGCATGATCCATTTGCGCCGCCCGGTGCCGATCAGCGCGAGCACCAGGTTCTCGGCGAGCGAAAGGTTGGCGAACACGTTCGAGATCTGGAACGTGCGGCCCATGCCGAGCGCAGTGCGCCGGCTCTCGGCAAGCGCCGTGACGTCGCGGCCGAACAGCGCCACGCGCCCGGCCGAAGGGCTGAGCGTGCCGGTAATGCAGTGAAACAGCGTCGTCTTGCCCGCACCGTTGGGTCCGATCAGCACCCGCCGCTCGCCGGTGGCAACGGAGAGCGAGATGCCGTCCACCGCGCGCAGCCCGCCGAACTCCTTGGTCAACGCGCCGACCTCGATGGCGGGCGGCGTCATAACGCCTTGCGCCTCGCGCGCGCGGCGCGCAAGCGGTTCACCAGGCCGACGATCCCGTCCGGCGCCCACAGCACGGTGGCGATGAACACCACGCCCATCACGGTGGCGTACAGCTCGAAGAAGCTGCTCACCCAGTTGCGCAGGCCGAGAATGATTCCGGAGCCGATGAACGGCCCGGCAATCGTCCCGCTGCCGCCGATGATCGCCATCAGCGTCGCCTCGACCGAGATCGGGAACGAGGCGGAGACCGGGTTCACGAACCGGTTGTAGTACACGTAGAGCACGCCCGCGAGGCTTGCCAGCAGCCCGGACAGCACGAACGCCGCGTACAGGTGCAGGCCCGTGCGGTAGCCCAGACTGCGCGTGCGCGTCTCGCTTGCCTTGATGCCGCGCAAGCTCAGGCCGAACGGCGAGGCGATCAGCACGCGGTAGACGAGGGCGCAGGCGATCACCACCGCCAGCACGAAATAGTAGTACTCGGTGTGCGAGCCGATGCGCAGCTCGCCCACTGCGGGGAACGGGACGTTGGTGACGCCGTTGTCGCCCCCGGTGAACGAGGACCAGCGGTGCAAGACGCCCCACACGATGTAGCCCAGCGCGATGGTGATCAGGATGAAGTACACGCCGCGCGTTCGCACCGCGAGCCCGAAGCCGAGCGCAAGCAGCGTGCCGGCGACGAGGCCCGCCGGCGCGGCGAGCAACGTCGGCACCGCGTAGCGCACCTGAAGAATGGCGGTCGTGTAGGCGGCGACTGCGAAGAAGGAGGCATGGCAGAGCGAGAACAGCCCCGTTTGGCCGAGCAGCAGGTCCACCGACAGCGCGAGCAGACCGAAGATCAGCATCTGCGTGACCAGTCCCATCCAGAAGGGGCCCGCGAACTGCGGCAGGGTCAGGGCGACGGCGAACGCGGCAAGAGCGAGACCGATGCCGACGCGGCCCAATCAGATGTCCTTGCCGAACAGGCCGCGCGGCCTGACGAGCAGCAGCAGCGCCATCGGCGCGAACAGCACGAAATACGAAAACTCCGGCAGCAGCCAGCGCCCGTAGGCGTCGAGCAGGCCGACGATCAGCGCCCCGATCATGGCGCCCTCGAGGCTGCCGAGCCCGCCGACGATCACCACCACCAGCGCGTACACCAGGATCTCCCACTCTGCGCCCGGGTAGAGCATAAGAAATGCGCCGCCGACCACGCCGGACATTCCGGCGAGAAACGAGGCGAGCGCCGACACGATCACGAACAGGCGGTCCACGTTGATGCCGGTGGCGCTCACCTGTTCGCGGTCGTCCACGCCGGCGCGCACCACCGCGCCGATCTGCGTCTTGCGATAGAGCACCCAGAGCAGCACGCCGACCACGATGCTGAAGAAGATGAGCACGAAGCGGTACGCCGGGTAGACCAGGCCCCCGGGCAGCTCCATGGGGCCGCGCAGCAACTCTGGCACGTGCACCTTCAGCGAGTCCCCGCCCCAGATCTTGAGCGCGATGTCGCCGATCACGAAGGCGACCCCGACGGTGAGCAGCACCTGCGCGAGGTGGTTCTCGCCGGTGCGCCGGATGAGAAAGCGGTCCACGAGATAGCCGAGCAGCACGATCGCCGCGCCGCCGGCCGCGATGGCGAGCGCGAAGCTGCCGGTCGCGCGCACGGTCGAAAGGCCGACGTAGCCGCCGAGCAGGTAGTAGGCGCCGTGCGCCATGTTCACCACGCGCATCAGGCCGAAGGTGAGCGTGAACCCGCTCGCCAGCAGAAACAGCAGCGCGGCGAGCGAAACGCCGTTGATCGCCTGCAGGATGGCGCCGGTCATCATCGTGAGGGCAAGGTGCTGGGGAAAAGAGGTACCGGGCGGCAGCGCGCCGCCGCCCGGCATCCGGGTGCCGCGTCTAGCGCTTGTACGGCCCCTGCTTCAGGAACTCCTCGGGCGTCCAGGTCCAGAACTGCGACACCGCGGGATAGGTCTTGATCGGCACGTTGGTCATCACCTCGCCAAGCACCGGGTGCTTGATCTTCTGGATCTTCGAGATGTAGACGTTCTGCACCGGGTTGTCGTACCCGTCCATGCGCAGCGGCCCGCGCGGCGCCTTGATCTGTGCCGTACGCATCGCATTGAGGAAGGCGGCGCGGTCCTCGATCTTGCCTTGGATGGAGTCGACCGCCGTCTTGCTCCACAGGCCGGTGGTGTACGCGGACTCGGCGAACCAGGAAGGCAGCCGCTTGTGCTTCGTGGCGAACGCCTCGGTGAACGCCTTGTTCTCGGGCGTGTCCAGCCCCGCAGCATAGTGCAGCGAATTGCCGATCAGGCCGATGGCGCGCTCGTCCATCTGCGGCAGTGCATCCTGGTGCATCCAGTAGCCGCCGTAGATCTTCTTCTTCTTGTCCATGCCGAAATTGAACCAGGCTTCGAACAGGCGCACGCGGTCGACGCCGACCACCACCGCCGACACGCCGTCCGATTCCGCCGGGATGGCGGCGATCGTCGGGCCGTAGTCCTTGGTGCCGATCGGGTTCCAGATGATCTTCGCCACCTTGCCGCCGAGCGCCGTGAAGGTCTTCACCGCGCCGAGCGTGACCTCGTGGCCCCAGGTGTAGTCCTGGCCGATGAAGGTGACGTTTCTCAAGCCGAGCTCCTTGTACATGTACTCGCCCCAAGGGTGTCCGATCTGGCTCGCGGAGACCGCGGTGCGCACCACCGTCGGAGTGCGGTCCCACTTGGTGACGGTGTCGGCGCCGGCGGTGTCCATGAGGAGCGGCACGCCGGTCTCCTTGCTCACCTGCGCCACCGCGGGTCCCTCGTGGCCGCACAGCGGGCCGACCATGAAGTGCACCTTCTCCTGGTGCACCATGCGGCGCGCCTGAGTAATGGCCTGGTCCGGGTTGCAGGTGGTGTCTGCGACCACGATTTCCACCTTGCGGCCGCCCGCGGTGTGCCTGGCCTGCTCCCAGAACAGATTGAACCCGTCGACCATGTCTCGGCCGGGCGTGGCGAGCGGGCCGGTAAGCGGCACCAGCAATCCGATCTTGATCGGACCGCCCTGGGCGTAGGCTGCGCCCGGGGCTGCCAGGCCGACGGCAGCCAGCAGTGCGGCGAGGCCTCGCAGAGATCTACGAATCCTGTCTCTCGTCATTGCATCGCGCCTCCTTCCTGAGGTAGCCTGTTGACAGGCCAGCAGTATACTGGGCGCAGAGGGGCGCTGTCAATCGCCTGCGCGCGGCGTGCTGAGGAGCCTTTACGGGGTTCTTGCGTTGCGGAAGCGACGAGGGTGCGTCTCGCATGAACGCCCCGTACGGCCGCTCGCCCGCATTCGAGCGGCCGTGAGTGGTATGCTCGGATTGCGCGTGTACCGCCGGTTACGCGACTCCCTCATGGCCGGGCCCTCGCGCACGGCAATCTGCCTGACTGACGGACTTCAGGACGGAGGAAGGCGGTGAACGGGAACCTTCTACGATTCGGCAGCGACCGTGACGCCCTGTGCAGCGAGGACGAACCGCTGCTCACCGGGCGCGCGCGGTTCACCGACGACATCAATGTGCCCGGGCAGGCGTATGCCGCGTTCGTGCGGGCGCAAGTCGGGCACGCGGAGCTCCGCGGGACGGACGTCTCGAAAGCCCTGAAGATGCCCGGCGTCATCGGCGTGTTCACGGGAAGGGACCTCGTCGCGGACGGGCTGGGGGCGATCCGGCCCGCGGCGTCGTTCCCGGGGCGCGGCGGTAAGCCGATGCTCGGTGCGGCGATGCCGCCGCTCGCGGTCGATCGGGTGCGCTACGACGGCGAACCGATCGCGATCGTGGTGGCGGAGACCGCCGCGCAGGCGCAGGATGCGGTCGAGGCCCTCATCGTCGACCTTGACGAACTGCCGGCCTCGTCCGACGTCGAGCGCGCGATGGCCCCGGAGGCGCAGCCGATTTGGCCCGAGGCGCCGGACAACGTCGCCCTCGACTGGACCGACGGCGATGCGGCCGCGGTCGAGAGCGCGTTTGCGCGCGCGGCCCACGTCGCGAGCGTCCGGCTGCTCGACACGCGCCTAGCCCCCTCGGCGCTGGAGCCGCGCGCTGCCATCGGGCAGTGGGACGCGGCGGCGGAGCGCTACACGCTGGTCGCGGGTACGCAGGGCGTCTCGGTGGTGCGGAAGCTGCTCGCCGAGGGCGTGTTCAAGGTCCCCCCGCAGAGCATCCGCGTGCTCACGTACGACGTCGGCGGCGGCTTCGGCATGAAGGTACAGGCGTACGCGGAGTACGCGGCGCTGCTCTATGCGGCTCGACGTGTGGGCCGGCCGGTGAAGTGGCGAGCAAGTCGGCTCGAGAGCTTCCTCGCGGACACCCACGGCCGCGACGGCGTACTCGAGGGCGAGCTTGCGCTCGACGCGCGCGGGAGGTTCCTCGCCCTGCGGGTGCGCACGTTCGTGGGGCTCGGAGCGTACGTCTCGACGTACGCAGCCATCTTCGCGACCAACAACACGAAGAACTGCCTGTCGAGCGTGTACGTGATTCCCGCCATCCAGATCGACGTGAAGATGGTGCTCACCAACGCGGCACCGCTGGGGCCGTACCGCGGCGCGGGCCGCCCGGAGGCGATTTACCTCATCGAGCGGCTGATCGACTCGGCGGCGCTGACGATGGGCATCGACCGCGTGGAGCTGCGGCGACGCAACCTCATCGCCCCGTCCGCGATGCCGTACAAGGCGCCGAACGGCCAGGTCTATGACAGCGGGGAGTTCGAGGCGGTGATGGACAAGGCGCTGGCGCTGGCGGACTGGAAGGGCTTCCCGGCCCGGCGCGCGGCGGCGGAGAGGGCAGGCAGGGTGCGAGGGATCGGTCTGTGTTCCTTCCTCGAGGTGGCGGGGGGCATCCTCGACGAGACCGTGGATCTGCGCTTCGAGAATGACGGCACAATCGCGCTGCGCACGGGCGTGCAGGCGATGGGGCAGGGGCATGCGTCGACGTTCCCACGTCTCGTTGCCACAAGGCTCGGCGTGGACGTGAGCGCGGTTAGGCTCATCCAGGGCGACAGCGACGAGGTGCCGGTCGGCACGCCGAGCGTCGCGTCGCGCTCGATGATGATGGCCGGCAGCGCAGCCGCGCTCGCGTGCGACACGGCGATCGAGAAGGGCCGCGGGATCGCCGCACACCTGTTCGAAGCCGCCCCGTTCGACATCGAGTTCCGAGACGGTAGGTTCCGCGTGACCGGCACCGACCGGGAGATCGGCATCCTGGATCTCGCCCGGCGCGCGCGCACGATGCCCGGGATGCCGGAGGAGCTCGCCGGCGGGCTAGACAACACGGCCAAGTTTGTCTCGCCGCAGATGAGCTTTCCCAACGGTTGCCACATCTGCGAGGTCGAGATCGATCCGGAGACGGGCGTGGTCACGGTGGTCGGCTACACGGCCGTGGACGACGTCGGCAACATCCTGCATTTGCCCATCGTCGAGGGGCAGATCCACGGCGGCGTCGCACAGGGCCTTGGCCAGGTGCTGGGCGAAGCGGTCGTCTACAGCGAGAGCGGACAGCTGTTGACCGCATCGTTCATGGACTACATGATTCCGCGAGCCGACGACATGCCGGACATGAGAGTCGGGCATCACTGCGTACCATGCACCACGAACCCGCTCGGCGTGAAGGGGGCGGGCGAGTCGGGTGTCGCGGGGTCCCTGCCGTCGGCGGTGAACGCGGTGCTCGACGCGCTCGCGGGCCAGGGCGTTCGACATCTCGACCTGCCGATGACGCCGCAGCGCGTCTGGGCGGCGCTGCGACACGGCCAAGTACGGACGGCATCGGGAGCTCCTGTTTCATCCGGAGAGCGATAGAGTTTATCTGGCGGTGAGGCTTGATCCCATTGGCGCAACGGCTATTCGCAGCTCGAGGCGGCCCGTCCGTGGGCCCGCCGTCGGCCGCCCGCCTCCGCCTAGATTACGGCGGGGTTCGGCTCGCCGTCCTCCGCCGTCTCCAGCCGGAGGGCAGCGGCCATGAGGGCCTTCGTGTAGGGGTGCGTCGGGCGCTCGAAGATGAGGGCGGCGGGGCCCTGCTCGACGACGCGGCCGGCCTGCAGCACGATGATCTCGTCGGCCAGCGCGCGGATCACCTTGAGATCGTGGCTGATGAAGAGGTAGGCGAGATTGTGGCGCGCCTGAAGCTCGCGCAGCAGCTCGACGATCTGCGCCTGGACGGACATGTCCAACGCGGAGGTCGGCTCGTCGAGCACGAGGAGGCGGGGGCGCAGGACCAGGGCCCGGGCTACGGCGATCCGCTGCCGCTGGCCGCCCGAGAACTCGTGCGGGTAGCGGTCGCAGGTGTCGGGGTCGAGGCCGACCTCGCTCAACGCCTGCTCTATGAGCTCCTGGCGTTCCGCGGAGGTCCGGCCGATCCCATGGACCCGGAGTCCCTCTTCCACGATCTGCCGGACCGACAGGCGGGGCGACAGCGAGCCGAAGGGGTCCTGGAAGACGATCTGCATCTCGCGCCGGAGGGGGCGCAGGGTCCTTGAGCTGAGCCCCTGCAGCTCCCGCCCCTCGAACTGGATCACACCCTCGCTCGTCTGGAGGCGTAGCAGGGCCAGCCCGAGCGTAATCGACCGTGCGCCGGAAGACCCCCGCCTTGATCGGGAACCAGACCTTGAGGTCCCGGGCCGCCAGGACGACCGGCGCCTCCCGCGGAGGGCGATGACGGCGCTCCTGAGCTTCCGCCGCCAGCAGCCGGCGCGTGTAGGGATGGCGCGGCTGCCCGTACACGTCGGCGACGGTGCCCGCCTCCACGATCTCGCCCTGGGTCATGACGGCCACGCGGTCGGCCATCTTGCGGACGACGGCGAGGTCGTGGGTGATCAGGAGGAGCGCCGTGCCGAAGCGGGCCTGGAGATCCTTGAGCAGCTGGAGGATCTGGGCCTGGATAGTGACGTCCACGGCGGTCGTGGGCTCGTCGGCAATCAGGAGATCGGGCTCGTTGGCCAGCGCCATGGCGATCATGACGCGCTGGCGCTGGCCGCCCGAGAGCTGGTGGGGATACGCGTTGAGCCGCTGCTCGGCCTCCGGCAGGCCGACCAGGTGCAGGAGCTCCAGCGTCCGCGCGCGCGCGGCGGCGCGGCCGAGGGCTTTATGGACGAACAGCACCTCGCCGATCTGCTTCTCGATCGGGTGCAGCGGGTTCAGCGACGTCATCGGCTCCTGGAAGATCATCGTGATCCGGTTGCCGCGCACCCGCCGCAGCGCGACCTCGCCGGCGCCGAGCAACTCCTCCCCCCGGAAGCGGATGCTCCCGCTCGGGTGGCGGGCGAGGGGGTAGGGGAGAAGCTGGAGGATCGAGAGTGCCGTGACGGACTTTCCGGCGCCGCTCTCGCCGACGAGGGCCAGCGTCTCGCCGCGATCGATGCCGAACGAGATCCCCCGCACGGCGCGGACCTCGCCGGCGGGGGTGTCGAACACAACCGAGAGATTGCGGACTTGGAGGAGGGAGACCGCGCTCATCCGACTGTCTTCCGGGGATCGAAGGCGTCGCGCACCGCCTCGCCGACGAAGATCAAGAGACTCAGCATGAGGGCGAGCACGGCGAAGCCGGTGATGCCCAGCCACGGCGCCTGGAGGTTGGCCTTGCCCTGGGCGAGGATCTCGCCGAGGGAGGGCGAGCCCGGCGGCAGGCCGAAGCCGAGGAAGTCCAGCGAGGTCAGCGTCGTGATCGAGCCGTTCAGGATGAAGGGGAGGAATGTCAGCGTCGCCACCATGGCGTTGGGGAGGACGTGCCGGAACATGATCACGGCGTTCCCAACGCCGAGCGCCCGGGCGGCGCGCACGTAATCGAAGTTGCGCGCCCGCAGGAACTCGGCCCGCACCACCCCGACCAGCGACATCCAAGAAAAGAGGAGCATGAGCCCCAGGAGCCACCAGAAGTTGGGCTCGACGATGGAGGCCAGGATGATGAGGAGATAGAGGACCGGCAGCCCCGACCAGATCTCGATGAAGCGCTGGAAGAAGAGGTCGGTCTTGCCGCCGAAGTAGCCCTGGACGCCGCCGGCGATGATGCCGGTCACCGAGCTCAAGAGCGTCAGCGTCAAGCCGAACAGCACGGAGATCCGAAAGCCGTAGATCAGCCGGGCGGCCAGGTCGCGCCCCTGATCATCGGTGCCGAGCCAGTTGGCCGACGACGGCGGCGCCGGAGCGGGCACGGGCAGGTCGTAGTTGATCGTGTCGTAGCGGAAGGGGATGGGCGGCCAGAGCATCCAGCCCTTCTCCGTGATGGTCTTGATGACGAAGGGGTCGCGATAGACCGCCTCCGTGGGGAAAGCGCCCCCGAAGGTCGTCTCGGGGTAGGGCCGGAGGAAGGGGACGTAGAAGCGCCCTTCGTACCGGACGAGGAGCGGCCGGTCGTTGGCGACGACCTCGGCGAAGAGGCTCGTGACGAACAACGCGAGGAAGATCCAGAGGGACCAGAAGCCGCGCCGGTTGGCCCTGAAGTTGTGGAGCCTTCGCCGGATCAAGGGGCTCAGCGTCATTCCTCACACCTCGCGCGTGGCGAAGTCGATCCGCGGGTCCACCGCCACGTACGTCAGATCGCTGATGAGGTTCAGCACGAGCCCCACGAGCGTGTAGATGTAGAGGGTCCCGAACATGATCGGATAGTCGCGGTTGATCGCCGCCTCAAACCCCAGGAGCCCCAGCCCGTCCAGCGAGAAGATGACCTCGATGAGCAGCGCGCCCGTGAAGAGGATTCCGACGAAGGCGGCCGGGAATCCCGCGACCACGATGAGCATGGCGTTGCGGAAGACGTGGCCGTAGAGCACGCGGCGCTTCGTGAGTCCCTTGGCGCGGGCGGCGATGACGTACTGCTTGTTGATCTCCTCCAGGAAGGAGTTCTTCGTCAGCATGGTGAGCCCCGCGAAGCCGCCGATGACGAGGGCCAGCACTGGGAGCGTGACGTGCCAGAGGTAGTCCACGATGCGGGCCGGCCAGGGAAGCGCGGCCCAGTTGGCGGACGTGAGGCCGCGCAGCGGAAACCAGGCGACAAAGCTCCCGCCCGCGAACAGGACGACCAGGAGGATCGCGAAGAGGAAGCTCGGGATGGCATAGCCGATGATCACGACCCCGCTCGTCCACACGTCGAAGGGGGAGCCGTCGCGGACGGCCTTGGCGATCCCGAGGGGAATCGAGATCAGGTACACGAGGAGCGTCGTCCAGAGGCCGAGCGAGATGGACACCGGCAGCTTCTCCAGTACCAGCTCGATCACCGGGCGGTCGCGGAAGAAGCTCGTGCCGAAGTCGAACAGGAGGTAGTTCTTCATCATGGCGAGGAACCGCTCGTGGGCCGGCTTGTCGAAGCCGTACTGCCGCTCGAGCTGGCGGATGAGCTCGGGATCGAGGCCGCGGGCGCCGCGGTACTTCTCGGCGGCGTCGCCGGTGCGTCCCGGCTCCACAGCGGGCACGGCCCCCGCCGTTTCGCCGCCGGCCGTCCCGCCCACCCGCGCGGTGGCGAGAACGGCGTGGCCCCGGAGTTGGGCGATCAGCTGCTCGATGGGGCCGCCGGGAGCCGACTGGACGATCGCGAAGTTGATCACCATGATCCCGAACAGTGTCGGGACGATCAGGAGCAAGCGGCGAAGGATGTAGGCGAACATCGACGGCGGCCGAAGGAGGAGGGGCTACTGGCTGCCCCGGCGTCGGGCCGGCTCGGCCTCCTTCTTAGGGTCCACCCACCAGGTGTCGAAGCCGAGGGCGTACTTCGGGGCCACCGCGGGCCGGCCGAACTTGTCCCAGTACGCGACCCGGTAGGCCTGGATGTGCCAGTGGGGGATCACGTAGTGCCCCCAGAGGAGGACGCGGTCGAGCGCCCGGGTGCGGGCGACGAGGCTCGGCCGGTCCGGCGCCCGGATCACGAGGTCGATGAGCGCATCTACCACCGGGCTCTTGATGCCGGCGAGGTTGCGGCTGCCGGGAATGTTGGCGGTCTCGGAGTGCCAGAAGTCGTGCTGCTCGTTGCCTGGCGAGAGCGACTGGCCCCAGACGAAGGTGGTCATGTCGAAGTCGAAGGTGTCAAGGCGGTTCTGATACTGGGCGGTGTCCACGGTGCGGACGCGGGCGGCGGCTCCCAGGCGCTCGAGGTTCTTGGCGAAGGGGAGCGCGATCCGCTCGAAGGTCGGGTCGTTGCCGAGGATCTCAAACTGCAGGGGCTCGCCGCGGTCGTTGACGAGCCGCTGGCCCTTGACCGTCCAGCCCGCGGCCGCCAGGAGCCGCAAGGCCTCGCGCACGTTGTCGCGGATGTTTCCCGAGCCGTCGGTGGCGGGCGGCTGGTACTCACGGGTGAAGACCTCCTCGGGGATCTTCCCGCGGAACGGCTGGAGGATCTTGAGCTCCTCCGAGCCGGGAAGCCCCTGGGAGGCCAGTTCGGAGTTCGAGAAGTAGCTCTTCGTCCGGGTATAGGCGCCGTAGAAGAGCTGCTTGTTGGTCCACTCGAAGTCGAACGCGTAGGCGAGCGCCTGCCGGACGCGCGGGTCCTGGAAGATGGGACGCCGCTGGTTGAAGACATACGCCTGCATGCCGGTCGGGACCTGGTTTCGGATCTCCTCCTTCCGGATCAGGCCCTGCGCCACGGCGGGGCCCGTGTAGGCGGTCGCCCAGTTCTTCGCCACGTTCTCCTGCCGGAAGTCGTACTGGCCAGCCTTGAACGCCTCGAGCGCCACCGTGGTGTCGCGGTAGTAGTCGAAGCGGATTGTGTCGAAGTTGTCGCGGCCGGCGTTGACGGGGAGGCCGGCGCCCCAGTAGTCCTTGACGCGACGATAGGTGATCGAACGGCCTGCCTCCACCGACTCGACTCGGTACGCGCCGCTTCCCAGCGGCGGCTCGAGGGTCGTCTTCTCGAAGTCCCGCGTGCTCCAGTAGGCCCTGGACAGCACCGCCATCTGGCCGATAATCAGGGGCAGCTCGCGGTTGTCGCCCTTGCCGAAGCTGAACTTGACTTTCCTCTCGCCGATTCTCTCGGCCTTGGCTACTTGCGCGTAATACGCCCGGAAGAAGGGATGGCCCTTGCTCTTCAGGGTCTCGAACGTCCAGACGACGTCGTCGGGGGTGATGGGGCTCCCGTCGTGAAAGCGCACCTCGGGCCGGAGCGTGTAGGCGACCCACGCGCGATCGGCCGGCATCTCGATGGTCTCCGCGATCAGCCCGTACTGGGCGAACGGCTCGTCGGCGGAACTCGTCGTCAGGGTCTCGAAGATCTCGCCGAGCCCGGCCGCCGCGACGCCCTTGAGGATGAACGGATTCAGCGTATCGAACGTGCCGATGGCGGCCAGCCGGACGTCTCCCCCTTTAGGGGCGTTCGGGTTGGCGTACTCGAAGTGCTTGAATCCGGGGCCGTACTTGAGGTCGCCGTGCATGGACAGGCCGTGGCTCACGGTGATCTTCGGCTGGGCGGCGGCGTGAGGGGCCGACGCCAGCAGGAGGGCGGCGGCGAAGAGGGCGGCGACGGAGTGCATCGTTCGGAGTCTAGGCCGGGGGGGAGGGGCTGTCAAGAATCCGCATCAACTCAAAATTTGGGTTACCGAAGGCAAGGCGGTACATCAAAAGTCAGGGTTACCAACGCCAGCCAGGAGGGCACCGTGACGCGAGCCAGCCTTCGGGAGTACGCCACGATCCAGCGGGAGCGCTATCTCCACGCCACCCAGGCCGAGAAGGGCCGGCTCTTGGACGAGGTGGTTACCGTCGCCGGCGTCCATCGTAAGGCCACCATTCGGCTGCTCCGCCGGATCCCGTCGGCCCCGACCGCCCGGCCTCGCGCCGGCCGCCCGCGCCTCTACGGCCCCGCCGTGGCCGCCGCAGCCCAGGTCCTTTGGGGAGCTGCCCCCCAGATCGGCCCGCAGCGCCTTCACCCCTTCGGCCCGGAGCTCTTGGCCCGGAGTATGCTTAACGCCGACCGCAGGAGCCAGCCGACCCCTTTGGCCCACGCCCATCCGGCCGTGGGAGGGCAGGACCGAGATCACGGGGCGACTGCAGGTAGCGCAGGAGGTCAGAGTCCGGCCGCAACATGATCGTCGTCCCCTCGGCGAACACCTGCTCGTAGCTTTCCCAGTGGCCTGAGGAAACCGTAGGAATTCCGGCTCCTGGCCGAAGGCCCGGCCCGTGACCGTGATGGCCAGGGCATCCCCCTCGCCCCTGAGACGCTGGCTCTCCCCGTAGGCCTTGGCGAGGATGATCTCCCGCGCCTTGTCGGCTTCCGCCCTGATCTCTCTGGCCTTCTCGTCGCCCTCGGCCCGGTATTTCATGGCGATCCGATGCCGTTCGGCCTGCATCCGGGCGAAGACGCTCGCCTGGACCTCGGGCGGCAGGTCGGCCCGCCTGACCCGCACGTCCACCACCCGGATGCCGAACGGGGCAGCCAGCTCGCGGGTGGCGCCCGTCACCGTCCCCATGATCTCGTCCCGCTTTTCCCGGATGATCGCCTTGAAGTCCACCTTGCCGACCTCCTGGCGGAGGCGGGCGGTGATAATGTCGTTCAGACGCGCCATCGCCCCCCGCTCGTCCCGGACGGTGCGGAAGAACTGGAGCGGGTCCACGATCTCCCAGCGGGAGATGTGGTCCGGGTGTACGTTCGCAGGCCCTCAAGAAGTCGTTCGAATTGAGGAGGGCTGATTTCAGGAGAGGGTCCCTTTTCTCAGTGCCTTGTCGGCTTCGCGCGGTCTCCAAGTCTGCCTCTCCGGCACCCCCCACTGCCTCCCCAGAAGCCCCCGCACCCAGTTCAGGGCTGCGGTTCGCGCCGTAATCCTTCGCATTCCGGCTCGAGGGCTGTCGTCGCTCGGCTACTTCCCGGCCAGACGGGACCGGGCCCGTCTGCGTTCTGCCCTCCTGCTGCCCTTTTCGCGGTAAGATCTGGGAGGCCATGGGAGCGGTGACAGAGGGGGGAGCTCTCGAAGGGCCCGGTAATGTCTACCGTCTCATCCCGGGCCGTCTCGACCGGGGTTCGGCCGGTCCAGCTTCCCATGCTGGACGTCGCCGGTTCGAATCGGCAATTGATTGCGAGCGACCGCCTCTGATAAATCCACCGTTCCGGAGATGCGCCCCTGGACAAGTCAATAGCGTCATTCAATGAAGTCGGACCTTCCGGTCTGCCTGGGCGGCGCGCGGGCCTGCCCACCAGAGGACTGCGGTGGCGTGCGAGGGTACGAAAGCTTTCTCGAGGCGATTCGCGATCCTGACCACGAGGAACGTGATGCCATGCTGGAGTGGGTTGGTGGGCACTTCGACCCTTAAGAGAGTCAACAGACTGGATGAGGGAGGGTCGCAGCCGGGAGGAGCGGGTCAAGGCGGGCTTCGAGCTTGCGGAGGAGAGGAAGCGCAAGGCGGCCAAGCGCCAAGCGAAAGTGGAGATGCGGGATGAGGACTAAGACCAAGTATTTCGTCGTGGAGCCCCGGGGGGCGGTGGCGCTTGTCACAATTTACCACCCGCCGCGGAACTTCCTCCGGACAGGGATGCTCCACGAGTTGAATGACCTCCTCGACGAGTGGGAGCGAGAAGGGGTCCGGGCGGTGGTGATCACGGGCGGCGTCAAGGACTACTTTATCGCTCACGCCGACCTCCAGCTCGTTCGGGACGCCGAGCCCTCCCACCCCAAGGCCTACCAGTCCCTGCGCTTCTGGCACCAGACGCTCACGCGCCTGGGAACGTGCGCGCCGGTGATCATCGCGGCGATTAACGGTCAGGCGCTGGGTGGCGGCTGCGAGTTCGCGCTGGCTTGCGACTTCCGCTTCATGGCCCGCGGCCCGAAGAAGATCGGCCTGATCGAGGTGCAGCTCGGAATCATGCCCGGTGCCGGCGGGACCCAGCGGATGGCGCGCCTTCTCGGGCCGGCCAAGGCGCTCGAGCTCATCCTGGAGGGCAAAGCGCTTACCGCCGATGAGGCCGAGCGCGTCGGGCTGGTCCACCGGGCGCTGGACCCCGACCGGCTCCTTCCCGAGAGCCTGGCCTACGCCGAGAAGCTCGCCCGGTGGTCGCCCGTGGCCGTGCGGAACATCAAGCGGGCGATCCACGAGGGGCTCGAGATGCCGCTCGCCCAGGGGCTCGAGCTGGAGACGGCGTGCTTCTATGAGACGATGACGACCGAGGTCGCCAAGAAGACGCTGGAGGCCGGAATCCGCGCCTACGCCGAAGGGCGTGAGCCGGTCTTCGAATGAGATGGATCCGGCTTAAGAGAGCCGTCCGGTGGAGTACAAGGCCCTGACGGTAGATCGAGATGGAACGATCATGCGGGTAACCCTCAAAGGGAGTGGATGATGGGACACGAGCCGCCGGCATGGGGCCGCCCGGTTCCTGATCGGCTTTATCTCGCTCTATCTCAAAGTCGTCGGCAAGCCGAGGCAGAAGTCGCGCCTGCCTCTTGACAGCCACCCCGTTACCCCCTACAGTGCCGGCCAACCCAGATTCCAGGCGAGGAGGAACACCTATGGCCGTCGCGCGGGTCACCAAGATCATCGGGTCCTCTCCGCGGGGGTGGCAGGATGCGGTGAATTCGGCGCTCAAGCGGGCCAACAAGACCCTGAGAGGGGTCACGGGGCTCCACGTCCTGGAACAGAAAGCCCACGTGGAGAAGGGGAAGATCACGGAGTACCGGGCGACCATCGAGGTCACCTTCATCCTGGAAGGGTAGGCGTCCGCCCCCGCCAATTTCGTTGACGCTCGTTTCCCGCCCCCGCTATCATACGGGGCATGACCTTGGGCGGATGGCTCTTCCTGATCGTCCTGGCCCTGCTGGTCTGGTTTGCCATCGCCACCTATAACCGGCTGGTGGGGCTGACCCAGCGCTCGGGCGAGGCGTGGTCGGACATTGACGTCCAGCTGAAGCGGCGTACCGATCTGGTCCCAAATCTCGTTGAGACCGTGAAAGGTTACGCGTCCCACGAGAGGAAAACCTTCGAGGAAGTGACCCGCTGGCGGAGCGCGGCCATGGCCGCGGGCACCCCCGAGGCGCGGGCGCAGGCGGAGAACCAGCTCACCCAGGCCCTTCGCAACCTCTTCGCGGTGGCCGAGGCCTACCCGGAGCTGAAGGCCAGCCAGAATTTCCAGCGGCTCCAGGCCGACCTCGGCCAGATCGAGGAGGCGGTGCAGAGCGCGCGCCGCTACTACAACGCCGTGGTGCGCGACCTCAACACCGCCATCGAGAGCTTCCCGTCGAACTTTGTCGCGACCACCTTCCAGTTCAAGAAGCGCCCGTTCTTCGAGCTCGACCGGCCGGAGGAGCGGCAGGTTCCGCGCGTGTCGTTCGGGACGTAGCCGGGCCCTCATGGGCCCGCTCGCGCTTCTCGCGTTTCTCTCCTTCTTTCTGCTCGCCCCCGCGGGAGCCGAGACCCGCTCGTATTCCATCGAAGCGTTCAAGGTCTCGATCCAGGTGAACCCGGACTCGAGCCTGCTGGTCCAGGAGACGATCGCGTTCGCGTTCCGGGGGAGTCACCAGGGGATCTCCCGCGCCATCCCGATCCGCTACGACCGCCAGGGCTTTGACTCCGACCTCCGGGTTGATCGCATTCATGTCCTCGACGACGGGGGCAAGCCGCTGAAGACGCAGATCTCCTACGGGGGGAGGTCCGTCAAGATCAAGGCCTGGGTGCCGGGGGCGCGGGATGCCACGCGGAGCGTGACCATTCTCTACCGCGTGCGCGGCGGGCTGCTCGCCTTCGACGCCCACGACGAGCTCTACTGGAACGTCACCGGGACCGAGTGGGCGGCGCCGATCCGGGAGGCCGAGGCCGTGGTGGGGCTTCCGCAGACGGTCCCCATGGGGTCGGTCCGGGTGACGGCCTTCACGGGGCCCTTCGGCGCCGCGGCCAGAGACTATACGCTGGATCAGGCCGAGCGGGTCCTTCTGTTCCGGACCAAACGCCCCCTGGGGATCCGGGAGGGGCTGACGGTGGTGGTCGGATGGCCGAAGGGGCACGTCCGCTTCCCGTCGCCAGCGGAGCGGCTCGGCTGGCTTCTCCTGGATGAGCCCTGGCTCGGGCTGCCGCTCCTCGTGTTTGCCGGGTGTTTCGTTGCCTGGCGCCGGTTGGGTCGCGATCCCCTGGGCGCGCGGTCGGTCAAGCCCGAGTACGAGCCTCCCGCCGGGCTCAGGCCGGGCGAGGCCGGGACCATCGTGGACGAGATCGTTCACCCGCGCGACGTGGTGGCCACGGTGGTGGACCTCGCCGTCCGCGGCCACGTTCACATCAAGCAAGTCACCACGGGCGCGCTCTTCAAGGAGACCGATTACCTCTTCACGCTCACCAAGCCATGGCTCGGCGATCCCCACATCGCCGACTTCGAGGTGATCGTGCTCGCCCAGGTCTTCGGCCACGGCGGGGTGACGGATCATCGGCTCCTCTCCGAGATCCGGCGGGACTCCCAGGCCATCTTCCCCCCGATCCGGGACCAGCTCTACCGGGATCTGGTGAAGCAGAAGTATTTTCTCGCCTCGCCCCAATCAGTTCGGCGCTTCTGGGGGGCGATCGGCGGCGTGTGCGTGGCGGCCCCCGTGGTTCTGGCGTTGGTGGGCGAGGAGAATCTGCTCGCAGGGTATGTGTCGCCCCTGCTGCTCCTGGCCCTGGTCCTGTCCGGGCTGGTGGTCCTCGCCTTCGCCCGGGTCATGCCACGGAAGACCTTCAAAGGGGCGCGGGCCAGGCTCCAGATCCTGGGGTTTCAGGAGTTCCTGGAGCGCGCCGAGAGGGACCGGCTGCAGCGGCTGCCTCTCGAGACGCTCCACAAGTGGCTCCCGTACGCCATCGCCCTGGGGGTGGAGGAGGCCTGGATCTCGAACTTAGAGGGGTTTGCCGTGGCCGCCCCGGCGTGGTACGGGTCCGACGCGCCCTTCACGATGTCCAGCTACGCGAGGAGCATCCGGCATTTTGGCCGCGATGCCCACCAGGCGTGGCTGACCAGCGCGCGGGGGAGCGGCGGCTCCTCGTGGAGCGGTGGGGGCAGCGGATTCTCCGGCGGCTTTTCGGGAGGGGGCCGCGGGGGCGGGGGCCGCGGCACCTTATAACGACCCGACCCTCCTGAAGGCGGGCGAACGCGGGAGCGTAGGCGAGCCACCTTTGCGGGCACCCGACCCTTGCGGTCGGGTCGTCGAATCCGCTCGCGCATGCGGTGGATTGTTAGACCTTTCTGGTTGGTCTCTCAGGGCACGTCTTGTGGTGCCAGACCTGGCCCAGCTTGACGTGGTTGCCGTTGCGTCGGATCCTCCGCTTGCACTTGGGACACGTGCCCATTGCGAGCCTCCTTTCGGGCCTTCTATTATACGCTAGGAGGGGCGCGCGATGAGCCGGACCTGCATGTTTTGCAAGATCGTGGCGCGGGAGAGCCCCGCCGACATCGAATACGAGGACGGGGAGGTGCTCGCGTTCCGGGACCTCTACCCGAAGGCGCCGACCCACCTCCTGATCATCCCCAAGCGCCACATCGAGTCGGTGGCGACGCTGACGCCGGCCGACGCCGAGCTGGTCGGCAAGTGCTTTCTCGTGGCGCGGCGGCTCGGCGAGGCCACGGGCGTGGCGGAGCGGGGCTACCGCGTCAACTGCCACTGCGGGCCCGAGGGCGGCCAGGTCGTGTACCACCTCCACCTCCACTTTCTCGCCGGGAAGCGGGGGGAGTCGGTCGCCCGGGCGTGATCGAGGTCCACGCCCTCACCAAGATCTACCCGCCGAACACCGTCGCGCTGCGGGAGGTCTCGCTGGAAGTTCCCGACGGCCAGTTCGTGACGGTCATCGGGCCCAGCGGGGCGGGCAAGTCGAGCCTGCTCCGCTGCCTGAACGGCTTGGTGGCGTCCACTTCCGGGGAGATCCTCGTGGACGGCCGGAGCCTCACGGCGGCGCGGGGGGAAGCCCGCCGGCGCCTCATCGCCCGGATCGGCTTCGTCTTCCAGCAGTTCAACCTGATCAAGCGCCTGTCGGTCCTCGACAACGTCCTGGTGGGCCGGTTGTCGCACGTCCCCCCCCTGCGCTCCCTCGTGGGGTCATTCCCGCGGCGCGACCGCGTCCTGGCCGACGCCGTCCTGGCCCGCGTGGGGCTGGCGGAGCTCGCTCACCGGCGCGCCGACACGCTGTCCGGCGGTCAGCAGCAGCGGGTGGCGATCGCGCGGGCGCTGGTCCAGGAGCCCCGCATTATCCTGGCCGACGAGCCGATGGCGAGCCTGGACCCAGCGCTTTCCCGGACCGTGATGGACCTGCTGCGCCAGATCAACCGCGAGGACGGCATCACCGTGATCACCACGCTGCACGTGATGGACCTCGCCCTGGCGTACGGCCAGCGGGTCATTGGGCTCCGCGATGGCTGCGTCGTCTACGACGGCGGCGCGGCCGGGGTCACCGACGAGATCGTGGACGCCATCTTTGGAGGTGGAACGCGATGAGGACGGCACGCCGGTGGACGACGCTCGCGGGTGTCCTGGCCCTCTTCCTCTGGTCGGCCTGGGAGACGGAGCTGTCCCTTCCCCGGATCGTCGAGGGGCTCCCGTTCATGGCCGATTTCCTGCGGCGCATGGTCCCGCCCGACCTCTCCGTGCTCGGCAATGCGGCACGGGGGGCGCTCCAGACCCTTCAGATCGCGGTGGTGGGAACCGCCGTGGCCGCCGTGGCGGCGCTTCCCCTGGGCTTCGTGGCCGCCCGCAACGTGACCCCGGCGTGGCTCTTCTACGGGGCGCGCTCGGTGCTCAACGCGCTCCGGGCCATCGACACGCTCGTCTATGCGCTCTTCTTCGTCGCCGCCGTGGGACTGGGCCCGTTTCCGGGGGTGCTGGCGGTCGTGGCGTACACCACGATGATCCTGGCGAAGCTCTACTCGGAGGCGATCGAGGCCATTGACCCGGGTCCCGTGGAGGCGGTGACCGCCGCGGGCGCCACGCGGCTTCAGGTGCTGCGCTGGGGCGTCGTCCCCCAGCTGCTGCCGCTTTTCGTCTCGTTCACCCTCTACCGTTTGGAGACCAACATCCGGGCGGCGGCGATCCTGGGGTTCGTGGGGGCGGGGGGGATCGGCTTCTACATCCAGACGTACTTGAGAATGCTCAACTATCCGGCGGCGTCCACGGTGCTGCTGCTTCTGATCGCGCTGGTCATGGCGGTGGACTTCACGTCGTCGCGGATCCGCCAGCGGCTGGTCTGAGCGCGCAGCTCAGACGCTTCCGAGCATGCTCTTGTAGAGCTCGACGCCGATCGTCGGCAGGCCGGCTTTGGCCTCGAGCGGAAGGCCCGCGTTGGCCCAGGCCCCGAGGCCACCCTTCAGGATCTTGACATCCTTGTAGCCCATCCGCCTGAGCTTTTGCGCCATCCTGGCGCTCGTGACTTCGTCGGGTCAGGTGCAGTAGGCGATGACGGTGCGGTTGGGCTCGACCTCGATGTCGAACTTGCCCGCGTCGAGGTCGTCGGGGGAGACGTACAGGGCCCCGGGGACCTTGAGGGGGCTCGTCTCGAAGGCGGACGGCTTCCTCACGTCGAGGACCAGGGGATTCTTGCCCTCCTCCAGGAGACGGATGACCACGGAGGGGGCCACGCGGTAGCGATTCTTCCGCCACTTGCGCCCCCACATGGCGCCATAGCTGCCGAGGCTCGTGAGCGTGACGGCGAGTGTGACCCACGCCCAGGGGAACGGCCGCGGCGGCGGGTTCTTGATCTTGTCCTGGGCCTCCGCGAGCATCCGCTTGACGTCGGGGAGGTTGGGGACGAGCTTGTTCGCCTCGCTGAAGTACCGCTCGGCGGCCTTGTAGTTGCCGTCGAACTCTTCCACGAGCCCGGCCCACCAGACCTTGTTGAAGGGGCTCTCGGCGCTGACCTTCACCTCCGTCCCCTGGATGAAGTCCCGGACCGCGTTCGACGGGATGATGAAGTTGAAGCCCTGGACGATTCCGCCCTCGGGCCCCGGGGCGAGGGAGACGAAGGTCAGCACCCCCACCATCTCGCCTCTGGCCGTGACGGCCGGCCCGCCGCTGTTGCCCCAGGCCGCGGGGGCGTCGGTCTGGATCACGGGCTGGTTCGCCTTGTCCTGCTTGAAGCCCGAGACGGCGCCGTTGGTGACGGAGGCCTCAACGGTGGCGGATTGGTTCAGGAGCTCGTGGCTCAGCACCACCCCGGGAAAGCCCAGGATGTGGATCGGGTCGCCGATCTTGGCGGCCTTCGAGTCCGCCAGCGGCAGGATCGGGAAGTCCTTCCCCGGGATTTTCAGGAGGGCCAGGTCCCGGCCGGACATCTTGCCTTCCGGATCGTCCCCCACGGAGAGCGGCGGGCTGTACTTTTTCACCTCGGCGCGCACGCGCGTGCCGTTGGAGAGGACGACGAAGATGCCCGGGTCCAGCTTGACCTTCGTGGAGGGCAGGACGCTGTCGAGGGCCTGCCGCTTGACCTGGTCCTCGGCGACGGGGCGCTCGCCGGGGGCGATCCCCATCCGCTTGAGGATGGCCGGCACGCAGGCGGACTCGATGGCCCGCTTGGCGAACGAGTTGACCATCCACCGGGGCGGGGTGTGGGCTGGCTGGACGACGTGACCGTTCGTGATGATGAACCCCCGCGCGTCAATGAACCACCCGGTGCCGGTCTCCCTGAAGGGGGGAGGCGTGTGCTGGATCTCGCCGCTCCCGCAGTTCAGCCGAACCTCGGCCACGACCTCCGCCACGACGAGGGCAACGGCGGGCTTGGCCCGGAGGATGGCTTCCTGGACTGAGAGCGTCCGCTCGGCCCGACCGGGCCCGGTCCAGCTCAGCAGCAGGCTCAACGCGAGGCCGGTCGTCGCGGCGGTGCGCAGGGGGGTCAGACTCATCGGGGGGATTCTATACCCGTTGGGTGGAGAAAAAAAGAAGGCCCCAGGGGGTTGCCCTGGGGCCCTGGAGGAACCGAGGGAACTTACTTCTGCTGCAGGATCGCCATGGCGGCCTTGGCCTTCTCGGTCGCCTTGGCGGTGTCGCCGGCCTTGCACGCGGCCTCGGCCTCGTTCACGAGGATCCGAGCCTTGTCAGCGCGGGGCGCCTGGGCAGCCTTGGCGCCAGTGGTGCCGGCGCGGGGCGCCTGCACATCCTGGCCGCGAGGAGCCTGGATATCCTGACCGCGAGGGGCCTGGACATCCTGACCACGCGGCGCCTGCACATCCTGACCGCGAGGAGCCTGAACATCCTGGCCGCGAGGGGCCTGGACATCCTGGCCGCGAGGGGCCTGGACATCCTGACCGCGGGGCGCTTGCACATCCTGACCGCGAGGGGCCTGGACATCCTGACCACGCGGCGCCTCGACGCGCTTACCGCGGGGCGCCTGAACATCCTGGCCGCGAGGAGCCTGGATATCCTGACCGCGAGGGGCCTGAACATCCTGGCCGCGGGGCGCTTGCACATCCTGACCGCGAGGCGCCTGCACATCCTGACTACGGCCTAGGGCGCGGGGCGCCTGAATGTCCTGGCCACGAGGGGCCTGGACATCCTGACCGCGAGGGGCCTGGACATCCTGACCGCGAGGAGCCTGAACATCCTGGCTCCGGGCACCGGCGAGGGAGCGGGGCGCCTGCACATCCTGGCCGCGAGGGGCCTGAACATCCTGACCACGGGGCGCCTGGACATCCTGGCCGCGAGGAGCCTGCACATCCTGGCTCCGGGCACCGGCGAGGGCGCGGGGCGCCTGCACATCCTGGCCCCTGGCAACCTGCTTGGCCAGCATGTCCTTGGCCGCCTGCACCTCAGGCGGGCAAGGCGAAGCCGCCTCGACCACCATCGGCGAAAGCGCCACGAAGAGGAAGAACACCATCAGGGTTGCGAACACCTTTCTCATTTGGGTTTGCCCTTTCTCCTTTTGTCTTGTTGAGTCGTGTGTCTCACGGAACCTTTGCCTACCCCCCGGCCGACCTGCTTCCCCCACCTCCTTTTTCAGAAGTCTCTCTACTCCGGATGGTCTTGGCTTGCCAATAGGTAAAGCAGGATGGATGCCAGGGGGGAGGCATAAACTATTGTTCCCACTTATCAATATGTTACATGACGATAGGGCGAGGATACCAACCCTTTTTGACCCCTCTCCGCTGGCTTTCTGCCCGACCCAAGACCGACAATCTGCCCGCCCCGAAAGGCCGGGGGAAGGGTTAGGAACGGCCAAGCATTTCGGTCCGGTTGCGCCCCTTGCGTTTGGCCGTGTACAGCGCCGCATCCGCCGCCTGGACGAGCCCCGTGGGGTCGGAGGCATCCTCGGGGTAGGCGGCGAGCCCGAGGCTGATGGTCAATCGTCCTCCCGGCAGGACTTCTTCCCCGGGGATCTTGGTCTCCTCCACCGAGCGCCGAAGCTTCTCGGCCACCAGGCGGGCATGCGTCTTCGTGGTCATCGGGAGGATGACGACGAATTCCTCGCCGCCGATGCGGGCGACGATGTCCACCTGTCGGGTATTCTCGGTGAGGCGGGCCGTCACTTCCTTGAGGACGTTATCCCCCTGATGGTGTCCCTGGCTGTCGTTGTAGATCTTGAAATGGTCGATGTCCGCCATGAGCAACCCCACGGGCAGGTTGTAGCGGACCGCCCGCCGCACCTCCCGGTCCAGGGCTTCCTCGAAATACCGGCGGTTGAACAGGCCCGTGAGCGCGTCGCGGTAGCTCAGCTCCCGCGTCTTGATGAAGAGCTGGGCGTTCTCCAGAGCGATGGCGAGCTGCTTGGCGACCGCGGTGAAGTAGGCCGTCTGCCGTTCGCCGAACGCCCCGGCGGTGGGCGAATAGAGCAGGAGGACGCCGAGGGTTCGCTCGGCCGAGGAGGACAGAGGAAGCGCGACGACCGACCGGACGTGGGAAGGGACGTCCGGCCAGGGGAGGGGACTCCCGGCGGACTGCGTCTCCGGCGACCGGCTCTGGTAGACGCGTCCGGCGAGCCCCTCGCCGATCGCGAAGGCGCGATCCTGCAGGGCCTCCGTGCCCGTCCCGCTGACGGTCCGCGCGACGAGCTTGTCCCCCGTCTCGTCGTGCAGGAAGAGCGCGTAGCTTTCCACGCCGGTCGTTTCGGCCACCCGCTTCATGGTCGTGGTGAAGAGCTGGTCCAGGTCGAGCGAGGCGCTGATGGTGCGGCCCAGTTCCACCAGCGAGTAGAGGTCGAGCATCCCTTCCTGAAAGGCGGCGACGGTCGCTTCGAGGCGCTCGGTGTCGGCGGGGCCTTTGGCGGGGCTGTGCCGCCAGACTCGAGGCGCGAGCGCCACCCCGAAGAGTCCGCCGCCCAGCGCGAGCAGCAGGGCGGCTAGCGGGGAGGGGAGCAGCTGCCACCCGATGACGACGAAGAATCCGCCGCTGGCCGCGAAGAGGACCTGCCACCGGCTCAGTGGGCTCATCCTCGGCTCCGGCTCATGATCATTCCCATAGTACATGGAACCCGTCTCCCGCGCACCATCGTTCGCCGCGCGCGGGGCGTTTGCTTGTCGCCTCCCGCAAAGTTTGGTACGCTGAGTCGCCCATGTCAGCGGCTGCCCGCGCGCGCGCGATTTTCCGGTGGGGATGGCCCCTGGTGCTTCTTCTCTCGGGGTGCAGCGTGACCGGCTCCGCGCCTTCGGCGGGCCCGGCGGGCCTCGATCGGCCGACGCGTCTAGTGCTCGAGAACGGCATGCGGGTGATCATCCAGGAGCACCGGGCGAGCGATGTGGTGGCGCTCCACCTCTGGATCGGCGTCGGCGGCCGCGACGAGCGTCCGGAGGAGCTCGGGTTCTCCCACTTGGTTGAGCACATGCTCTTTAAGGGGACCGAGACGCGGGGGCCGGGCTTCATGGACCGGGAGGTCGAAGCGGTCGGCGGCCGGACGAACGCGGGCACCTCTCTCGACTACACCTTCTACTACATGCTCCTGCCCACCCGGCAGGCGACCCGCGCCATCGAAGTGCTGGCCGATGTCGCCTTCAACTCGGCCTTTGACCCCAGGGAGGTGGACCGCGAGCGGCAGGTGGTCTTCGAGGAGGTTCGGCTCGGCGAGGATAACCCTCGGTCGTCGCTCTTCCGCCAGCTCTACGCCCACGTGTTTCCGGGACACCCCTACGGGCGCCCGGTCCTGGGCGACGAGGGCGCGCTGAAGGCGGCCACCCGGGAAACGATCCGGGGCTACTACAAGCGCCACTACGTTCCCGACAACATGGCGCTGGTCGTGATCGGCGCCGTCGATCCCGACGAGATCCGCGCCGCGGTGGCCCGGACGTTCGCCAGGGTCCCGGCCGTTGGCTCCCGCCGCTCGCCTCTTCCGCTCCCGCCGGCCCTGGCGGGGGTGCGGCGGCACGTGGTGTCCCGGAACGAGAAGCAGGCGTATCTGGCGCTGGGGTGGAGCGCCCCTCCGCTGGATCATCCAGACGTGTTTGCCGTGGACCTTCTGGCGTCCATCCTCGGCGGCTCGCGGAGCTCGCGCCTCAACCAGACGCTGCGCGAGCGGAGCCGGCTGGTCTCGTCCATTCGCGCCAGCTATGGCGCGCTGCAGGGCGGGGGACTCGTCAGCGTCTCTGCCCAACTGGAACCCAAGGATCTGGAAAAGGTCGAGGCGGTGATCCTGGCGGAGATCCGGCGCATCCAGACCGACGGCGTCAGCGAAGTCGAGCGCCGGCGCGCCGTCACGGCGGCCGAGGCCGAGCACGCCTTTGCCATCGAGACGGCCGAGGGGCTGGCCTACGCCTACGGCCTGGCCGAGACGGTCTGGCGTCTGGAGGAGGAGCTCCGCTACCTGGAGCGCGTCCGGAGCGTCACCCGGGAGCAGATCCAGGAAGCGGCCCGGCGCTACCTCCTCGCCGACCGCTACGCCGTGCTGGCCTTCACCCCGGCGAGCGAAGGCCGATGAAGCCTCGGGCGGCGGCGCTCTGGCTGATGGTGGCGGGGGGGCTCGCCATGATTCCCGGCAACTCCTGGGCTGCCGGCCACGTTCCCCCCATCCTCCGTCACCGATTCGCCAACGGTCTCACGCTCCTGGTACGGGAAAACCCGGCCGCGCCCGTGGTGGCCGTGTCGCTCCAAGTGAGGATGGGCGGGCGCTGGGAGCGTCCCGAGAACGCGGGGATCTCGAATCTCCTCCAGCACGTGATGGTCAAAGGGACGGCCCGCCGGAGCGCCCAGGAGATCGCGGAGGCGGCCGAGGAGATCGGCGGCAGCGTGAGCGCCTCGGGGGACACGGATTACGCCGAGCTTCGGGGCACGGCGCTCGCTCGGCACTGGAAGGCCCTGCTGGACCTCCTCGCCGATGTGGCCCTCAGGCCGAGCCTGCCGGCCGACGAGATCGAGAACGAGCGGCGCGTGATCCTGAACCAGATCCGCAACCGCGGCGATCTGCCGTTCCCCCTCACGTTTGACACGCTCTTGGCCTCCCTCTACGGTCCCCACCCCTACGGGCGCCCGGCGCTCGGCCAGCGCCAAACGGTGGAGCGGCTGGATCGGGCGCAGCTCTTGGACCATTATCGGCGCCACTACCGCGCCGGCCGGATCGTGCTCGCGGTCAGCGGCCAGGTCTCGGCGCAGGCGGTGGTGGAGGAGGTGGGGCGGCTGTTCGCCGACCTGCCGGCGGGCTCTGGGGCGGACGACTCGGCCCCGCCGCCTCCCACCGCAGCCAACGCGCGCCAGGTCCTGGAGCGCCCCGCCGCCCAGGCGCAGATCCTCATGGGGTACCTGGCGCCGTCGCTGAGCCAGCCGGACTATGCGGGCGTCAAGGTTCTCAGCACCCTCCTGGGCGGCGGAATGGCCGGCCGCCTCTTCGTGGAGCTCCGGGACAATCAGGGGCTGGCCTACTCGCTCGGCGCGCTCTACCCCTCGCGCGCGGATACCAGCTTTTTTGTGATCCACATGGGGACCGCGGCCGAGAACCTGGTCCGCGCGGAGGAGGGGCTCCGGCGGGAGGTGGCGCGGATTCGGGAGGAGCGGGTGACGCCGGACGAACTCCAGCGGGCCAAGGCCTTCCTGCTGGGGAATCTGGCCATGGACCGCCGCACCAACGCGCGCCAGGTGTGGTACTTCGCCTTTTTCGAGCTCGCCGGCGTGGGACACGAGTTCCTCGATCGCTACGCCAAGGCCGTGGAGGCCGTCACGCTCGAGGATATCCAGCGCGTTGCCAGCCGCTATCTCGCGAACCCCACGGTCACGGTGCTGAAGCCGATCCCCAAGTAGGGGCGCCCCATGCTTCCCCTGAAGGACGACATCCCCACCCGCACGGTGCCGTTCGTCACCGTCGGGCTCATCGCGTCCAATATCCTGGTCTTTCTCTACCAGGCCTCGCTCCAGCTCGGGGACGACCCCGTGGCCTCCCGCGCCGCCCAGGCGTTCATCTTCGAGTTCGGGCTGATCCCCTGCCGACTCACGGGCGCCTGCGAAGTGCCGGCGGATTTCCCCCATCCGGTGGCGACGATCTTCACCTCCATGTTCATGCACGGCGGGTTCTTCCACGTGTTCGGCAACATGCTCTACCTCTGGATCTTCGGCAACAACGTCGAGGACACCCTCGGGCACGGGCGTTTCCTGGGGTTCTACCTCGCGTCGGGCGTCGCCGCCGCCCTCGGCCAGACCCTCGTGGGTCCCTCCTCCGCGACCCCGATGATCGGCGCCAGCGGCGCCGTCTCGGGCGTGCTGGGGGCGTACCTGGTGCTCTTCCCCTACGCCAGCGTGCTCACGCTGATCGTCTTCGGCTTTTTCATCCGGATCGTCCGGATCCCTGCCCTCTTCGTCCTGGGCTTCTGGATCATCGTGCAGTTCCTCAACGGCCTGATCACCTTCGGCGCGTCCGTGGCCGGCCAGGGGCCCGAGGGCGGCGTGGCGTGGTTCGCCCACATCGGCGGGTTCCTCGCCGGCATCGTGCTGTTGTACGCGCTTCGACCCCGCCACCCCTACCGGCTGCAGTAAGACGGCGGCGGCCGCTTTACCGTCCCACGCGCCGCTCCTGTATAATTGATTCGTTCTCTTTGTTCCCCGCGAGGAGCGGTCATGAGGGCTCTCATCATGGCGGGGGGATTCGGAACCCGGCTCCGGCCCCTCACGACGCACGTCCCCAAGCCCATGGTTCCCATGGGAAACGTCCCCATCATGGAGCACACGGTCCGCCTCCTCCACCGCCACGGCTTCACCGACCTCCAGGCGCTCCTCTATTTCCTCCCCGAGACCATCACCGGCCACTTCGGCGACGGCGGCCGTTTGGGCGTCACGCTCCGCTACCTCACGCCGACGGCGGATCTCGGCACGGCCGGCGCTGTCAAGTTCGCCGTCGGCACGCCGGCGGAGTCCGTTCTGGTCATTTCGGGTGATGTGCTCACCGACTTCGACCTGGCAGCCGCGGTCGCGTTTCACCGCGAGCGGCGGGCCGAGGCGACCATGGTGCTCACCCGGGTCCAGCATCCGCTCCCGTACGGCATCGTGATCACCGCCGAGGCGGGCCGCATCACCCGCTTCCTTGAGAAGCCCGGATGGGGGGAGGTCTTCAGCGACACCATCAACACCGGGATCTACATCCTGGAGCCGTCCGTCTTCGACGCGATCCCACCCCACCGGGAGTACGACTTCGGCAAAGAGCTCTTTCCCGCGCTGCTGGCGGAGGGGCGTCGCCTCTACGGCCACGTGGCCGAGGGCTACTGGCGCGACGTCGGTGACCTCACGGAGTACCGGCTGGCCCACCTGGATCTCCTCCAGGGGAGGCTGCGGGCGGAGATTCCGGGTCGGCGGCAGCCGGGCACGGCCCACCGCATCTGGCTCGACGACTTCGCCCAGGTGAACTCGGCCGCCGCGCTCACGGGCGGGGTCATCGTGGGGCGCGGGGCCCGCGTGGAGGCCGGCGCGCGGATCGCCGACTCGGTGATCGGTCCGGGGGCGATCGTCGAAGAGGGGGCGGAGGTCACGGGGAGCGTCCTCTGGGAGGCGGCGCGTGTCGGTCCCGGAGCCGTGCTGAAGGAGGCCATCGTCGGGCGGGGCGCGACGGTCCGGGCCAAGGCCTTCCTCGCCGAAGGCGTGGCCGTCGGCGACTTCTCGAAGATCGGCGAGTCCAGCGCGCTCAAGGCCAACGTGAAGGTCTGGCCGTACAAGGAGGTGGAGGACGGCGCCACGCTGGCCGTGAGCCTCGTCTGGGGCGAGCGGTGGTCGCGGGCCCTGTTCGGCCGCTACGGCGTCACGGGGCTGGCCAACATCGAGGTCTCACCCGAGTTCGCCTCCAAGCTCGGCGGCGCCGTCGGGGCCAGCCTCGGCAAGCGCCGCGCCGTCATCACGAGCCGCGATCACCACAAGACCTCCCGGATGATCAATCGGGCGCTGATGGCCGGCCTGCTCTCGGTGGGCGTGGACGTCCACGACTTGGGCGTGGCGCCGATCCCGGTCGTGCGCTATCAGATTCCGGCGCTGGGATTGGCCGGGGGAAGCCACGTGCGGAAGTCGCCGTACGACCGGGAGCTGCTCGACATCAAATTCTTCGACGCGCGCGGCCTGGACCTGGCGCCGGAGCGCGAGAAAGCGGTGGAGCGCCTCTTCTTCCGCGAGGATTTCTACCGCGCGCCCACGGACGAGACCGGGGTCCTCTCCTTCCCCCACGCCGGGACCGACCGGTACTGCGACGGCCTCCTCCGGACCGTCGATCGGGAGGTGGTGCGGCGGGCCCAGCTCCGAATCGTCCTGGACTACGCCTTCGGCCCGGCCTCCGCCATCTTTCCCGCGATCCTGGGAGAGCTGGGCGTGGAGGTGATCTCCCTCAACGCGTACCTGGACGAGACGCGCATCGCGAAGACCACCGACGAGTTCCGCCGCTCGCTGGATCAGCTCTCCAACATCGTCCGGACGCTGGGGGCGGACCTGGGGGTGCTCCTGGACACGGGTGGCGAGAAGGTCTTCCTCGTGGACGAGAAGGGAGAGATCCTTCCCGGCGACCTCGCCCTGGCCCTGATGGCGCTCCTCGTGATGCGCACGCAACCTCCCGGGACGGTGGTGGTCCCGATCACGGCCTCCCAGGTCATGGACCGGCTCGCCGAGGAGCACGGCTTCCGCCTGCTGCGCTCTCGCGGGAGCCCGCGCTCGCTCGCCGAAGCCGCGCTGGGTGCGGGCGTCGCCCTCGTCGGAGAGGAGCTGGGCGGGTTCATCTTCCCCGCGTTCCAGCCGGCCTTCGACGCGATGGCGGCGGTGGTCGAGCTGCTCGAAATGATGGCGCGGCTGGAGGTCCGGCTGCACACCCTCGTCCGGGCGGTGCCGGAGAGCCACGTGACGCGCGGAGAGGTTCCGTGCCCCAACGAGGAGAAGGGAGGCGTCATGCGCCGCCTGCTCGCCGCGACCAAAGGGCAGGCCGTGGAGCTGGTCGAAGGGGTCCGCATCCGCATGGGGGAGGAGTGGGTCGCCGCGATCCCCGACCCGGATCGAGCCTGCTTCCACGTGGTCGGCGAGTCGGCGGACCGGGAGCGGGCGCGCGCCCTGGTGGAGGAGCTCAAGGAGCGGATCACCGCCTGGCGGAGGGAAGGGGCGTGAGGACGGCCGCCGCCCGATCGCGGGAGCGGCTGGATCGGCTGCTGGTCGCCCGCGGGCTGGCCCCGAGCCGGGAGCAGGCCGCGCGGCTCATTCTGGCCGGCCGCGTCTTCGTGGACGCCAGGCGCGTGGACAAGGCGGGCCGGCAGGTGGATGTCGGCGCGGCCGTGGAGGTCAAGGCGCGGCCGCCCTACGTGAGCCGCGGGGGCGAGAAGCTCGCCCATGCCCTCGACGCCTTCGGGATTTCCGTGGCGGGCCGGACCTGCCTCGACGTGGGCGCCTCTACCGGCGGCTTCACCCACTGCCTCCTTTCCCGGGGCGCCGCGCGCGTGTACGCCGTGGATGTGGGCAGGGGGCAACTGGACGCCGGCCTCCGCGCGGATCCGCGGGTGATGCTCATGGAGAAGACGAACGCCCGGACCCTGATCGCGGCGGCGTTCCCCGTCGAGCCCGACCTGGCGACGGTGGACGTTGCGTTCATCTCGCTCGAGAAAGTGCTCCCCGCCGTCATGGGGGTGCTGGCCAACCCCGGGGAGGCCGTCCTGCTCGTGAAGCCCCAGTTCGAAGTGGGCAGGGGACTGGTCGGCAAGGGCGGTGTCGTCAGAGATCCGGTCCGGCATCGGGCCGTCCTCGGCCGACTGGCCCGATTCGCCATCCTCCACGGGTGGCACGTCCTGGGCCTGGCCGCCTCACCGCTCACGGGGCCGAAGGGAAACCGCGAGTTTTTCCTCTATCTCTCGCGAGGCGGGCGCACCGTGCCCGAGCTGGACGCCCTGATCGCGAAAGTCACTGAGGGAGCCAACACGTGATGAAGCGCGTGGGCATCGTCGCCAAGGTGGACCGGCCCCAGGCTCGGGAGGTGTTGCCCCGGCTGGTGGAGTGGCTGACCGCGCAGGGCAAGCAGGTGATGCTTGAGAAGGAGACGGCGGAGCTAATCGCGCACCCCGGCGCCGCCGTGAGAAAGTCGGACCTCCCCGCCCAGTCTGATCTGCTTGTTGTCCTCGGGGGCGATGGCACTCTGCTGTCGATGGCGCGCCTGGTGGGCGACCTGGGGGTCCCGATCCTCGGCGTCAACCTGGGCGGTCTCGGCTTTCTGACCGCCACCACCGAAGCCGAGCTCATCCCGACCCTCGACGCCTTGTTCCGCGGCCACATGATGGTGGAGGACCGGATGATGCTCGCCGCCCGGGTGCGGCGCGGGGAAGAGCGCCTCACCGAGTACGTGGCGCTGAACGACGTCGTCATCACCAAGTCGGCGATGCGCCGGATCATCACCCTGGCGGTCTCCGTCGAGGGGCAATACGCCACGGGCTATCGCGCGGACGGGCTGATCATCTCGACCCCGACGGGGTCGACCGCGTACGGCTTGTCGGCGGGCGGCCCCATCGTGTACCCGACCATGGACGCGGTGGTTCTCACCCCGATCTGCTCCCACACCCTCACGAACCGGCCCATCGTGCTCCCCGCCCACCTCCCCATCGAGGTCACCCTGCTGACGGGGCGGCAGGAGGTGATGCTCACCCTCGACGGCCAGGTCGGCGTTGCGCTCAGGGAAGGGGATGTCGTCGAGGTGCGTCAGGCGGCGCCCCGGATCCGGCTCGTGAGAGACCCCCGCCGCCACTTCTTCTCGGTCCTCAGGACGAAGCTCAAGTGGGGTGAGCGGTAGTTCGAGCCGAAGCGCTTCGGCGCCGACGGCAGTTGGGTCGGCCGGGCACCCGCCGGAGGCGGGTCGGATGAGGCGAGGCCCGAGTAAAATGTCTGACCATGCTTCGTGAGCTCCGGGTCATGCGGTTCGCGGTGATCGAGGAGGTCACCGTCCCGTTCGCCCCCGGGCTCAACGTCCTGACCGGCGAGACCGGCGCCGGCAAGTCCATCCTCATCGACGCCCTTCTGCTGCTCCTGGGGGCCCGCGCCCACCCCGACGTGATCCGCTCGGACTCCGACTCGGCGACGGTGGAAGCGGTCTTCGACGTGGATCCCGGCGGCGAGATATCGAGCGTCCTCGGGGAGGCCGGGCACTCGGCGGAGGACGGTCAGCTCATCGTTCGACGGGAGCTCAGCCGGGGCGGCAGGAGCCGCGCGTTCGTCAACGACACGCCGGCCACCGTCGGGCTCCTGGAGCGCCTCGGCGATCGCCTGGTTGAGATTCACGGCCAGCACGAGCACCAGCTCCTCATGGAGCCCGCCCGCCCGCTCGAGCTCCTGGACCGCTTCGCCGGGGCCGAGGCTGGCCGCGACGACGTGGCGGCGCTGGTCGGCCGGTGGGAGGCGGCGCGGCAGGAGCTGGAGCGACTCCGGACGGCGGAGCGAGATCGGGCCCAGAAGGAAGACCTCTACCGCTTCCAGCTCTCGGAAATCGACGGCGCCCGGCTCACGGCCGGCGAAGAGGAGGACCTCCGCCTCGAGCGCCAGCGGCTCCAGCACGCCGAGCGCCTCACCCAGGGGCTGGCGGAGGTGACGCGCCTCCTCTACGACGACACCGAGTCCGCCATGGCGCGTGTGGCCCGGGCCTCGCGGATGCTGGGCGAGCTCGCGAAGCTGGACCCGGCGCTGGCTGCCGCCGGCGAGCCACTGGAATCGGCCCAGGCCCATCTCGAGGAAGCCGTGGAGCAAGCCCGCCGCCTTCGCGACCGGCTCGTGTTCGAGCCGGGGAGGCTGGAGGAAATCGACGCGCGCCTCGACGCGCTGACCAAGCTCAAGCGGAAGTACGGGGAGAGCGTCGAGGCGATCCTCCGGTACCGGGAGCAGGTCGCCGCCGACCTCGAGCGCCTGGATCGTCACGACGAGCTGGTGGCCGAGCAAGAAGCGGCGTTCGCGTCCCTGGCCACCGAGGCCGGGCGGGCCGCGCTCGTGCTCTCTGCCGCGCGGGAAAAGGCGGCCGGCCGGCTCGAGGGGCTCATCCAGCGGGAGCTTCGCGCCCTCGGCATGGAGAAGGCCCAGTTCCGGGTTGTCCTGACCCGCGAGCCGGCCGTCCCTGGAGGGCTGTCGGCGGGGCCCGACAACTCTCGGGTGACGCCGCGCGGGCTCGAGGCGGCGCAGTTCCTCCTCTCCACCAATCCCGGCGAGGAGCTGAAGCCGCTCTCCCGGGTGATCTCGGGGGGCGAGCTCAGTCGAACCATGCTGGGGATCAAGGTCATCCTGGCGGCGGCCGATCGGGTTCCCACCCTGGTCTTCGACGAGGTGGACGCGGGGATCGGCGGGCGGATCGCTGAGGTGGTGGGGCAGAAACTCAGGCAGACCGCGCGGAGCCGTCAGGTCCTCTGCGTCACCCACCTGGCCCAGATCGCCGCCTATGCCGATCAGCACGTCCTCGTCACGAAGACGGTCACCGGTAAGCGGACCCGTACCACCGTGGAGCCCCTTTCCGCGGATGCCCGGGTGGGGGAGCTGGCGCGGATGCTCGGCGGCGAGCGGCTCACGGAGACGGCGCTCAAGCACGCGCGCGAGCTCTACCGCGGCGCGCGGGCGTCCGGGTAACGGTCCATCTCCCCCCCTTGGTTCTGGCTCCCCCCCTTGGTTCTGGTTCCTCCCCTTGACACGCACGCGAAGGGGTACGGCTTCATCGAGCAGCCGGGCGGGGAGGACGTCTTCGTGCATTACTCGGCCATCCAGGGGGAGGGCTTCAAGACCCTGTCCGAGGGCCAGCAGGTGGAGTTCGAGTACACCGAGGGCCCGAAGGGCCTTCAGGCGACCAGAGTCGTTAAGCTGTAGCCGGCGCCGGTTCCCCGAGGCCCCCGACGCGCGAGCGTCGGGGGTTTTCTTTTTCGTTCCTCCGGCTGGTGTACAATGAATCCTTGACATGCTTGCCGCCATCCTGAAATCGCTCTTCGGCACCAAGCACGAGCGCGACATCAAGCGGATGACGCCGACGGCCCAGGCCATCGGCGCCCTCGAATCGGGCCTCCAGCCCCTGTCCGACGCCGCTCTCCGCGCCAAGACTGACGAATTCACGAAGCGCCTCGCCGAGGGCGCCGACCTGGACGACGTGCTGGTCGAGGCCTTCGCCGTCTGCCGGGAGGCCGCCCGGCGGACCGTCGAGATGCGCCACTTCGACGTCCAGCTCATGGGCGGCATGGTGCTCCACGAGGGGAAGATCGCCGAGATGGCCACCGGCGAGGGGAAGACCCTGGTCGCCACGCTCCCGGCCTACCTCAACGCCCTGACGGGGCGCGGGGTGCACATCGTCACGGTCAACGACTACCTGGCGCGCCGCGATGCCCAATGGATGGGGCCGATCTATCACGCCTTGGGGCTGACGCTCGGGGTGATCCAGCACGAGGTGTCCTACCTCTACGATCCGGCGTACATCTCGTCCGACATCCGGCTGGCAAACCTCCGTCCCTGCTCCCGCCGGGAGGCCTACCTCGCGGACATCACCTACGGGACGAACAACGAGTTCGGCTTCGACTACCTGCGGGACAACATGCGCTTCGGCCTGGAGGAGCTGGTCCAGCGGGAGCTGCACTACGCGATCGTGGACGAGGTGGACTCGATCCTGATCGACGAGGCGCGCACCCCGCTGATCATCTCCGGCCCCGCCGAGGAATCCACCGACAAGTACTACAAGATCGATCGGATCATCCCCAAGCTCCAGCGCGCCGCGACCATCGTGGAGGGGAAGCTCTCAGAGATTGAGGCCTCAAAGGCGGGCGACTATATCGTGGACGAGAAGTCCAAGGCCGTGGCTCTCACTGAGCAGGGGATTGCGCGCTGCGAGCAGCTCCTCAGCGTCGACAACCTGTACGACCCGATCCACATGGAGACCCTTCACCACATCCACCAGGGGCTCCGGGCCCACGCCCTGTTCAAGAAGGACGTGGACTACGTCGTCAAGGACGGCCAGGTCTTGATCGTGGACGAGTTCACCGGCCGCCTGATGCCGGGGCGCCGCTGGTCGGACGGGCTCCACCAGGCCGTGGAGGCCAAGGAGGGGGTCCGGATCGAGCGGGAGAACCAGACGCTGGCCACAGTGACCTTCCAGAACTACTTCCGCATGTACGACAAGCTGGCCGGGATGACCGGCACGGCTGAGACCGAAGCCGAGGAGTTCGCGAAGATCTACAAGCTGGACGTGGTCGTCATCCCGACCAACCGCCACCTGATCCGGACCAACTATCCCGACGTCGTGTACAAGACCGAGGGCGAAAAGTTCGACGCGGTGACGCAGGAGATCCGGGCCTGCCACGAAAAGGGGCAGCCGGTGCTCGTGGGCACGGTCTCCATCGAGAAGTCCGAGCGGCTGTCGCGCCTCCTGAAGAAGCACGGGGTCCCGCACCAGGTCCTGAACGCCAAGTACCACGAGCGCGAGGCCGAGATCGTCGCCCAGGCGGGACGGGAGAAGACCGTCACCATCGCCACCAACATGGCGGGTCGCGGCACCGACATCCTCCTGGGCGGCAACCCGGACTTCCTGGCCAAGGAGATCCTGCGCAAGAAGGGGCTGGATCCGCTGACGGCGCCGCCCGAGGCGCGCCGGGCCGCGCTGGAGGAGGCCCGGCGCATCACCGAGCCCGAGCACGCGCGGGTCGTGGCGGTCGGCGGCCTCCACATCATCGCCACCGAGCGGCACGAATCGCGGCGCATCGACAACCAGCTGCGCGGCCGCTCGGGCCGGCAGGGCGACCCCGGCTCGTCGCGCTTCTACCTGTCGCTCGAGGACGACCTGCTCAGGATCTTCGGCTCGGATCGGATCCGGAAGATCATGGACCGGCTGGGCATGGAGGAGGGAGAGCCCATCGAGCACAAGCTCGTGACCCGGGCGATCGCCACGGCCCAGAAGCGGGTGGAGACCCACAACTTCGAGATCCGCAAGCATCTCCTCGAGTACGACGACGTGATGAACAAGCAGCGCCAGGAGGTTTACCGGATTAGGCGCGAGATCCTGGAAGGGGAAAGCCAGGAGGAGACGATCCGCGGGTGGCTGGAGGAGGTGACGACGGGCCTCCTCGACCTCTACGCCGCTCGGGACGCCCATCCGGAGGACTGGGATCTGAAGGGGCTCAACGAGGCGCTCCACCGCCAGTTCGACCTCCGCCTGCCCGCCGAGGCGCTCCACGGCGAGGTCGCCTCGCGGGAGGGGCTGGAGGAGCTCATCCGGGACGCGGTGGAGGCTCGCTACAAGGCCCGCGAGGAGGCGCTCGGCGCCGAAGCGATGAGGAACCTGGAGCGGGTGGTGATGCTCCAGGTTATCGATACCCAGTGGAAGGACCACCTGCTGTCCATGGACCACCTGAAAGAAGGGATCGGCCTCCGCGGCTACGGCCAGCGCGACCCGCTGACCGAGTACAAGCGGGAGGGCTTCGACCTCTTCCAGGAGATGGAGGACCGGATCAAGGCGACCGTGGTGGAGTGGCTCTTCAAGGTCCAGCTGGTCCGGGAGGCCGCGCCCGAGGTGCGGCGGAACCCCTGGGCCGAGGCGCGCGAGTCCCGGGGCGAGAGCGTCGAGGTGGCGTCGGCGGCCCGCCCGGCCCTCAGGAACGCCAGCGGCCAGAAGGTCGGGCGGAACGATCCCTGCCCGTGCGGCTCGGGCAAGAAGTACAAGAAGTGTTGCCTCGATAAGACCGCACGGGCCTGATCCAGCCTAGCTCAACATCTAGGGTTTCTTGTCGCCCTACCACCCCGGCCGTGGGGTTTTTTCTTTGTCCGGAGCCGGCCCCCATGGTATGAATACGTCAATCTCTCTGGGGAGTGCGATGCGGCTCGAGAAGATCGTCGTCCACGGCTTCAAGTCCTTCGGCGAGAAGACCGAGTTCAAGATCTTTTCCGGGATCACCGCCATCGTCGGGCCCAACGGCTGTGGTAAGACCAATTTGGCCGACGCGGTGCGGTGGGCGCTGGGCGAGCAGAGCCCGAAGTCCCTCCGCGGCCACAAGATGGAGGACGTCATCTTCCACGGCTCGGCCTCCCACAAGCCGCTGGGCCTGGCCGACGTGGAGCTCGTCTTCGCCAACGACGGCGCCGTCGCGGTGCCCTGGAGCGAAGTCGGCGTCGGCCGCCGGCTCTACCGCACGGGCGAGAGCGAATACCTCCTCAACCGGAACGTGTGCCGGCTCCGCGACATCCTGGATCTCTTCATCGGCACCGGCGTCAACCCCAAGGCCTACGCGCTGATGGACCAGGAGCGGCTCAACCACGTCCTGACGGCGAAGCCGTACGAGCGGCGGGTGTTCATCGAGGAGGCGGCCGGGATCACGCGCTACAAGCAGCAGCGCGCCGAGACGCTGGGGAAGCTGGACGCGACCCGCCAGAACCTCCTGCGGGTCCGGGACGTGATGGACGAGGTCAAGCGACAGCTCGGCTCCATCGAGCGCCAGGCGAAGAAGGCCCAGCAGTACAAGACGCTCCACGCGGAGCAGCAGGGGCTGGCGCTGGCGCTGCTCGCCGCCGACTACAGCGCGTTGGCCCGTCAGGAGGTCGAGCACCGCGAGAGGATCGACGCGCTCCGGCGGGAGGAAGAGGTCACGCGCGTGAGGATGGCCGGCCTGGCGGCTCAGGAGGCCACCCAGCGCTCCCTGATCCAGGAGACCGAGCATCGCCTGTCGGACCTCCACCAGTCGGTCCAGAAGATTCAGGGGGAGGTGGAGCGGCTGCTCGAGCGGCGCGAGCAGATGGGGAGCCAGATCCGCGAGCTGGGCGAAGAGGACCTGAGACTCCAGGAAGAGATCCGGCTGGTCGAGGAACGGATCAACGGTCTTCGCACCGACCGGGACTCCCGGGAGCGCCAGCTGGAGGGGCTCTTGGCCCAGCAGCGCCGGCGCGGGGGAGAGCTGGAAACCCTGGAGGCCCAGCGCGAGTCGCTCCGCGGCGCCCTCCTGGGGGACCGGGAACGGCTCGAGACCCTCCGCCTGGATTCGATCCGGGCGGCGGGCGAGCGCGCGGAGCTCACCCGCGCGATCGCCGAGCTTCGAGAGCGCGAGGCGCAGTTCCAGCGGCGCAGGGAGCGGCTCGCCCAGGAGGTCGCGGCCGCCCGGAGCGAGGCCGATGGCCTGACCGAGATGCGCGGCAGGGTGGAGGCCTCTCGACGGCAGGTCCTCGAGGAGCTCTCGCGGCTGGAAGGGCGGCGCTCGGATCTGGAACGGCAATTGGCTGAGCGCGGAGGCGTCCGCGATCAGAATCAGGCTCACGTCGCCGATCTGAGGCTCGCCGAGGCGGCCTGCCGGTCGAGGCAGGAGGCGCTGGAGCGGCTGGAGCGCGAGCGGGAGGGATACGGGGCCGGGGTTCGGGCGGTCTTCGATGAGGGCGGGGTGCCCCGGCTGTCCGGGGTGCTCGGGACCGTGGCGGATCTTCTCGAGGTGCCGTCGGGGCTGGAGGCGGCGGTGGAAGCGGTGCTCGGCGACCGCCTGCAGTGGGTGGTGGTCCAGCGCTTCGCCGACGCCAAGGCCGGCATCGGCTACTTGGAGACGAGCGGCGCCGGAGCGGCCACCTTCCTCCCGTTGGAGACCCTCCCGCCGGAGAATGGGTTGCCGCGCGACGAGGGGGAGGTCCGATGGGCCGCTCGCCTGGTGGGCTCGCGCCACCCGGTGTTGCTCCACCATCTCCTGGGGCGCGTGGCGGTCGTTCCCCATCTGGAACAGGCCGAAGCCAGGTGGCGCAGGAACGGCACCACCGTGACCTACGTCACGCGCTCCGGCGAAGTACTGTGGTCGACGGGCCGCCTGACGGGCGGGCGAGGCCGCCGGGACGATGGCGAGCACTCGCTGCTCGGGCGGAAGCGCGCCATCCGGGAGCTGGCCGACGACGCGGCGCGGCTCGGTCAGGATGTCGCCGCGGCCCAAGGCCGCGCGGAAGCCGTGCAGGCCGAGCTCGCGACGCTTCGGGCCGAGCACTCCCGCGTCCTCGAGGCCGTTCAGACCCAGGCCGGACGGCGGCTCGAGGGCGACAAGGACCTCGAGCAGGTTCTCAGGGAAATCGAGCGCGTCACCGGCCACCTGGCGACGCTCGGGACGGAGGAGCGCCAGCTCGTCGAGGAGGTGGCGGAGGCGGCGCGGGAGCGCGCGGGGCTCGAGGCTCAGGCGCGGGTCGCCCTGGAGGCCGAGGGAGCGCTGGAGCGGACCATGGCGGAGCTTCGCGCCACGGTTGAGGCGTCCCAGGAACGCGAAGCGTCCCTCGCGACGGCGCTGACCACGTGCCGCGTGGAGTGGGCCGCCCACGGAGAGCGGGTGGAGGCCATTCGCCGGGAGCTCGCCCACATGGATGAGCTCGCTGAGGATCTGGCCCAGCGGCGCTCCCAGGCCGAGGAACGACGGAGTCAGTTGTCGCTGAGGCGGACGGACCTGTCGCGGGAGCGCGAGCAGACGGACGAGCGCGCCCGGCGGGTGGCGGCGGATCGGGATCGGCTGGAGGCCGAGGAGCGCGGGATCGCCCGGCAGCACGCCGAGCTCGTGTCCCGACTCCAGGAGATCGAAGCCGCCGCCGGTCAGAGCCAGCGGGCGCTCGACCAGGTTAAGGATCAGCTCCATGGGGTCGAGCTCAAAGCGACCGAGGGGCGGGTGAGGCGGGAGGAGCTCGAGCAGGAGGCGCTGCGGCGCTTCGGCGTCGAGGCCGCGGGGCTCCCCGGGCACCACGACCCGGCGCGGGATCTCCAGGCGGCCCGGGGCCGGCTCGGCGAGCTCACGGCCAAGCTGGAGGCGATGGGACCCGTCAACCTCGTCGCCGATGAGGAGTACCGGGAGCTCGAAGAGCGCCTGGGCTTCCTCCGGACCCAGCACGACGACCTCGTGGCGTCCATCAAAGACCTGGAAAAGGCGATCCGCGGGATGACCCGGACGGCCCAGGAGCGGTTCGTCGAGGCCTTCGAGGCGATCAATCGCCACTTCGGCCAGATCTTCGGCCGGCTGTTCGAAGGCGGGCGGGCGGAGCTGAGACTGGTGGAGCCGGAGGAAGGGGAGGATTCGCTGGAGACTGGAGTCGAGCTGATGGCTCAGCCCCGCGGCAAGCGCCTCCAGCAGGTCACGCTCCTGTCGGGCGGGGAAAAGGCCCTGACCGGGCTGGCCCTGCTCTTCGCCATCTTCTACTTCAGGCCGAGCCCCTTCTGCGTCCTGGACGAAGTGGACGCGCCCTTGGACGACGCGAACATCCATCGATTCCTTCGAGTTTTACGTGAACTGTGCCAGCAGACTCAGTTCATCGTGATCACCCACAACCGGAAGACGATGGAAGCCGCCGACGTGCTCTACGGCATCACGATGGAGGAGCCCGGCCTCTCCCGCCTGGTCTCGGTCCGTCTCACCGACTGAGCGTAACTCCTTTCGCGCGTTGACTTTTCTTCTGAGCCTGGCTTACACTCCAATGGGGTTCTCCCCATGCAGACCGTCGGGTCCTACCTCCGGGAGCTCAGAACCGCCCGGGGTGTCTCCCTCGAGGAGCTCTCCCGCACCACCCGTGTGGGCCGGAGCTACCTCCAGGCGCTGGAATCGGACGCCTTCGAGAAGCTCCCCGCTCCGGTCTTTACCAAGGGATTCATCCGGGCCTACTGCCTGGCCCTCGGAGAGCCTGCCGATGAGGTGCTCTCGCGCTACCGCGAGGTCGTCGGCGGCGCCCCCGCGGAGCCGGCCCTCACGCTCACCCTGCGCCCGAAGGCCCGCGGCCGCGGCCCGGTGCTGGTGAGTCTGGTCCTGTTGCTGGCGCTGGGGCTGGGACTGTTCTTCCTGACCCTTGGACTGCAGGGGCGGTTCAAGGGCTCCTCGACGGTCCAGCGGGCGACCCCGACCGCGGCCAAGAGCGCGGCGCCGGGTCCCGCGAAGGCGCCGGCTCAAGGGGAGCCGTCCCGCGCGAGGCTGGTCGCGCGCGCCACCGAGCCCACCTGGGTGCGGGTGCAGATGGACGACGGCAGTGTCGTCCAGGAGTTGCTGCCCGCCGGCGCCACGCGCGAGTGGGTGTCCTCCAAGCGGTTCGTCCTCACCGTCGGCAACGCTGGAGGCCTCGCCCTCGAGCTCAACGGCCAGCCGATTCCTCCGCTGGGCGCCAGGGGGGCCGTCATTCAGAATCTCGTCATTCCGGCGGAGACCGAGGCGCCCAAACCGTGAAATTCCTCCCCGCCCTGACGGATTGCTTGAGGCAGAGCCTCGAGCGCTCCCGAAATTTCCTGAGCGACGGGCTCAACGCCGTCTGGAGCCTCGGTGGGGTGGTGGACGAAGCGCTGCTCGAGGAGCTGGAGGAGCTCCTCATCTCGGCGGATCTCGGCGCTGACGTCGCCCGGGAGTTCCTCGAGCTCGTCAGGGAAGAGGCGCGTCACGGCCGCGTGAGCACGCCCGAGGATCTCCGCTCCACGCTCGGGCGCTTTCTGGAGGAGGCCCTCGCCGGCGCCGTGGCCCCCCTGGCGCTGGATCAGCGCCCCTCGGTCATTCTGGTGCTGGGGGTCAACGGGGGCGGAAAGACGACCACCTGCGGCAAGCTTGCGGCGGCCCTCAAGGGCGACGGGAAGTCTGTCCTGCTCGCGGCGGCCGACACGTTCCGCGCCGCGGCCATCGACCAGCTCGAAGCCTGGGGGAAGAGGGTCGGCGTTGAGGTGATCCACCAGGCGCCGGGCTCGGATCCCGCGGCGGTCGTCTTCGACGCGGCGAAGGCGGCCGTGGCGAGGGGCGTGGATGTGCTGATCGTGGACACGGCGGGCCGGCTCCACACGAAGTCCAACCTGATGGAGGAGCTGGCCAAGCTCAAGCGGGTCGTGGGTCGCCAGCTCCCGGGCGCTCCGCACGAATCCCTCATGGTGCTGGACGCGACCACCGGGCAGAACGGGCTCGCCCAGGCCAAGACCTTCCATGCCGGCGTCGGCCTGACGGGGCTCATCCTGACCAAGCTCGACGGGACTGCCAAGGGCGGCATCGTGGTCCGGATCCACCGGGAGCTGGGGCTGCCGATCAAGCTGGTGGGCACCGGCGAGCGCGTCGAAGACCTCCAGCCCTTCGACCCCAAGGTCTTCGTTGGCGGCCTCCTCCCCGAATAGCCGCGCGCCTCGTATGCCTCCGCATCCCGACGACGAGACATTGATGATGCGGGCGCTCGCTCTGGCCGGACACGCGCGAGGGCTGACCTCTCCGAACCCCCTCGTCGGAGCCCTGGTCGTCAAGGACGGGGTGGTGGTCGGCGAGGGCTTCCACGCGCAGGCCGGAGCCCCTCACGCCGAGCGCGTCGCGCTGATCGCCGCCGGGGCCGGGACCCGCGGGGCGACCCTCTACGTCACGCTGGAGCCGTGCGTCCATCACGGCCGGACGCCTCCGTGCGTGCCGGCCCTGCTCGAGTCCGGGCTCCGTCGGGTGGTGGTGGCCGTCCTGGACCCGAACCCGCGGGTCAACGGCGCTGGCGTGGCCGCCCTCCGCCAGGCCGGTCTTGACGTGGCGGTGGGTTGTCTCGAAGAAGACGCGCGCCGCCTCAACCGCCCGTTTTTCACCTGGGTGACCGAGCAACGCCCCTTCGTGACCCTCAAGGTCGCCATGAGCCTGGACGGCAAGATCGCCGGCTGGAACCGCTCCTCGCGCTGGATCACGGGTGAAGAAGCGAGGTGGGAGGCTCATCGGCTGCGGAGCCAATCGGACGCGGTGGCGGTTGGGATCGCCACCGTGCTGGCGGACGACCCGGAACTCACGGTGCGCCTGGACCCTCCCTGGCAGCGCGAGCCTTACCGGGTGGTCGTTGACAGCCAGGGGCGGACGCCTCCGTCGGCTCGAGTCCTTTCGGCCGGAAGCCCTGAGCGAACACTGATCGCCGTCACCGAATCCGCGCCCTCGGAGCGGGTCCGCGCTCTCGAGGCCCGCGGGGCGACGGTGCTTCGACTGCCGTCTCGGGACGGCAGGGTGGATTTGGGGGCGCTCATGGCCGAGCTGGCGCGGCGCGAGGTGACAGCCCTGCTCCTGGAAGGGGGCGGGGAGCTGAACGCGGGGTTCTTGGAGGCGGGGCTCGTGGACCGGGTGGCCGTCTTCGTCGCGCCCCTGCTCCTGGGAGGCCAGACCGCGCCAACGCCGGTGGGGGGGCCGGGGCGGGGGCTCAAGGAGGCGTTCCGGCTCACGACAATGACGGTCAAGAGTGTGGGGACGGATCTCCTGATCGAAGGGGATGTCGCTCGAGGAGACGAGGATGTTCACGGGCATCGTTGAGGAACTGGGCGAGGTCGCCCAGCTCGTCCACCGGGTTGGCGCCTGGCGCCTGGGGGTCAAGGCCCAGCGCGTCCTCGAGGGCACGGAGGTCGGGTCGAGTCTGGCGCTCAACGGCGTCTGCCTGACGGTGGTGGAGCGCACGGGAACCCTCCTCGCCTTCGACGTCGGCCCGGACACCCTGAAGGCGACGGCCCTGGCTGACCTGGCTCCGGGGGCGCCCGTCAACCTGGAGCGCCCCCTCCGCCTCGGCGCGCCGCTGGGCGGCCACCTCGTCCTGGGCCATGTGGACGGGGTCGGGAGGGTGGCGCGCGTGGCCCCGGAGCGTGATACCGTGAGGATGAGGATCGAGGTCCCGGACCCCGACCTCGAGCGCTATCTGATCCCCAAGGGCTCGGTGGCCGTGGACGGGGTGAGCCTCACCGTGGCGGGACTGGAGGCGGGGGCCTTCGAGGTCATGGTGATCCCTCACACCCTGGCGGTGACGACGCTGGGAAAGCGGGCGGCGGGCGACCGGGTGAACCTGGAAATGGACGTCATCGGCAAATATCTGTACCGATTCGTCGCGCGAGGTGACCCATGACGAGTGCGGGAGCGGACACGCTCCACCGGGAGTTCGTGTCCATCGAGACCGCCATCGAGGAGATCCGGGCCGGCCGGATCCTGGTGGTGGTGGACGACGAGGATCGGGAGAACGAAGGCGACCTGGTGATGGCCGCCGAGAAGGTCACCCCCGAGGCCGTGAACTTCATGGCCAAGTACGGGCGCGGCCTGATCTGCGTGCCGATGACGGGCGACCGGCTCGACGCGCTCCAGATCTCGATGATGGTTTCCGACAACACGGCCCCGATGGGGACGGCCTTCACGATCACGGTGGACGCGCGCCGCGGCGTCACGACGGGAACCTCGGCCTACGACCGGGCGGTCACGATCAAGACGCTCGTGGATCCCGCGACGCGCCCGGACGACCTGACCCGCCCCGGCCACGTCCTGCCGCTCCGGGCCATGTCCGGCGGCGTCCTGCGCCGTGCCGGGCATACGGAGGCGGCGGTGGACCTGGCGCGCCTGGCGGGGTTGGCCCCCGTCGGGGTGATCTGCGAGGTCATGGACGAGGACGGGGGGATGGCCCGGGTGCCCCAGCTCCTGGCGCTCGCCCAGGCGCACACCCTCAAGACGATCACCATCAAGGACCTCATCGAGTACCGGATCCGCAAGGAGAAGCTCGTCCGCCGCGTGGCCACCACCCGCCTCCCGACCGAGATGGGCGACTTCACCGCCATCGCCTACGAGACGACCGTGGACGATCGCGTGCCGCTGGCCCTGGTGCTCGGCGACGTCTCCGACGGCAAACCCGTCCTCGTGAGGGTGCACTCCGAGTGCCTCACCGGCGATGTGTTCCACAGCACGCGCTGCGACTGCGGCTCCCAGCTCGAAAAGGCACTGGCCATCATCCGTCGCGAGGGGCGCGGGGTGTTCGTGTACATGCGGCAGGAGGGGCGCGGGATCGGGCTCGTGAACAAGATGCGGGCCTACGAGCTTCAGGATCAGGGCAAGGACACGGTGGAGGCCAACCTGGCGCTCGGCTTCAAGGCCGATCTTCGGGACTACGGGATCGGCGCTCAGATCCTGCTGGATCTGGGCGTCAAGAGCATGCGCCTCCTGACCAACAATCCGAAGAAGATCGTCGGGCTGGAGGGGTACGGGCTGCACCTGGCCGAGCGGGTGCCCATCGAGATTCCCGCCACCGACTCGAACGTCCACTACTTGAGGACCAAGCGCGAGAAGCTTGGTCACCTCTTCACCTCGCTTCCCTCGGACTGAGTGATGGCCGGCCGAGCGCCGAGAATTCAGGGGATCGGCCGGCAGGGTACCCGCGCAGCGGGTGCGCGGGTCGGGCGCCGGCCCTGCCGCTTCGGCGTCCTGGTCGCGCGCTTCAACGAAGAAATCTCGAAGCGGCTTCTTGACGGTGCCCTGCAGGCCTTCAGGAGCCACGGCTGCGATCCCTCCCAGGTGGATGTCCACTGGGTCCCCGGCTCCTTCGAGCTCCCGCAGGCGGCGCTTCACCTGGCCCGGACGGGACGCTTCGCCGCTCTCGTGTGTCTCGGGGTCGTGATTCGCGGGGAAACCCCGCACTTCGAGCACGTGGCCCGTGAGGCGGCGGCGGGGATCCGTGAGGTCGCCCTCGCCACGGGAGTTCCCATCGCCTTCGGCGTCGTCACGGCCTTGAACGAGGCGCAGGCCTGGGAGCGGGCGGGGGGGAAGGTGGGGAACCGGGGCGAGGAAGCCGCGCTGGCGGCTCTGGAGATGGCGGAATTCGTGTCCCGAGTGGGACCCCGCCGTGGGTAAGCGGAGGAAGGCCCGGGAGCTGGCGCTTCAGTTTCTCTACCAGCTCGACCTCCGGGGCGAGGCCGACCCCGTTTCCTCTTCGGAGGAGTTCTGGAGCCGGCACCCGGTGGACCCCGAGGTGCGCGCCTTCGCGGAGGTGCTCGTGCGCGGAGCCACGCTCCACCGGGAGAAGATCGACGAGCTGATCGCCCAGTACGCCCTACACTGGGACCTCGAGCGGATGGCCGTGGCCGACCGCAACATCCTGCGCGCCGGGATCTTCGAACTACTCTGGACGACGGACGTGCCCCCCAAGGTGGCCATCAACGAGGCCATCGAGGTGGCGAGGAAGTTCGGCACCCAGGAGTCCAGCCGCTTCATCAACGGAATCCTGGACCGCATTCACAAAGAGCTGAGACCAGGGTAGCAGGTGGTCTGCTGTCGAGTGGGAACGGGGCCGCGCGGGTGACGCGGGGAACGGGGGGCCCCACGGCGCGGAGCGACGACCCAGCCGCAAGGGCTGGGTGCCCGCAAAGGAGGCTCGCCTTCGCTCGCGCTTGCGACCAGGCAGCAATCTCTGTCTGCGGGAGTGAGCACCGTGGGGCTGTTCCCGGCGGCCGGGTACCCGCGGAGCGGGTGCGCGCGGTCCCGTGACAAAGGGCTAGGCCGATCCGGTACGCGCTTCTTTCCGATATCCACGGGAACCTCGAGGCCCTGACTGCCGTCCTCGATCACGTCTCCGGCGTCGGCGCCGACGCGCTTCTCTGCCTGGGCGACGTCGTGGGGTACGGGGCCGACCCACTCCCCTGCGTCGAGAAACTCGCCGAGAGGGGGGCGCGCCTGGTCGCCGGCAATCACGAGTACGGGACCACCGGCCGTCTGGACCTCCGGTGGTTCAACCCCTACGCGCGGGCGGCCGCCCTTTGGACGGCCTCCGTTCTGGACGACGCGCATCGCGAGTTCCTGGCCGGGCTGCCGCTCGTCTTGGAGGTGGAGGACGCCACGCTGGTCCACGCGAGCCCGCACAACCCGGACGAGTGGGACTACCTGATCACCGCCGAGGAGGGGTTCGACGTATTTTCGGCCTTCACGACCCGGCTCTGCTTCGTCGGCCATTCGCATCATCCCGGCGTCTGGTCGGTCGGCTCCTCGGGCCCGGAGTTCAATCCCGAGCCCGAGACGGTGAGAGTGGGAGCCGGGCGGCGCTACATCATCAACGTCGGCAGCGTGGGGCAGCCCCGGGATGGGGATCCGCGCGCCTGCTACGCTCTCTGGGACCTTGAGGTCGGCGAGGTCAGCCTCCATCGGGTCCCGTACGACGTCTCCGCCGCCCGCGAGAAGATTCTCAAAGCGGGGCTCCCACGCTACCTCGGCGACCGCCTCCTCGATGGCCGCTGACTGGGTGGCCACGCTCGGGGCTGCACGGGTCAGGATCCCCCTCCTCCTGGCGTCGGCCGTCCTCCTGACGGCGGCATATCCCACGATCGACTGGTCGCTCCTCGCCTGGGTCGCCCTGGTCCCGCTCCTCGCCGCGGCCGTCGTTCGGCGCCCTCGTGAGGCCTTCGCCGACGGCTGGCTCCAGGGCACGGTCTTCTTCTTCCTCCTCCTCCGGTGGCTCGACCACACGTTCAGGAACTACAGCGCGATCCCATGGCCCGTGACGTGGCTCCCGATCCTGGGGCTGGCGGCCTACTGCGGGCTCTATTTCGGCGTCGTGGCCGTGGTGGTGAGTTGGCTGCGGCCACGGCTGGGAGCGGGTTGGGCGCTGGCAACGGCGCCGTTCCTCTGGGTGGCGGGGGAGTGGGTCCGCGGGCAGATTCTCTCGGGGTTCCCCTGGGGGCTCCTCGGCTACTCCCAGTACCGCCAGCTCCCGCTGATCCAGATCGCCGAATTCACAGGAGTCTACGGGGTGTCCTTCGTCGTTGTTGCCGTCAACGCCGCCTTGGCCGCCGCCGTCGCCCTCGGGTGGCGGCGGGCCAGCCTCGGCGCCAGCGTCGCCGCGGCGCTGGTCGTGGGGACGCTCGCCTTCGGCGCATCGGGATGGGGCCTCCCGATCAAACCCGCGACCCTGGAGGTCGCCCTGGTCCAGCCGTCCATCGAGCAGTCGCTCAAGTGGGACCCTGCCTATCAGAAAGAGACGCTCCGCATCTACACGAGCCTGACGCGCGAGGCCGGACGGAGAAATCCGGCGATCATTCTCTGGCCCGAAACGGCCGCGCCCATTTTTCTCCGGCGGGACCCGAACCTGGTCGTCGACCTACAGGTCCTCTCCGCGGAGGTCAAGGCGCCCTTGCTGGTTGGATCGGTGGACGGGGACCAGCGCGGCCTCTACAACAGCGCGTTTTTGCTGACAGGACAGGGAATTAGGGCCAAGTATGATAAGATACATCTCGTTCCGTTCGGCGAGTACGTGCCGCTGTCCGGGATCATCGGCTTCGTGCGGCGGTGGGCCGAGTTCATCTCGGAGTTCCAGGCCGGGCAGGTGCCGAAGGTGTTCCGGGAAGCGGATCCGCCGTTCGGGGTCGTGATCTGCTACGAGGGGATTTTTCCCGAACTCTTCAGAGAGTTCATGGTGGGGGGAGCCCAGTACATGGTGAACATCACCAACGATGCCTGGTTCGGCACGACGAGCGGCCCGTGGCAGCATCTTGCGATGCTCCCGTTCCGGGCGGTGGAGCACCGGGTGGGGATCGCGCGCGCGGCCAACACGGGCGTCTCCGGGTTCGTGGGGCCCGACGGGCGGATCACGAAGACCCTCGGCCTGTTCGAGCGAGGGGTCCTGAGTGGCGACATCCCGATTCTACGCAGCGGGACGTTCTACACGCGGTTTGGGAATGTGTTCGCCCACCTCTGCCTCGCGATCTCGGCCGTCGCCGCCGCTTTCGCGCGCCTTCGGAGGAGTCGGTAACCGATGCTCGGCGAGCTGAAGCGCGACGTCCTCGAACTCGAGAAGCGGCTGGACGACCTCCGGGGGCACCTTTGACCTTCCCGCCAAGGAGGAGCGTCTCCGGCTGATCGAGGCCGACATGGCCTCGCCCGCCTTCTGGGAGGACAATCGGCGCGCCCAGAGCCTGGTCCAGGAGCGCTCGGAGCTGACGCGGGTGGTGGGGCGCTGGCGGGAGCTCTCCGTGAAGGCCGAAGAGCTCCGCCTCCTCTGGGAGATGGCGGTAGAGGAGGGCGACGAGAGCATCGCGCCGGAGATCGAGGACGGGCTCCGTCGCCTCCGCAACTCCCTCGAAGAGTTCGAGCTGAAGGTCATCCTGTCGGGGGTCCACGACAAGAAGGACGCCATCGTCTCCATCCACCCCGGCGCCGGCGGAACGGAATCCCAGGACTGGGCCCAGATGCTCGTGCGAATGTACCTCCGGTGGGCGGAGCGCGCGGGCTTCAAGGCCGAGGTGGTGGACCTGCTCCCCGGTGAGGAGGCCGGGATCAAGTCGGCGACCATGGAGGTGGGCGGTGAGTACGCGTACGGGTACCTGAAGGGCGAGACTGGCGTTCACCGGCTGGTGAGGATCTCTCCCTTCGATGCCTCGCGACGGCGTCATACGTCGTTTGCGTCCGTTTCGGTGATCCCCGAGGTGGAGGACGTGGAAGTCGTGGTCAAGGACGAGGACCTTCGGATCGACGTCTTCCGCTCCTCGGGGCCGGGCGGCCAGGGCGTGAACACGGCGGATTCCGCCGTGAGGATCACCCACCTCCCGAGCGGGATCGTCGTCCAGTGCCAGAACGAGCGCTCCCAGCTGCGGAACCGGGACACGGCCCTCCGCATCCTGAGGGCCCGCCTCTACCAGGTGTACGAAAAGAAGCAGCGGGAGGAGCTGGCGGAGCTCGCGGGGGAGAAGAAGGAGATCGCCTTCGGCAGCCAGATCCGTTCCTACACGTTCCATCCGTACCAGCTCATCAAGGATCACCGGACCGGCCTCGAAGTGGGCAACGTCGAGGCCGTCATGGACGGCGAGATCGATCCCTTCATCCGCGCTTACCTCCTATGACCACCCAGCCCGACGAGAACGACCTCATCCGGCGCCGTCACGAGAAGCTCAGGCACCTCCGTGCCCGGGGGGTGGATCCCTTCGGGGGTCGCTACCCCGTGACCCACTGGGCCGGCCGGCTCGCGGCGGCGCTGGCGGCGGCCACCGAAGAGGAGCTCAAAGGGGTCGGGCCCGTCGGCGTGGCCGGGCGCATCCTGACCCTCCGGCACCACGGGAAGACCTGCTTCGCGACCCTCCAGGACTACACCGGGACGATCCAGCTCTACGCGCGCACCGACCAGCTCGGCGACGAGTACGGGCTCTTCACCGACCTCGACGCCGGCGACTTCGTCGGTGTCACGGGCGAGCTCTTCAGGACGCGGACCGGCGAGCTCACGGTCGCGGTGAAGTCCTTCGCCTTCCTGACGAAGGCCCTGCGCCCGCTCCCCGAGAAATGGCACGGCCTCAAGGACGTCGAGCGGCGCTACCGCCAGCGCTATCTCGATCTGGTCGTGAACCAGGAATCCCGGGCGGTCTTCCGGCTGAGGAGCCGCCTCGTGAAGGAGCTCCGCGAGTTCCTCGACGCGCGGGGCTTCCTGGAGGTGGAGACGCCGATGATGCAGCCGATCCCGGGCGGCGCGGCGGCCCGCCCCTTCATTACCCACCACAACGCGCTGGATCTGGACCTCTACCTCCGCGTGGCCCCGGAGCTCTACCTGAAGCGGCTCGTCGTCGGGGGCGTCGATCGGGTCTACGAG
>JACPCF010000058.1 GCA_016179965.1 Candidatus Rokuibacteriota bacterium | reverse complement strand
AGCTCGGCCAGGATATAGGCCCGCTCGAAGGCCTCGCGCGCCTCCTTGAGGGTCTTCTCCGTGATGGGGTCGGCTGCAGGCCCGGCAGCCTTGGGCCGGACCGGCGGGGGGAGGTCCTCGGGCCCGATCACCTCCCGGGGCGTCATGATGACGAGCCGCTCGACCAGGTTCCGGAGCTCCCGCACGTTCCCCGGCCAGTCGTAGGCCAGGAAGTAGGCGAGCGCCTCGACGGACATGGTCTTGGGACGCTTGCCGTTCTCCAGCGAGAAGACGCGGATGAAGTGCTCGACCAGCAGCGGGAGGTCCTCCTTCCGCCGGCGGAGCGGAGGCACCTCGATGGGGATGACGTTGAGCCGGTAGAAGAGATCCTCCCGGAACCGCCCGGCCGCGATCAGGTCCACGAGGTTCTGGTTGGAGGCCGCGATCACGCGGACGTCCGTCTTGATCTGCTCCGTGCCGCCGACGCGCTCGAAGGCCTGCTCTTCCAGCACCCGGAGCACCTTCGCCTGCGTCTTGAGGCTCATGTCGCCGACCTCGTCGAGGAAGAGCGTGCCGCCGTTGCCCAGCTCGAACTTGCCCTTCCGGCGGCCGACGGCCCCGGTGAAGGCCCCCTTCTCGTGACCGAAGAGCTCGGACTCGATGAGCTCCTCTGGGATCGCCGCGCAGTTCACCTCGACGAAGGGGCCGTCGCGGCGCGCCGATAGGGCGTGGATCGCCCGGGCCACCAGCTCCTTGCCCGAGCCGTTCTCGCCGTGGATGAGCACGCGGCCGTTGGTGGGGGCCGCGATGGCGATCTGGCGCCGCAGCTCCTGGATGGGGGCGCTCGCGCCGACGATCTCCTGCCCGCGCTCGAGCCGCTCGCGCAGCGCCCGGTTCTCGCCCTCGAGCCGCGAGTGCTCGATGGCGCGCGCCACGATCAGGAGGGTTTTCTCCAGCGACAGGGGCTTCTCGATGAAGTCGTAGGCGCCGAGCTTGGTGGCCTTCACGGCAGTCTCGATCGTCCCGTGGCCCGAGATCATGACCACGGTCTGCTCGGGGCGGGTCCGCTTGATTTCGGCCAGGACCTCCAGGCCGTCCATCCCCGGCATCCAGATGTCCAGCAGGACGAGGTCGGGCAGCTCCTCGGCGAGCCGGCTCAGCGCCTGCTCGCCGCTCCCGACGGCGGTGACCCGGTACCCCTCGTCTTCCAGCACTCCCTGGAGGGAGGTCTGGATCGCCTTCTCGTCGTCAACGATCAGGATGCTTTCGCCCGCCACTTACGCCTCCGCCGATTTAGACCGAATGCTCACGCGTGGATTCAGGTGCCGGGACAAATGACGAGCCAGACAAGGCCCGAGGGAGGAGCCGACCGGAGCGTACGCGGTTGTACGTGAGGATCGGCGACGACCGACGCTCGTCAATGGCCGAAGGCCGTCCTTGGCGGGCACCCGCGAAGCGGGTCGTGGCGAAGTTAGTTGGCACGGCACTACGCCTCCGCGCGGGCCGGCGGCCGGTCCAGGGGCAGCTCGATGACGAACCGGCTCCCCTTCGGGGCGTTGTCCTCCACCCGGATGCCGCCGCTGTGATCGGTGACGATCTGATGGACGATGGCGAGCCCGAGCCCCGTGCCCGCCGTCTTGGTCGAGAAGTACGGGAGGAACAGCTTGTCCTTGTCCTCGGGCGGGATTCCGACGCCGTTGTCGCTCACCAGGATCTGGACCTGCCGGGTCTCCGCCAGGAAGAGGGTCTGGACCGTCACCTCGCCGGCCCCGCCGACGGCCTCCACAGCGTTGTCCACGAGGTTGAGGACCGCGCGCTTGATCTGGTCCGGGTCCACATCGAGGGTCGGCAGGTCGGCCGCGAAGGAGGTCTTGAGCGCGAGCGCGGGATGGGATTCTCGGTAGAGGGCGACGACGCCCTCCAGCAGGCGGTTGAGCTCCGTCGGCTTGGGCTGGAGCGCGGGCATCCGGGCGAAGCGGGAGAACTCGTCCACCAGGTGCTTGAGGCCCTCGACCTCCTGGATGATGGTCCCCGTGCATTCCTCCAGGAGCCGGCGGTCCTCGACGCTCCGGTCCCCCAGGCGCCGCCTCAGCCGTTGCGCCGACAACTGGATCGGGGTCAACGGATTTTTGATCTCGTGGGCGATCCGCTGCGCGACCTCGCGCCAAGCCGCCAGGCGCTGGGCCCTGAGGAGCTCGGTGAGGTCGTCGAAGACCAGCACCATGCCCGCGTACTCGCCCTCGGGCCCGCGGAGGGCCGTGGCCGAGCCCAGCAGCGTCACCGCGTGCCCGTCGCGGCGCAGGTGCATCTCGCGTTCGAGCGTGCCCCGGCGCACGCGGTCCATGCGCTGGATGAGCGCCCCGACCTCGCCGAACGGCGGGGCGGCGAAGAGCTGGCGGAAGGACTGGCCCACGGCCGCCTCCGCCGGGATTCCCAGCATGCGGGCGGCCGCGCCGTTCATCGTGGTCAGGCGCCCCGCGGGGTCCAGGGAGACGACGCCGGTCGCCACGGCCTGGATCACGGTCTCCGTGTAACGCCGCCGCTCCTCCAGCTCGTTGTGCTTGGCCTGGAGGTCGCTCGTCATCCGGTTGAAGGAGTCCACCAGGATGCCGATCTCGTCGTGGGCCTGGACCTGCACCTTGTAGTTCAGGTTGCCGGCGGCCACCTCGCGGGTGCCCTCGGCCAGGAGCTGGATCGGCACCGTGATGCCCCGGGCCATGTACAGCCCGAACCAGGTGAACGAGAAGACGATGATCAGGGTCATCAGGAGGAAGATCAGGATGTAGATCCCCTTGATGGGGTTCTTCAGGAGCCGGAGCTGCTTGTACTCCTGGAAGGCCTGCGAGATGCCACGGATCCGCGCCTCCAGCCGCTGGGCCACGTGGGTGGCGACGATGAGGGTTCCCGCGACCTCGCGCCCGGTCCTCGCTCCCGCGACCCAGATCGGGACGACGGCCTGGATCATGTCGCCGTTGTCCAGCTCGCGGACCGTCGTGATCTCCTGGCCCTCGAGCCCGCGCTTGACCTGCTCCGTGTTCACGTCCCGCGTCGGCACGGAGGCCAACACCGGATCCTTGACGTGCACCAGCTCCTGCCCCTTGGGCGTGAAGACCGAGATAGCCGCCAGCCCCAGGCCCTCCTGCTGCTCCACCAGGTAGGCGGCCAACGCCTCCCGCCGGTCGTCGCCCAGCAGCCGGTCGCGGGCGATCACCCGGGCCATTTGCCGGCCGTGGCGGAGGACGGTGGTCTCGAGCGTCTGGTAGTAGGTCTGCGCCACCTCCAGGGCCTGGTCCAGGGGCTTTTCCACCTGGGGTTTGAACCAGCCCTCGATGGACGTGTTGAGCAGATTGGAGGCGATGATCGAGTTGAGCAGGGCGGGGATCAGCGACAGCGAGAGAAAGACGGCCACCAGTTTCGTCTTGAACTTCGACCCGAGAACCTCCTGGCGCCGCTCGAAGAAGAGCTTGACCAGGTTGCGGATGAGGAGGACCAGCAGCAGGAGGAAGACGATCAGCGTCAGGTTGAAGAGGGCGAAGACGAGGAGGTTCGAGGCGAGGGGGAGCTGGGGGGTGCGGATCCCCACCTCGTACACGGTCGCCACCGTGGCCACCAGCAGGATCAGCATCCCGCCGATGATCAGGAGGTTTCGCTTGCGGCGCTCGTAGTCGCCCGTCAACGGCACGGTCGGCCCCCCGATCTCATTGAGTCCGCGTCACGGTGAGCAGGGTGGAGCGGACCCAGTCCGTCTCCTCGGCCTCTCCCGTCATGCGCGTCAGGAACGTGTTCACGCCGCCGAGCGAGACGTCGGCCCGCACCCGGACGTAATAGAGCTCCTGGGGGTCCAGGGCCGCGAACCGCCCGAGCTTGAGCCCCCGGATCTCCGAGGCCACCCGCTGAGCCTCCCGGAGATCCTTGGTCACGTACGGCTCCCGCTGCTCCCCGGCGGTCGAGGCCACCTTGTATTCCTTGGTGACGACGTTGTAGGAGAGCTGCCGCTCCACCATCCGGGCCTGGAGGCGCTGGTTGATCCAGAGGCGGCTGTACTGCCAGAGCTCCACGTAGAAGCGGATGTGCGTGGTGACCCCGCTGTGGAGGCTCTCGTAGAAGGCGGGTGGGATGGCGCCCAGGAGCACCGCCTGCACGGTCAGCTCGTGGTCGTTGAGAAAGACTTCGGGCCGATCGCTGAACCGGAGCTGAGCGCCGGCGGGGGCGGCGGCCAGGAGCAGCGCCAGCGCCAGCATCCAGGCGAGCCGCGACCGGCGGAGGCCGCGCCGGCCGCCGGGAAGGGCTTCGGATACCGCCGAGACCCGTGGCGCACGCATACGTGGGACAAAGCATTATAGCGCCGGCGCCAGAAGGTGAGGAAGAAGGTTCTGCTAGAGGGCGGCGATGCCCGGGAGCGCACCCACGCCCCCGGCGTGGGTACCCGTCCGGGCGCCTTCGAGGCGATCCACCGGATGGGCCAGGGCCCGGACGGTGGCGCGGTTGGACCGAAGCTCCGGGATGAACGCCTCGGCGATCGCGCTGACGAGCTGGTGGTTCAGCGCGTGCCCGGCGTTGCGGGCGACCACGTGCCCCACGACCGGACGCCCCAGGAGGGCCAGGTCGCCGATCAGGTCCAGGATCTTGTGGCGGACGAACTCATCCCCGTAGCGGAGGCTTCCGTTCAGCACGGCCCGCCGGCCCACGACCACGGTGTTCTCGAGCGAGCCGCCCTTGGCCAGGCCGTTCTTCCGCATGGTCCCCACGTCCTTGAGGAAGCCGTACGTCCGGGCCGAGGCCAGTTGTTCCACGAAGACCTGCTCGGTGCAGGTGAACGAGGCCGTCTGCGTGCCCAGGGCCGGGTGGTCCACGTCGAGCGTGTAGCTCACGCGGAAGTCGTCCGAGGGCAGGATCTGGAGCCAGCGCGCGTCGTCTCCCACGCGGACCGGCCGGGTGATCACCAGGGGCCGTCGCGGGGCCACGAGCGTCGCCTTGCCCGCCGCGTACAGGAGCGAGACGAACGGCTCGGCGCTGCCGTCCATGGCCGGGATCTCCTCCCCCTCGACCTCCACCAGCAGGTTGTCGATCCCCAGCGCCGCGGCCGCCGCCATCAAGTGCTCGACGGTCCGCACGCGGGTGCCGTTGACGCCGAGCGTGGTGGCGAAGCGCGAGTCCACCACCGTCTCCGGACGAGCGGGGATGAGGGTGCGATGGGGATCGCTGGCGCGGAAGACGATGCCGCTGTCAGCGGGAGCGGGGGAGAGGGTGATCTTCGAGGGCTGGCCCGAATGGAGGCCGATTCCTTCTGCTGCTACCCGTTTCCGAATCGTCAGTTGAAGGTCCATGGGAGTGTGGACGGGCAAGCAACACCCGGAAGACCAAACTCCATCAAGCAACCACGATGCCAGGCGCCTCTCAGGCGAATAAATGCTTGATTTTCAAAGCAGGGTCGGGTCTTCAGCCACGAGACCATCGGCAATTCTGTCACCTCGAAGACACACTGGTCGGGGGTGGATGTTGCATCTTTACAACGCTCAGACGTCCAGGATCACTCGGATCTCCCACCCGTCGGCGGACTGGGCGATCTGGAGCTGGTGAAAGGTGGCGGCCTTGACCACGGTGCCCACGCGGTGGCGCGCGGGATCGAGCGGCTCCCCCCACAGCAGCGCGTGGACCCGTCGCTCCCCGAACACTGGGAACTCGATCCGATGCGCGACGAAGCCCTCGATGTCGTGGACGTAGAGGCATTCGTTGAGCCAGTTCACCAGGAGCGCCTCCACGGTCTCGGCCTGAGCCCGGACTTCCCGCGACTCCCGCGCCTGGACGCTCGCCGGCTCCACGATCAGGGCGAAGACCCCGAGGCCCGCTTGGGCGAACGCCTCGGGCAGCGAGGGTCCCCATGCCTTGACCCCCACGTCGGCGGCTACATCGAAGAAGTCGTAGCCGGCCCTCCCGTTCACCGACGCGGCGCTCCGAGATCCCCGTAGCGGGCCTGGAGGAGCGCCACGCCGACCGGCCCCGCGGTTTCGGTCCTGAGAATCCGGGGACCGAGGCTGGCGCTCGTGAACCCGCGCGCCTGGAGGGTCTCCACCTCGCGTGGAGCCAGGCCGCCCTCGGGGCCCACGACCAGGAGGGCCGAGGCCACGCTGCCGCGCGTGGCGTCGAGGATCTCCCGGAGGCCGCGGCGCTCCCCCTCCCAGAGGCAGAGCCGGAGGTCCGCCGTGCCCGCGTCCTCGGCGAACTCCTGGATCGAGCGGGGCGCTTCCACGGCGGGGATGACCGCGCGGCCGCTCTGCTTGGCGGCCTCCTTGGCGACGCGCTGCCAGCGTCGGGCGCGGTCGCGCCAGCGCCCGGGCTCGAGCCTGACGATCGAGCGCTCCGTCAGGAGCGGCACGATGCGCGCTACCCCGAGCTCGGTCACGGTCCGGACGATCCACTCCATCTTGTCGCCCTTGGGAATCCCCTGGGCAAGGGTGATGGCGAGGGGAGACTCGCTCACGGACGAGGAGCGGGCGAGGATCGTCCCCGCCGCCGCGCGCCCCTCGATGGACTCCAGGCGCACCGTGAACTCGGTGCCCCGGCCGTCCACGACCTGGACCGAGTCGCCCGGCACGAGCCGGAGGACGCGCGCGAGGTGGCGCGTTTCCTCGGCGTCGAAGACGACCCGGTCGCCTTCCACGGCCTCGGGCCGCACGTGGAATCTCGCCACGGCGCTAGCCGCCCAGGAGGAGCGAGGTCCAGCCGTCCACGTCGCTTCGCTCCGCAAGGGTGAAACCGTGCGGCGACAGGGCTCGGACGACCGAATCAGCCTCCTCGCTCAACATGCCTCCGAGGATCAGGTGGCCGCCGGGACTCACAAGACGCCGGTACTCCGACGCGAGGCTCACATGGCTCCCGGCGAGAAGGTTGGCGAGGATGAGGGGATACGGAGGCCCCTCCACACCAGCCGTCTCGGCCAGCGCGCAGCGGATGCGCTCGGCGACCCCGTTCCTCGTCGCGTTGGCGCGGGCCGCTGCCACCGCGTCGGGGTCCGTGTCGAGCGCCGTCACCCGCTGCACGCCGAGGAGAGCGGCGGCGATAGCGAGGATCCCGGTCCCGGTGCCGATGTCGAGCGCGTCCGTCACCCTCGACCGGTCGAAGAGCGCCTCGAGGAGGAGGAGGCAGCCCCGGGTGCTGCCGTGACCGCCGGTACCGAAAGCCCGAGCCGGCTCGATGATGATGGTCGCCAGGCCATGCTCCGCCGCGGAGGTCTCCCACGGCGGGATGGTCAGGAGGCCCCGCCCCACGCGCTGGGGCCTGAAGGCCTGCCGCCACGCCTCCGCCCAGGGCTCGTCGAGGAGGGGCGCCACGACGGGTTCGCCTCCATTGACGGCCAGGCCGAGGGCGCGCAGGGAAGCGAGGTAGTCGCTGACGGCCCGGGAGAGCGCCGTGGACGAGGCCGCTTCCGGGAAGAACGCGCGGAGCCGCGGCACGGAGCCGGGCCTTTCTTCCTCCACGACGCCCAGGGCGCCCTGCTCCCAGAGAAAGTTGGTCAGGCCCTCGGAGACTTCGGCGGAGGCGGGGACGGTCAGCTCCCAGAACGGCACTTCATCCCCAGAGGGTCGCAGCCGCGAGATCGGGGCGGGGCCCGCGGGTGGCGCGGGGAACGGGGCGCCCCACGGCGCGGAGCGCACCGCGTCTGAAGTGCCAGACCATGGCGTCCGCCCGATAGGCCCACGAATCACCGCGGCGCTCGCGGGAGCGAGCACCGTGGGGCTGTTCCCGGCGACAGGACCCGCGGGCCATGCTCGTGTCGGGACTACGACCCGAAGAGCTTCTTCATCCGCTCGAGGAAGGAGGTGGTGAGGGGCCCCGACTCCCCTTCGGAGGCCGCCTGGTACTCTTCGAGGAGCTTCCGCTGCTTGGCCGTGAGCCGCGCGGGGATCTCGAGGACCACCTGATAGCAGGCGTCGCCGTGGTGGCGTCCGCGGAGGCTGGGCATCCCCTTGCCCTTCAGGCGAAGGATCTGCCCCGGCTGCGTGCCCGCCGGCACGGTGAGCCGCGCGTGGCCGTTCAGGACGGGAACCTCGACCTCGGCCCCCAGCGCGACCTGTGGGAACGTGAGCGGCACCTCGCAGAGGAGGTCGTCGCCGTGGCGTGTGAAGAAGGGGTGCGGTCGGATGCGGAGCACCACGTAGAGATCGCCGGCGGGGCCGCCGTGGAGCCCGGCCTCGCCTTCGCCCGCCAGACGGAGCTGATCGCCGTCCTTCACGCCGGGCGGGATCTTGATCTCCAGGAGGTGCTCGCGCCGCTGGCGCCCCTCGCCCCGGCACTTCTTGCAGGGATGCTTGACGACCTCGCCCGCGCCGCCGCACTGGGGACAGGTGCGGGCCACCGTGAGAAAGCCCTGGGTGAAGCGCACCTGGCCCTGGCCGCGGCAGGCCGCGCAGGTCTCGCGCTGGGTGCCGGGCTCGAGGCCGGAGCCGTTGCACGTCTCGCAGGGCTCGAAGCGGGGGATCTGGACCTTGGTCTCGAGCCCGGTGGCGGTCTCTTCCAGGCTGATCTGGAGGTCGTACTGGAGATCCTCGCCGCGGTGGGCCCGCGTGCGTCGGGGGCCGCGGCCCGGGCTGCCGAAAAAGCCCTCGAAGAGGTCGTCGAAGATCGTGCCGAAGCCGAGGTCCGAGGCGTCGAAGCCGCCGGGTCCCCCGACGGTGCCGAACCGGTCGTACTGGGCGCGCTTGTCGGGGTCGGACAGGACGGCGTAGGCCTCGTTGATCTCCTTGAAGCGCTCTTCGGCTTTCTTGTCTCCGGGATTCCGGTCGGGGTGGTACTGGAGCGCCAGCTGGCGGTACGCCTTCTTGAGCTCCCCCTCGCCGCCGCCGCGGGAGACGCCCAGGATCTCGTAATAATCGCGCTTCGCCACTAGGCGCTCTCGCTGTCGGGGGGGACGGCGACCACGACCATCGCCGGCCGCAGCACCCGTCCGTTCAGGAGATAGCCGCGCTGCGTCTCCTCCACGACGGTCAGGTCCGGGGCGTCCGGCTTGATCACGCGTTGGACGGCCTCGTGGCGATCGGGGTCGAAGGGCTGCCCGAGGGCGCTGTACGGCGTCACGCCGAATTTCTCGAGCACCTTCAGCAGCTCGCGTTGGATCAGCTCGACCCCCTCCAGCAAGCCCTGGGCCTCCGCGCCCGCTCGGGCGGCCCCGAGGGCGCGGTCGAAGTTGTCGAGGACCGGCAGGAGCTCCCGGAGGAGCGACTCGTTGGCGAAGCGGATGTACTCCTCGCGCTCCCGTTGGGCGCGCTTCTTCTGGTTGTCGAGCTCGGCCACGGCCCTCAGGTAGCGGTCGGTTTTTTCGTCGAGGAGTTGCTTCGTCTCCTCGAGGGCCCGTCGGAGCCGGGTCAGCTCGCCCTCGGTCTCGGCAGGCTCGACGCTCTGGGAAGGTTCAACGGGGGTGGTCTCGTCGGTCATGGCAAGATTGTATTATAGCAGGCGCCTCGCGGAAGACTGGAGGACCGGGCGTCAGGACGGCAGGTACACGTGTCGCACCCGGGAGAGGGACTGGCTCACGAGCCGGGCGGTCTCGTCCACGAGCGGGATCATGCGCGAATAAGGCATCCGCTTCGGGCCCACGACGCCCAGGATCCCCAGCACCCGGTCGTGGTAGGTGTAGCGGGCGGTCACGAGGCTGCACTCCTGCATCTCCTCGACCGGGTTCTCCCTGCCGATCATCACCTGGACTCCCCGCTCGTCGGCCAGGGTCGAGAGGAGGTCGATGAGCCGGGCCTTTTCCTCGAACGCCCGGAGCAGCATCCGCGTCGCCTCGAGGTCCCAGAACTCCGGATGCTCCAGGATGTTCAGCGCGCCGCCGATGTAGAGCCGCCGGTCGCGCAGCAGCGAGAAGACCTGGTCCACGATGGCGCCCGCCCGGGCCCGCAGCGGATCGAGGGGATCCGGTGGAGCGGAGAGGTCCTCGAGGATCTCCTGGAAGGTCTTGCCGGCGAAGCGCCGGGTCAGCTGGCGGCTCACTTCGCGGAGGTTCTCCTCCGTCACCGGCGAGTCCACGCTGAGGGTGCGGGTGGTCACCCACCCCGCGTCGGTCGCCACGACGGCGAGGACCCGGTCGTCGGAGAGCAGGATGAGGTTGATGCGGGCCAGCGCGGTCTGCTTGAGCGGCGGGGCAAGGAGCACCCCGGTCATGCGCGAGAGCGTCGAGAGGTGGAACGAGGTCTGCTCCATCAGCTGCTCGCTCCCGCCCTGGGGGCGCGCGTACTGCTCGCGAAGTCGCGCCGCGTCACTCTCGGGGAGCCGGAGGTCTCCCACGCCCGCGTCCACGTAGAAGCGGAAGGCCTTGTCGGTGGCCACGCGTCCCGCGGACGTGTGGGGCTGGGAGAGATAACCCAGCGCCTCCAGGTCCGCCATGGCGTTGCGGATCGTGGCCGGAGATAGGCCGAGGCCGTGGCGCCGGGCCACCGCCCGCGAACCGACCGGCTCCGCCGTCTCCAGGTACTCCAGGATGACGGCGCTGAGCACCTGCCGCTGTCGCTCGTCCACGAGTGCCACGCCCCTTACTTTACCGGGCCGTGCGCCCTTGTCAAGAATGGGCCGGGAGCAGCTCGACGAAGAGCGAGTCGGAGAGGAGGAAGCCGGCTTCGGTGAGGCGGCAGCGATCCCCGGCGACCTCGAGGAGCCCCAACGACTGCCAGGTGTCGATGAGCGGGCGCCGATCCTCGAGCCCGGCGAGCGGGACGCCGTCGCTCAGGCGGAGCCCGAGAATGACCTTCTCGGCCGTTCGCTGGGCTGGCGTGAGGACCTCATGGCTCCCGAGGGGGAGGTGCCCGGCCTCCAGCAGCGCGCAGTATCGCTCGACGGGCTTGACGTTCCCGTAACGGACGTCGCCCAGAAAGCCGCAGGCGCCCGGGCCGAACGCCAGGTATTCCTCGGCCCGCCAGTAGACCTGGTTGTGGCGCGATCTGAAGCCGGGCCGCGCATAATTGGAAATCTCGTAGTGCTCGTAGCCGGCCTCGCGCGCCAGCCGGGCCAGGGCCCAGTACTGGGCCGTCACCGTCTCCTCGTCGGCAAGCCCCGCGACGCCCTCCCCGGCCCAGCGGCTCCCCTCGTCGAGGGTGAGAGCGTAGGCTGACAGGTGCTCCGGGCTCCATGCCAGGATCTCGCGCACTGTCCGCTCCCAGCGCGCCAGGTCGAGATCGGGGAGGCCGTACATCAGGTCCACGCTCACGTTGTCGAACCCAGCGGCTCGCGCGGCCTCGAACGCCCTGCCAGCCTCCTGGGACGAGTGAAGCCGGCCGAGCCGGGCGAGGAGATCGTCGTCGAGGCTCTGAACACCGAGGCTCAGGCGGTTCACGCCGGCGAGGCGGTAGCCCTCGGCCTTGTCGCGGCTGAGGCTTTCTGGATTGCACTCCACCGAGACCTCGGCGGCGGGAGCCACGGCCAAGCGCTTCCTGAGGCGGTCGAGGATGGTTTCCAGCTCGTCGGCTTCGAGCAGCGAGGGGGTCCCCCCGCCGAAGAAGACCGTCCCGATGGCGACGTCGCCCGCCCATTCCGCCTCGCCAACGAGGTCGATCTCACGGAGCAGGGCGGCCAGGAAGCGATCCATGGCGGCCGGCCGGTACGGGCCGGTGTTGAACGAGCAGTAGTGGCAGCGCTGCCGGCAGAACGGGATATGGAGGTAAAGGCCGAGCGGGCCCCGCTGGCGCGGGCTCCAGGCGAGCGGCGTCACGGCCGGGCTCCCAGCGGGCAGGCGATGTTCCCGCCCCCGTCGAAGTAACAGCCCAGCCGGCGCCAGCGGAGCCAGTGGCCGTCCCCGTCCCAGGACCAGTAGATGATGAAGGCCTTGCCTCGGATCTTGTCCCGCTTGAGGAAGCCCCAGTACCGGCTGTCCTGGGAGTTGTCGCGGTTGTCGCCCATCATGAAATACGAGTCGGGCGGGACGACGCTCGGGCCGTACTCGGTGCCCGCGTGGGGAGTGGCGTCGTTGTACACCGCGTAGGGCTCGTTCTGGGGTGTCCCGTTGACGTACACCGTGCGCCCCTTGATGTACACCTCCTCGCCCGGCAGGCCGATCACCCGCTTGATGAAGTCGCGCTTTTCGTCCCAAGGGTACTTGAACACCATGATGTCTCCGCGCCGGGGGTGGCGGATGGCGGGGAGGCCGAGGTTGGTGAAGGGGATCTCGGCGCCGTAGAGGAACTTGTTCACCAGGATGTAGTCCCCCACCTGGAGCGTGGGGACCATGGAGCCCGAGGGGATCGTGAAGGCCTGGACCACGAAGGTCCGGATCACCAGCGCCAGGAGGATGGCGATGACGATGGCCTCGACGTACTCCCGGGCGAGGGACTTGCGCTTCTTCTTCACCGCCTCGACGGGCGGGGCGGTCTCGTCGGTCACGGGGGTGTCCTTGGGTGCGGTGGGGTCCATGGCCATCAGCTCCGCAAGACCGACAGGAAGGCCTCCTGCGGCACCTCGACCTTGCCGAGCTGCTTCATCCGCTTCTTGCCTTCCTTCTGTTTTTCGAGGAGCTTCCGCTTGCGGGTGATGTCGCCGCCGTAGCACTTGGCGGTGACGTTCTTCCTGATGGCCTTGACGGTTTCCCGGGCGATCACGCGGCTGCCGATCGCAGCCTGGATCGCCACCTCGAAGAGCTGGCGCGGGATCACCGCCCGGAGCTTCTCGGCGAGCGCTTTGCCTTTCTCGTAGGCCTTGTCGCGGTGGAGGATGACCGACAGCGCGTCCACCGGGTCGCCGTTGAGGAGGATGTCGAGCTTGACCACGTCCGAGGGGCGAAACTCGAGGAAGTCGTAGTCGAAGGAGGCGTACCCCTTCGAGATGGACTTCAGCCGGTCGTAAAAGTCCACGATGATCTCGGAGAGCGGGAAGTCGAAGGTGATGTGGACGCGCTTGCCGAGGTACTCCAGGGCCCGGTGCTCGCCGCGCTTGTCCTGGGCCAGCCGGTAGATCGGGTTCATGAACTCCGTGGGGGCGAAGACGGAGGCCCGCACGAGCGGCTCCTCGATGTGGTCGATCTCGCCCGCCGGCGGGAGCTTGGAGGGGTTGTCGATCTCCACCGTCTCTCCCGCCGCGGTCACCACCCGATAGCGCACGCTCGGCGAGGTCACGATCAGCGTGAGCCCGAACTCGCGCTCCAGGCGCTCCTGGACGATCTCCATGTGCAGGAGCCCGAGGAAACCACACCGAAAGCCGTAGCCCAGCGCGAGAGAGGTCTCGGACTCGAAGGTCAGGGCCGAGTCGTTCAGGTGGAGCTTGTCGAGCGCGTCCCGGAGGGACTGGTAGGCCGTGTCCTCCACGGGGTAGAGCCCGGCGAAGACCATGGGCTTGGCGTCGCGGTAGCCGGGGAACGGTACGACGGTCGGGCGATTGGCATCGGTAATCGTTTCGCCGACTTTGGCGTCGGCCACGCGCTTGATCCCCGCCGTGAGGTAGCCCACCTGGCCGGCCGACAGCTCCTCCACCGGGCGCATCTCGGGCGTGAAGACGCCCACCTGCTGGACCTCGTAGACGCGCCCGTTGGACATGAGGAGCGCCGACATGCCGGCGCGGACGCGCCCGTCGAAAATCTTGACGTACACCACCACGCCCTGGTACGGATCGTAGAAGGAGTCGAACACCAACGCCTTCAGCGGGGCCGCCGGATCGCCCGGGGGCGGCGGGATGCGGTGGATGATGGCCTCCAGTACCTCCGGCACGCCCGTGCCGAGCTTGGCAGAGATGGGGATGGCGTCGTCGGCGTCGAGCCCCAGGATCTCGGCGATCTGCCGCCGCGTCCCCTCCACGTCGGCCTGGGGGAGATCGATCTTGTTGATGACCGGGATGATGGTCAGGTTCGCCTCGAGGGAGAGGTAGAAGTTGGCCAGGGTCTGGGCCTCGACCCCCTGCGCCGCGTCCACGATCAGGAGCGCGCCCTCGCAGGCCGCCAGCGACCGGGACACCTCGTAGGAAAAGTCCACGTGCCCCGGCGTGTCGATGAGGTTCAGCGTGTACTCCTGGCCGTCCCGGGCGCGGTAGGGGAGACACACGGTGTGCTGCTTGATCGTGATTCCCCGCTCCCGCTCCAGGTCCATGGAGTCCAGCACCTGGTCCACGGCCTTCTTCGGATCCATGGCGCCGGTCAGGGCCAGCAGCCGATCCGCCAGGGTGGACTTGCCGTGGTCGATGTGGGCCACGATGGAGAAGTTTCGGATCCGGGAGAGAGCCACGGAGTTCAGGATATCACGGGACGACTTCGTTTTCCGCGACTACGGCGCCGGCGCCGACGCGGGCGCCCTTCCCGATGACGGCTCCGAAGCCCACCACGCATTCGCTGAGGACGGCGGCCTCGCCCACTGAGACGTTGTCCCAGAGGATGGCCCCTTCGACCCGGCCGCCCCGGCCGACGCGGACGTTGTCCCCCAGCACGCTGAGGGGGCCCACGCGGGCCTCGGGCTCCAGCCTCACTCCCGCGCCGAGCACGGCGGGCCCTGTCACGCTGGCGCCGGGGGCGATGGACACGCCCGCTCCGACCCAGACGTCGCCGCGCCGCGTCCCCGGCGGGGAGAGGGGCGTGTCCACGGCGCCTTTGAGGAGGTCCACCTGAGCCCGGCGGTACTGCTCCGGGCTCCCGATGTCGCGCCAGTACGCCCGGGCCGCGAAGCCGTAGCACGGGACCCGGCGCTCCAGGAGGGTCGGAAAGAAGTCGCGCTCCATGGAGACGACCTGGCCCGCCGGGATCAGGTCGAGGAGTTCGCGCTCGAGGAGGTAGATGCCCGCGTTCACGGTGTTGGTGGTGATCTGCTCGCGCGCCGGCTTTTCCACGAAGCGCCGGATCCTGCCGTCGGTGTCGGTTTCCACCAGCCCGTAGGCGGTCGGGTCCTCCACGGCGGTCAGGTAGAGGCTGGCCCGGGCCCCGCGCGCCTCGTGGAAGCCGAGCATCCGTGTGAGGTCCACGTCGGTCAGCACGTCCCCGTTCAGCACCACCAGCCGGCCCGCCGCCAGGGTGGCGGCGTTCTTGACCCCGCCGGCGGTGCCGAGCGGCTCCGCCTCCACCGCGTAGCGGAGCCTCACGCCGAGCTCCCGCCCGTCGCCGAGCCGCGCCTGAACCGCCTCGAGGAGATAGGAGCACGCGAGGACCACCTCCCGCACCCCGTGACGGTGGAGCAAGGCGAGCTGGTAGTGGAGGAACGGGACGTTCAGGAGGGGGACGATCGGCTTTGGACAGGCGAGCGTCAGCGGGCGGAGCCGGGTGCCCTGGCCGCCCGCCAGAATTACCGCGGCTGGGGGGGTGTCCAGGGCTCGGCCTCGCTGATCAGCATGACGGGGATGCCGTCGCGGATCGGGTAGGCTTTCCGGCACGCCGGGCAGATGATCCGGGTTTCTTCGAAGAGCAGATCTCCCTTGCAGGCCGGGCAGGCCAGGATGGCTTTGAGCTCCTCGTCGATCATGGGCGGTTCTCCTCTTTGAAGTAGGTGAGGGTGCGGCGGAGGCCCTCGTCCAGCGTTACCTGCGGAGTCCAGCCGAGGATCCGCTTCGCCGCGCTCGCATCCAGGACGCTTCGGCGCTGCTCCCCGGGCCTCGCGGGCCCATGCCGCGCCTCAGCGCGCGCGCCTGCGACTCTCTCCAGCCGTCGCAGCAGGGCGTTGACCGACGTTTCGACGCCGGTGCCGATGTTCAGGGCCCCCCCCGCGTCGGCGTGCTCGAGGGCGCGTAGCGTGGCATCCGCCACGTCCTCCACGTAGACGTAGTCCCGCGTCTGCTCGCCGTCGCCGTTGATCGTGATCGGCTCGCCGCGGAGGAGCCGGTGGCTGAAGATGGCCACGACGCCCGCTTCTCCGAGGGGATTCTGCCGCGGACCGAAGACATTGGCATACCGGAGGCTGATCCCGCCGAGGCCGTAGAGCGCCCCCCAGCACGCCAGGTACTGCTCGGCGACCAGCTTCGAGATGCCGTACGGCGAGGCCGGCCGCGCCGGATGGTCCTCCGGCGTCGGCAGCGTCGCCGCGTCGCCGTACATCGCGCCGCCCGTGGACGCATACACGACGCGGCCAACCCTGTGCCGCCGGCAGCAGAGGAGGAGATTGAGGGTGCCCCCGATGTTGACGGCGGCGTCGAACTCGGGATCCGCCACCGAGCGCCGCACCTCAGTCTGGGCAGCGAGGTGGATCACCGCCTCGGGGCGCTCGGCCTCGAACACGCGAGCCAGCTCGCGGCTTCGGATATCCACGGCGTGGAGGGGCGCCCGCGGGTCCACGAATTCCCGGCGGCCGGTGGAGAGGTCGTCCACGACCGCCACCCGGTGGCCGCCGGCCAGCAGTCGATCCACGACGTGGGAGGCGATGAAGCCCGCGCCGCCCGTGACGAGGACCTTCATCGCGCCCCCAGTTTGGCCCGAAACCATCGGAGCGTCAGGGCCAGCCCTTCCTCCAGGTCCACGCGGGGCTCCCAGCCGAGCAGGGTGCGCGCGCGCGTGATGTCGGGCTGGCGGACCTTGGGGTCGTCAACGGGAAGTGGCTTGTAGGTGATGGCGCTTCGCGAGCCGCAGAGCGCGATGATCTTCTCGGCCAGCTCGCGGACCGTCATCTCCTTGGGGTTGCCCAGGTTCACGGGCTCGTTGACGGGGGCCTGCATGAGTCGCCAGATCCCCTCCACCATGTCGGAGATGTAGCAGAAGCTGCGCGTCTGGGAGCCTTCGCCGTAGACGGTGAGCGGCTCGCCCCGGAGCGCCTGGGTGATGAAGGTGGGAATGGCGCGGCCGTCCCCGATCCTCATGCGGGGGCCGTGGCTGTTGAAAATGCGCGCGATCCGCGTGTCCAGGCCGTGGAAACGGTGGTAGGCCATGGCCATCGCTTCGGCGAAGCGCTTGGCCTCGTCGTAGACCCCGCGCGGGCCCACCGGGTTCACGTTTCCCCAGTACTCCTCCCGCTGGGGATGGACGAGGGGGTCGCCGTAGACCTCGGAGGTCGAAGCCAGCAGGAACTTCGCGCCCTTTTCCCGGGCCAGGCCGAGCGCCTTGTGGGTGCCGAGCGCGCCGACCTTCAGCGTCTGGATGGGGAGCTGCGCGTAGTCGAGCGGGGAAGCGGGGCTGGCGAAGTGGAGGACGTAGTCCAGGGGCCCGGCTACGTAGATGTAGTTGGTGACGTCGTGCTTGACGAAGGAAAAGCGCGGGTCGGTGAGGTGGGCGATGTTTTCGATGCTCCCCGTGAGCAGGTTGTCCATGCAGACCACCTCCGCGCCCTGGCCGAGGAGGAATTCGCAGAGGTGGGAGCCGATGAAGCCGGCGCCACCCGTCACCAGCACCCGCATCGTTTTCTACGCGGGGAGGACGGGCTTGCGGCCGATGGAGTGGTACTCGAAACCGAGCCGCCGCATCCGCTCGGGCTCGTAGAGGTTCCGGCCGTCGAAAATGACGGGGCGGCGCATGAGCGAGCGCAGCCGCTCGAGGTTCAGGAACTTGAACTCGTTCCACTCGGTGACGAGCACGAGCGCGTCGGCCTTCTCGGCAGCCTCGTAGGGGGAGGCGCAGTACGTCACGCTCCGGGGAAGGAGCGCCCGTGCGTTCTCGGTGGCCACCGGATCGTACGCCTTGATCGTCGCCCCGGCCCCGTGGAGGAGCGCGACCACCTCCACGCTCTTGGCCTCGCGCATGTCGTCGGTGTTGGGCTTGAAGGCGAGGCCGAGGACGGCGGTCACCTTGTCGTCCAGCGGCCCCAGGGCCTTGCGCATTTCCTCGACGAGGTGCTGGGCGCGCTCCCGGTTGATCTCCGCCACGCTTTTCAGAAGCTTGAAATCGTAGCCGAGCGCCGCGGCGGTGTGGATGAGGGACTCGATGTCCTTGGGCAGGCAGGCGCCGCCGAACCCGAGCCCCGCCTGGAGGAACGCCGTGCCGATCCGCGGGTCGAGCCCCAGCCCCTTCATCACCTGGCTCACGTCGGCTCCCGCCAGCTCGCAGACATTGGCGATGGCGTTGATGAAGGAGACCTTGGCGGCGAGGAAGGCGTTGGAGGCGTACTTGATCATCTCCGCCGACGGGACGTCCGTGATGATCATGGGGCGCCCGAGCTGCGCGTAGAGCTCCAAGAGCAGCATCGCCACCTGCTGGGTGGCGGCCCCGATCACGATCCGATCCGGGCGGAGGGTGTCCTCGATGGCGGAGCCCTCGCGGAGAAACTCGGGGTTCGAGACCACGTCGAACGCCACCGGTTTCGGCTGGTTTTTGACGATGATCTCCCGCACCAGATCGCCGGTCCCCACCGGCACCGTGGACTTGTTCACGATGACCCGGTAGGAGTCCATGGCCCGGGCGATCCCGCGGGCGACCTCCTCCACGGCGGAGAGGTCCGTCTCGCCGTTGGCCTTGGCGGGGGTGCCCACCGCGATGAAGATGAGCTCCGATTTCTTGACCCCCTCGGCGAGATCGGTCGTGAAGCTGAGCCGGCCGTCGGCGACGTTGCGCGCGACCATCTCCTCCAGGCCGGGCTCGTAGATCGGCATCCGCCCCTTCTTGAGGCCCTCGATCTTCTCGCGGACCTTGTCCACGCAGATGACGTCGTTGCCGAGGTCGGCGAAGACCGCCCCCGTCACGAGCCCCACGTACCCGGTGCCGACGACGCAGATATTCACGGCTCAGCCACTATAGCAAAAACGCGCAGAACGGCCAAGAATGGCCGGCGGCGCGGCGTTTAGTCCTCGACGCCAGGCGGGAGGCCCGGGCCATCGCGGTCAGAAGGACCACTCGGAGAAGAGCTTCTGCTTGAAGCGCGCCAGCTCCTCCAGCGGCGGCGGGGCGTCGCTCCGGCCGAGCAGCTCCATCGCCATGTCGTTCATCCGGCGGAGGCGGCGGGCCAGCACCTCGGCGATGGCGCCGATGAGCTTGTGGGCGGCCAGGTTGTCCCGCTCGAGGAGCCGGAGGAAGTCCTCGCGGGCGAGCACCCGGAACTCGCAGTCCGTCGTCGCCCGGACGGTGGCCGAGTGCCGCCGCTCCGAGACGAGGCTCATTTCTCCCAGCACCGAGGGCGCGTCCACCGTGGCGAGCTGCTGGGTCAGGCCGTTCGGCCCCTGCTTGATGACCTCCACGCTTCCCTTGAGCAGCAGGAGCAGCCCGGTCCCCTCCTCTCCCTCGCGAAACACGATGTGGCCCGCGGGGACCGCCCTCGGCTGGGTGGCCGCCAGGATCTCTTCGGCCTGGGACGGCGTCAGGGTCTTGCAGAGGACGGTGCAGACCGTCTGGACCAGGTCCTGCGCGGCCATCGGTCAGAGCCCTCGGAGGACCGTGGCCCGGCCCACCCGCCCGATGGCCACGATGAAGGCGGCGGTCCTGAGCGGCACCCGCCGCTCTCGGGCCACCTTGGAGAGGGTCGCGTACGCGTCGGTCATGTAGCGCCGGAGCTCGGCGGTGACCTTCGCCTCCTCCCAGGTGAACTGCTGGATGTTCTGGGTCCACTCGAAGTAGGAGACCGTGACCCCGCCCGCGTTGGCGTACACGTCGGGGAGGATGGGAATGCCGCGCTGGGTGAGAATCTCGTCGGCCTCGGGCGTGGTCGGCGCGTTGGCCGCCTCCACGAGGTAGCGGGCGCGGACGTCCCGGGCGTTTTCCTTGGTAAGGACCCCGCCCAACGCCGCGGGGATCAGCACGTCCACGTCCGAGACGAGCAGCTCCGTGTTGGAGATGGCATCCGCGCCGGCAAACTCGACCACCGCCTTCGCGCGCTTGACGTGCTCCACGAGCTTGGGGATGTCGAGTCCCTCGGGATTGCGGACGCCGCCCTGCTGGTCGCTCACGGCGACCACCCGGGCGCCGGCCTCGTGCAGGAAGCGCGCCGCCCAGGAGCCCACGTTGCCGAAGCCCTGGATGGCGCACCGCTTGCCCCGGATCTCCCCTCCTCCCACGTCCTTCAAGAATTCCTCCATGGCGAAGACGACGCCGCGCCCGGTGGCCTCCTCGCGTCCCTTCGAGCCGAAGAGGTCCACGGGCTTGCCGGTCACCACGGCCGGCGAGAAGCCGTGGATCTTGGAGTACTCGTCCATGATCCAGGCCATCACCTGGGCGTTGGTGCCCATGTCGGGGGCGGGGATGTCGGTCTGGGGGCCGATGATGTCGTGGATCTGCTCGATGAAGCGCCGGGTGAGCCGCTCGAGCTCGCGCTCGGAGATCTTGGAGGGGTCCACGGCGATCCCGCCCTTGGCCCCCCCGTAGGGGAGGTTCACGATCGCGGTCTTCCAGGTCATCAGCGAGGCGAGCCCCAGGGCCTCGTCCATGTCCATGGTGGGGTGGTAGCGGAGGCCACCCTTCATGGGGCCGCGGCTCCGGTCGTGCTGGACCCGGTAGCCGATGAACGTGCCCAGATCGCCCGAGTCCATGGAGATGGAGACGTCCACCTTCACTTCCCGGAACGGCGTGATGAGCATCCGCTCCACGTGGGCGGAGAGGTCCATGATGCGGGCGGCCCGCCGGAAGTAGTAGTTGACCTCCTCGAACCCCGCCATGCGCTAGCTCGCGAGCCGCAGCAATGTGTGGAGGAGGACGTTGGCGCCGCGCTCGATCGCCCGCCAGTCGCTCGCCTCGTCGGGCCGGTGGCTCCGGCCCCCCTTGGAGGGGATGAAGATCATCCCTGCCCGGGTGACGGTGGCGAGGTTCTGGGCGTCGTGGCCGGCGCCGGAGGGCATCCGAAGCGTCCGGAGGCGGAGCTGGGCCGCGGCTGCTTCGATGGCGCGCTGGACCTCCGGGGCCATTCGCGCCGATTGGTTCCGCGAAATCCTCTCGACCGCCACGCGGATTCCCCGCCGCTGGGCGATCCGCTTAGCCAGCGCCGCGCACTCGCGGTCCAGCCGGTCCAGGGTCTTCCCGTCCAGCTCGCGCATTTCCTGGAGGAGCGCGGCGCGGGCCGGGACGATGTTCGTCACCCCCGGCTTGACGTCCACCACGCCGAAGTTGGTCACGCTCCTGCCGCCCCCGCGCCTGACGACGTGCTCGCGCGCCTTCAGGGCATACTCGGCGGCGGCGAGAAAGGCATCCTTCCGGCGCGCCATCGGGGTCGTCCCCGCGTGGTCGGGCTCGCCCTGAAAGACGATCCGGTTCCGGCGGATTCCCACGATGCCCTCGACGACACCGATGGGGATGCCCTTGGCCTCCAGGTGGGGACCCTGCTCGATGTGCAGTTCGGCGTATGCGGCCAGGCTGCGGGGGTCCGCGGCGGCGCGCGGGGCCTCGAGGGCGTTGAAGCCGGCCCGCGCCATGGCGTCCACCAGCCGCTCGCCGTCGGAGGCCCGAATCTCGGGAATCCTGGCCGGGTCCAGTTTGCCCGTGAAGGCCCGCGAGCCGAAGAGGCTTCCGTATCGCCCTTCCTCGTCGCTCCACGCCACGACGGCCAGCGGCCGCTTGAGCGCGAGCCCGGATTCCCGGAGGGTCCTGAGGCACTCGAGAGCGGCCAGGACGCCGAGCGCCCCGTCCAGGGTTCCGCCGTCGGGGACCGAATCGATGTGAGACCCGGCGAGGACGACAGGCGCCCCGTCGCCGAGCCTGCCGAAGGTGTTGCCGGCGGGGTCCACCGACGTCTCCAGCCCCGCCTCTTTCATCTGGGCGAGGAGCCAGGCGCGGGCTTCCTCGTGGGCGGGGCTCCAGGCGGGTCGCGACACGCCGCCGCCCGGATTGGAGCCAAAGCGAGCCAGGGCGGTCAGATCCCGCCGGAGGCGCGGCAGGGAAATTTTGATCATGCGGGCGCTATTATACCCCTACTTGACTTCGCCGCTTTTCGGCTCGTAGAATGGCCCTGAACGGTCGTTCAGTCCCGCCTTGAGGAGGATGAATGGATTTCCGACTGACCCGCGAGCAGGAGTCCTTCCGCGACGAGGTGCGCGCCTGGCTCCGGCAGAACCTGCCCAAGGAGTGGACCTCGCGCGTCATCAGCGGCCCGGACGTGCCGCGGGTCGAGGCCTACAAGTTCCTCCGCGAGTGGCAGAAGCGCCTCTTCGACGCGGGCTTCATCGGGCTCACCTGGCCCAAGGAGTACGGCGGGCGCGGGCTCACGTTCATGGAGGAGTTCATCCTCCACGAGGAGATGGCGCTGGCCAAGGCGCCTCCGGTGCTCAACATCCTCGGCATCGCGATGGCGGGGCCGACCATCATCGCCTACGGCACGGAGGAGCAGAAGAAGCGCTACCCGCCGAAAATCCTCTCGTGCGAGGAGATCTGGTGCCAGGGGTACTCGGAGCCCAACGCCGGGAGCGACCTGGCTTCCCTCCAGACCCGTGCCGTGCGCGACGGCGACCACTTCGTCGTCAACGGTCAGAAGGTCTGGACCAGCATCGCCCAGGCCGCCGACTGGATGATGCTTCTCGCCCGGACGGACCCGGACGCGCCCAAGCACAAAGGGATCACCTACTTCCTCCTCGACATGCACTCGCCGGGGGTGTCGGTCCGCCCGCTCCGCCAGATCACGGGCGACGCGGAATTTAACGAGGTGTTCTTTGAAAACGTTCGCGTCCCCCGCGAGAACGTGCTGGGGGGCGTCAACAACGGCTGGCAGGTGGGGATCACGACGCTGATGTACGAGCGGCTGGCGCTCGGCTTCGGCCTGCAGGTGCGGCTCCGGATCGCCCTGGACGCCCTCGTGGGGCTGGCCAAGCGGACGAAGAAGAACGGCGACGTCGCGACGCGCGATCCGATCGTGAGGCAGAAGCTGGCCCAGCTCTGGATCGACACGGAGGCCTTCAAGTACACGGGGGCGCGCGCCATCACCAAGCTGCTCCGGGGCGAGATGCCGGGGGCCGAGGCTTCCACGGGGAAGATCTGGTGGTGCGAGACCCACCAGCGGCTCCAGGACATCGCCATGGAGCTCCAGGGGCCCTACCACCAGCTCATGGGCGGCACCGACTGGGCCCTTGACCAGGGGCTCTGGCAGTACACCTTCCTGCGCTCCCGCGCCAACTCCGTCGAGGGCGGGACGACGGAGATCCAGAAGAACATCATCGGCGAGCGCGTGCTCGGCCTCCCGAAAGGATAAGCCCCGACCATGGACTTCGGATTCAGCCAGGAACAGGAGATGCTCCGCGCCACGGCGCGGAAATTTTTCGAGAACGAGTGCCCGTCCACCTTCGTCCGCCAGATGCTGGACGACCCCGCCGGCGTGACGCCCGACTTCTGGCAGAAGCTGGCGGAGCAGGGGTGGCTGGGCCTGATCTACCCCGAAGCCTACGGCGGCGTGGGGCTCGGCTTCGTGGATCTCACCGTGCTCATGGAGGAGATGGGGCGCGCGGTCATGCCGGGCCCGTACTTCTCCAGCGTGCTCCTCGGCGGGCTCGCGCTCCTCGAGGCGGGCTCCGAGAGCCAGAAGAAGGAGTGGCTGACGAAGATCTCCGCCGGCGCGGCGAAGGTCACGCTGGCCTGGACCGAGCCCAACGCCCGGTGGGACGCCGCCGCCGTGACGCTCCAGGCGCGCGAGGGGCGGGGCGGGTTCGCGCTGTCGGGCACCAAGCTCTTCGTCCACGACGCCCACACCGCCGACGCCCTGGTGGTGGCGGCGCGGACGGCCAACGGCGCCTCCCCCGAGGCCGGCGTCAGTCTCTTCCTCGTCCCCAGGGACGCCCGGGGGCTCGAGGTGAAGCTGCTCCCCACCATGGACCAGACCCGCAAGCTCTGCGAGGTGACCCTGAAGGACGTACAGGTCGGCGCCGCCGCCTTGATGGGAGAGAAGAACACGGGATGGCAGCCGCTGGCGCGGGTGGTGGACCGGGCCACCGTGGCGCTCTGCGCTGAGATGTGCGGCGGGGCCCAGAAGATCCTGGACATGACCACCGAGTACGCCAAGATCCGGGTGGCGTTCGGCAAGCCCATCGGCTCCTACCAGGGGGTGAAGCACCGCGCCGCGGACATGCTGGTGGACGTGGAGAACGCCAAGTCCATCACCTACTACGCCGCGTGGGTGGTGGACGAGCAGGTGGCCCAAGCGCCCCTGGCCGCCTCCATGGCCAAGGCCTACGTCTCCGACGCGTACCGGAAGGTGGCGGCCGCCGGCATCCAGCTCCACGGCGGGATCGGCTTCACCTGGGAGCACGACCTCCACCTCTACTTCAAGCGCGCCAAGGGCTCCGAGTTCACGTTCGGCGACGCCACGTATCATCGCGAGAGGGTCGCCCAACTGATCAACCTCTAGCTGCCGCAGATGCGGCGCCGGATTCGCGACTCGCTCTCCCGCTGGACGTCCCGTCTCTCGCGACGGTCCCTCCCCCCCACGACTCCGATCGACCCCGGCCCGACGCTCAGCTCGGCCGAGATCCAGCGAAACGCCCTGGCCGTGCGGGATCTCAAGGCGGAAATGGACCGCTCGGTTGCCATCCTCCGCGCCTGGGCCGTTCAGCTCGATCGGCGCCTCCGGGCGACGCAGGAGGGCCGGGCGGAGTCCGAGGGGCTGCGCGCCCTGGGCCAGATGGTGGGCGGCACGGCCCACAACCTGAACAACGCCCTGGCGGCGATCCTCGGCTACACGGAACTCCTCCTCAAGGACGCCGCGGACGAGCGGGCCGAGCGGCGGCTGGCGATCATCCGCCAGGTGGCGCTCGAGGCGGGCGTCACCGTGCGTCGCCTGCAGGAGCTGGTCGCGCGCCACCCGCAGGGGGCCTCGGGCCCCGTTTCCCTCAACGACGTGGTGGCCGAGGCCCTGGAGGTCACCCAGCCGCGGTGGCGGGACGAATCCGAGCGCCGCGGCGTCCGCATCACGGTCGCGCAGGATCTCGCGCCGGTGTCGGCGGTCGAGGGGAACCACGCCGATCTCCGCCAGGCGCTGGTCCATCTGATCCTGAACGCGGTGGAGGCGATGCCCTCGGGCGGCGCGCTGACGCTCTCCAGCCGGAGCGTCGAGCCGGGCTGGGTGGAGCTGGAAGTGGCGGACACCGGCGCCGACCGGTCCGATGGCCTGTCGGAGGCTCAGGCCCTCGTCCTGCAGCACGGCGGCCATCTCTCGATGGAGCGGGCGCCGGCCGGGGGCGCCGTGGTCCGGGTGAGGCTGCCCGAGAGCCGGTTCCACCTGATCCCGTCCCGGCGGGAGGTGGAGCCGTGCGCGCCCGAGCAGGCGCGCAAGATCCTGGTCGTGGACGACGACCCGCGGCTGTTGCGCGCGCTGGCGGATCTGCTGGAAGGCTCGGGGCACGCGGTGGTGACGGCGGCGTCGGGGGCCGAAGGGCTGGCCCGCTTCGAGGCGGAGGCGGCGGACCTCGTCATCACCGACCTCGGGATGCCCGGGATGACGGGGTGGGAGCTGGCGGAGCGCATCAAGGCGCGCTCCCCCGGGACGACGGTGTTCCTGCTCACCGGATGGGGAGAGGCCGTGGCCGACGCCGACGCCAGCCGCTTCGTGGACCGGGTCATCGCCAAGCCCGTGAGCGCCGACGCGATCCTGGGTCATCTCGGTGACGTCCCGCGCCGGGTCCGGAGCGCGGCGCCGTGACGCCCGTCCAGCCGACGCCCGCGGCGTCAGTCCTTCTCGTGCGGCCGGGCTCCGCCGAGCCGGTGGAGGTATACGTGATCCGCCGCCACGAGCGGATGCGCTTCCTCGGCGGCTATTACGCCTTTCCGGGGGGGAAGGTGGACGCGGCGGACGTCACCCCGGAGACCCTGGCGCGCGTGCGGGGGCTCGCGCCCGAGACTGCGGCCGAGCGGATCCAGAACCGGGAGGGCCTTCCGTCCCTCGCCTTCTGGGTGGCCGCCATCCGCGAGCTCTTCGAGGAGACGGGCGTCCTGATGGCCTGCGACGCCGGAGGCGCGCCGATCGACCACGCTGATCCCTCGGTGGCGGATCAGGTGGAGCGCGGCCGGAAGGCCCTCATGGCGGGCGAATCGGGGCTCACGGCCCTGCTCGCCCGGGCGGGCTGGTTCTACGCCGCGGCGCCGCTCAGGTACCTCTCCCACTTCATCACGCCGGCCTCGAGCCCGATCCGCTTCACGGCCCGCTTCTTCGTCTCCCCGCTCCCCGCCGGCCAGGAGCCCCGGCTCTTCCGCGAGGAGACCTCCGAGGGCTTCTGGATCGGGGCGCGCGACGGGTACCGCCGCTACCGGGCGGGGGAGATGGCCATGGCCGAGCCGGCGGAGTACGCGCTCGGGTATCTCGCCCAGTTCGAGGATTGCGCCGCGCTCTGGCGGGCCCACGCCGACGGTAGGCACAAGTTTCACGGCATCGTGGACCGGCTGGAGTTCTACGGCGAGGGCTACGACTGGGCGAGGGCCGCGTGGACATCCGACAAGCCTCGCTGGCACCCGTGAGATGAGCGGCGCGCCGGAATTTCCGCGGATGGCGACGCCGAGCGCCCGCGTGGGGCGGGTCCTCGGCCTCAATCCGGGGCTCATGACCGGGCCCGGGACCAACACCTACCTGGTGGGCGGAAAGGACCCGATCCTGCTGGACACGGGGGCTGGCGTGCCCGAATACCTCCCGCTGCTCGGCGACTACCTCAAGCGGCGCGGCTGGGCGCGCCCCTCGCGGATCCTCCTCACCCACCGCCACCGCGACCACATGGGCGGCGTCCCGCAGCTGAGGGAGATGTTTCCCGGCATCTCCGTCGCCAAGCTGATCCACCGCGATCCGGAGCTTCCGGGGCCCATGGACAACATTCCCGACGGGACCACGCTGACGGGCGACGGCGTGACGCTCGTCGCGATCTACACGCCGGGCCACGCCTCGGACCACCTCTGCTACTACCTGGTGGAGGAAAAGGCGCTCTTCACCGGCGACCTGATCCTCGGCGGCACCACGACGGTGATCCCGCC
>JACPCF010000087.1 GCA_016179965.1 Candidatus Rokuibacteriota bacterium | reverse complement strand
GACCGGCCTCGTCATGCCCGTGTGGGCGATGATCGCGATGGCGGCCAGCGTGACGACGGTGCTCTTGAACTCGTTCTGGGGCCGGCTGGTGCCGCAGTTCAAACGGCGCGCGACCAACGTCGAACAGGTCACTCTGAACGTCCCGAGCATCCACTGCCAGGGGTGTGTGGGGAAGATCCGTGACGAGCTCATCAAGCTCCCTGTCGTCGTCGCCGTCGAGGGCGACCCGAAGAGCAAGCAGGTCGTCGTTACCATGCGGGACGGCCACGGTCAAGTGACCGCCATTGAAGAGGCGATCACCCGTCTCGGCCATGTCCTGGGGGAGGAGTGATATGGAGCCCAAGGAACCCCGCTATACGCCGTGCTGACCCACGTCGCTGCTGGCCCTTCTCGTGTGGAAGGGAATGAAGGCCGTCGGCCGGCTCTGCCACCAAGGATGGGCCGTGGTCCGCGGAAGGCGCGGCGTGCCGGCGGCACCCGAGCCGGCCGAGCAGGCGTTGAAGGAGACGTGACATGAAAAAGTGGGTGTGGCTTGTCGTGATCGTTGCCGCACTGTTCACCGGCTACGCGGTTGCCTACGCCATCAGGCCGGCCGTCCCGACGGTCAAAGGCTACGCCGAAGGCCGGGAGATCCTCTTCCAGCACACCGAGGTCTCGGACCCGAAGGTCGCTGAGCTGCTGACCGAGATGATGCGTTCGCCTGTCCTGGTCGTCCCGGCCCTCGCCCAGGCCCCCGAGCCGCTGCTCTCGACAGTGTACGTCTTCAAGAACGGGGTCAGGGGCGAGGGGCCGTTCAAGTTCCAGCCGGATGTCTTCGATAACCCGCCGGGCGCGCCGGGATACCGGCCCCTGCGCGCCGTGCATTTGGTCACCTGGAAGAACGAGCGGGCCGCGCGCCTCCTGAAGTCCGCGGCCGAGGTGAAGGAGGCCGAAGCGAAGGGCGAGGTGAGCATCGAGCGGCCCGGCGTCGTGGCCAACATGCCGCTGGTGACCTGGCCGGGAGGGCGCCGGTAGCGCGGACCATCTCGGGCAGAGGAGATGGGCCATGAAGGGCGCGAGCCGGTGTCCGTCCGGGCCGAGTTCGAGTCCGCCGTGTTTCCGCACCTGGAAGCGATGGCCCGGCTCGCGCGCTCCCTGCTGCGTGGAAACCAAGCGGACGCTCAGGATCTCGTGCAAGATGCCGCGCTCCGGGCCTTTCGGGCCTTCCCGCGCTTCCAGCCGGGTACGAACCTTCGAGCGTGGCTGTTTCGGATCCTCCGGAATACCTACGTTGATCTGCTCCGGCGGAAGGGACGCCGGGCCGAGCTCGCCGAGTCATTGGAGACGGCCCCGTAAAACGATCTGGCCTTTGAGGAGTTCCGAGCCCAGGCAACCCGCGAGCGAGCCGAGGCCGACCTAGAAGCCGTGCTCTCCCAGCTGCCGGCCGAGCTTCGGATGGTGCTTCTCCTCGTCGATGGCGAAGGGATGCGCTACGACGAGGTGGCCGAGGTCATGGAATGCCCGGTCGGGACGGTGCGCTCGCGCCTGCATCGGGGACGGCACCTTCTCCGCCAGAGGCTCCTTGAGCTCTGGCGGGGTCAGGCCCCACAGTGAGCCTGGCGTTTGGGAAGCGGAGACCTGACGCATGAACACGATTCGCCTGGTGGTCCCACCGATCAAGTGCGAGGGGTGCGTGGAGACAATTCAGACCGCCTTGAAGAATCGCCCGGGGGTCCACGCTCGAGGGCGGATCTCGCTGACCTTCGTCACGGTTCCCCCAGCCCTGCCTGAAAGTGGTTGTGGCACAAAGACTTCTGCCTTCTTTGGGAGTCGTGAACTTTTGGCTGTTCCCAAACGATATCTAGAGTGGAGGTACGGAAGGGGCGAACGTGATGCGCGAGGCCTCTTGCCCGAATTATAGGGAACAGATCACCGCCTGGGTGGACGGCGAGGTCAGGGATCCTCGTGAACTCGCCGCGCTCGAGGCGCACATCCGAGGCTGCGACACCTGCCGTCTCTACGCTGAGGCGGAATCGGCAGCCAAGAGTCTCATTGCGGCAGCCTACGCGAGCCCAGTAGAGGTAGGCCCGCTCCGCGCCCGCATTCGCCAGAGGCTGGACGCGGGCACGGCTCCCAAGCCGCGGTGGTTCCCGCTGCTGGTTCCGCGCCTCAGGTGGGGAGCCCTCGCAGCGATTCTGCTGGCCGCCCTCGCCGTCAGCTACCTGACGCTCCAGCCGAAGGCGATCGTGGAGGCCTCTCCGCTCGTCCGGGCCGCGGTCACCGATCACGTCGAGTGCATGCTGGGCCGACTGCCCCTGGACCTCACCACGACCGACCAGAACGAGGTCAGCCGGTGGCTTCGGCGTCGCTTGGCGAGGCCGGTCGGGCTTGCGCCCCTGGCCCCCGAGGGCGAGGTCAAGATGTCCGCGCGGCCGGCTCGCCTCGCGAGCGCCGAAGGGACTCAGATCCTCGTGGAGAGGGGCGGCCGCATGCTCTCGCTCTTCATCATGCCACTGCCAGAGATTTCCGGGACTCTCGGCCGCCGGGTCGCGCGCGACGGTCGGGACTTCTTCGTGACCCAGCTCGAGGGATACACCGTCGTCTTCTGGCGGCAAGAGGATCTTCTCTACTGTCTGGTCGCCGATGGGCCCGAGGACGAGGTGCTGAGCTTCGCGGCTCGGTATGCCACATCCTCGGCCGGGTAGACCGCGGTCAAGCCCATGAGAGCCGACAGTGTAGCGCTCTGGAAACTCCACGCGAGGGGGGGCACGCGCCATGACGGCCCGGGCGCAGCGTGGGAGGAAATCCAGGACCGGTGCGGTGACTTCCTCACCCGCGCATGGGCCGGAATCTGGGTGGTGCTGCTCCTGGGGGTGGCCTTGGGGGTGGTCACGGCTGGGGCGGGAATTATTGAGGTTCCGCCTACGGCCACGGCAATTGACCGTTCTCCGGCTCTGGCCGGCTCGGATCTGCCGGCGATGTCTGAGCCTTCCATGACCTTTCATGGGAAGGACCACATTGACTACGCGCCCTAGAAGCGCTCGCCCAGGTGGGGATCCGAGGCGGCCGATGGCGCGGGCGCGACGCGTTGTCGGCGCGATGCTGGCCCTGGTCCTCGTCCTGCCAGGGGGGGCGGAGGCATTCCCGATCAACGCGCCGAACGCCCGAACGCTCTTCGGCGGCTTCACGTTGGGATCTGCGCGGCTCCGGCTCACCCAGGAGGCGACCCTGAAGGAAGGGACCGAGAGCGTGGCCGATCCCCTCGATCAGGCCGTCACGACCTTCGAGGAGGATTTCACCTTCGTCTACGGCGCAACCCGGGACCTCACACTCGCCGTCACGCTGCCGATTGTCGAACGTCGGCTCCGCTTCGATGGGCCGGCGGGGGAGCGCCGGACGATTACTGCCGATGGCCCCGGCGATCTGACGTTGGCGGGCGCCTACCGGGTCTTCCGCAGGGACGTTGAGCGCGGCACCACCCAGTTCTCACTGCTGGGCGGCCTGAAGCTTCCCAGCGGCGCCACCGACCTCGAGGACTCGAACCTCCCTCGGCTGACCGGAACACCCGGAACCCGCCTGCCGCCGAGCCTCCAGCTCGGCTCGGGCTCGGTGGACGGGATCGTCGGACTCGCCGGGTTCCAGAATATCGATCGGCTTTCTTTCTACGCGGATGTGCAGGGGAAGCTGAACACGGAAGGGGCGCAGGATTTCCGGTCCGGGGACCGGCTCTTCTACGACCTGAGCGCGGACTATGTCCTCCTGCCGGGGCGCAACATGTTCCTCATCCTGGAGCTGAACGGGGTCGTTACCGCGCACGCCGAGCAGGACGGAAGGACGGTCAGAAACTCCGGTGGCCACGTGCTGTTTCTCTCACCGGGGATCCAGTACCTGCCGATCCCTCCTCTCATCCTCGAGGCAGGGATCCAGATCCCGATCTACCGTGACCCCAATGGCCGCCAGCTTGTCCCGGACTGGAGCGTGGTCGTCGGCCTTCGGTACCTGTTCTGAAACCCGCATTAAGGCGGGAATAGCAAGGAGACGAATGATGCGAAGACTTGTGTACATCGTAGCCGTCTTGAGCCTTCTGCTCGCCGCGGTCCCCGCTCCGGCTTCGGCCTACGTGGAGAAGGCGGTCATTGACATTCTCGGCGGCATGCAGTGCAGTCTCTGAACCTACGGGGTGAGCAAATCCCTGGGACGGCTGGATGTCGTCCGAGACGTCAAGACCGAGCTGAAGACACAGAGCTCTACCCTCACCTTCAAGCCTGGAAGGCCGATCGATTTTAAAGCCCTTGCCGATGCCGTTGACAAGGCGGGCTTCAAGGCCGGGGCCATCACGATCTGGGCCAAGGGGACCGTGACGTTCACCCCGGATGGGGCGGCCACTTTCACCGTGAGCGGCTCGAATCAGACTTTTCCTGTGGCTGACAGCCCGCAGCTGGCGGTGCTGAAGAGCGAGACCGGCAAAGAGGTCTCTATCGTCGCCAAGGTCCAATTTGCTGAGACTCCGCCTCGGCTTGTGGTCGAGTCTGAGTCGTCGAAATCCGGCATGAAAGGAATGTAGGCGGTCGGAGGTGCGTGCGGTGCTCGCGGAGACGATTGGCTGGGGCTGGGCCTACGTCCAGCATGTGGTGGTGATGTTCTACTGGGCGTGGGCTCCGGGAATCCTTGCCGTCGCGGCCCTGAGCGCACGATATCGCCCTGACCTTCGGGAGATTACGCTGAAGCGACAGTCGGACGCTGCCGGGGTGCTCGCCGCCATCGGGTGGGGGATGACCAGCGGCGCCGGCCGGCGCGCCAGCCTTGCCGCGGCAGCGCGGCTGCGGGCGCAGGGCGTCCCTGACCGCGTGGTGCTGGCCTACCTGGTCGCGAGCCACCAGCTGGGGCTCTTCGTTCTGCTCCTGTTCACGCTCCTGATCGGCCTGGAGTTTGGCCTGGGCCTTTTTTTCGGCGGGCTCGCGATGGCGGGCCTTCTCTGTCTCTTCGCGCCCGTCCTGGGCTCTGGGCGCTCCGGGCCTGCGCGCCCGGAGACCGACGGCGAAGAAGAAATGGCACGGCCGGGCTGGAGGGGTCTCCTCTGCTCCCGCAGAAGTGGGGATGCCATCCCCCGGGAGGTCGGCCGCCCTCTTCGCCAGATGGCCGGCTCGCTGCTCGGCGGGCTGATCCTGGGCGCGTTGATTCTAACAGTGGACAACAACGGGTACTGGTTTCTGCCGAAGTGGCTGGGGGGCGAGGGGGTTGGACCGGCCCTCGCAGGGGCGTTCCTAGCTTCGCTGCTCTCTGTCGCCCTGTTTCTGGCCCCTGGCGGAAACCTTTTCGTCGCGTCGAGTATCTGGAAGACGTGGACGCTGACTAATCCCGGCGTCCTCGCCTTCGTATTGATGAGCCTCGTGAATCCTCTCACCGTTCGCGTGCTCCTGAGGCAGTACGGTCGGCGGCAAGGCTGGCTCCTCGTGCTGGCGACGTATTTGGCGGCGGCGCTGAGCGGGCTCGCCGTTGCGAGTCTGTTCACTGTCGTGGGTCTCGAGGTCACGCACGTGCCATGGCTTCGTGACTTGGTGGATCGGATCATCCTGGCGCTCCCCTTCACGATGCTCGGCGCTCCTGGAGGCGGGATGGAGGGGATGTAGAAGACTGGGAGGGACGGGCTATGAAGTATCTGACCATTGTGGGAATTGCAGGGCTCCTGGCGGTCCTGCCGGCGGCTTCGGCTGCGCAGGAGCCGACCGTGCACGGTAGCAAGCAGGCCGACGCCCTCGAGATCGCCCTGCTGACCTCCCCGCCCCTGTCGCCCGAGGAGATGCAGCAGACCATGCCCGGCATGGGTGGGACGGGCGCCATGCAGGGAATGCCGCAGATGATGCGCGGCATGCCAGGAATGGGAGGCATGCGTGGAGAGGCGGACCAACCGACCCACTGGATCGGTGTCATCGTGCGCGATCTGAAAGACGACCGCATGGTCCAGGGCCTCGACATCACATTGACCGCACAGAAGGGACAGCTGACCAGGACAGTCGCGCTCATGGCCATGCCGGGTAGCTACGGAGCCAACATCAGCCTGCCCGAAAAGGGCCGGTACACCGTGACGGTGACCATCGACCGTCCTGGTCAACCGGCGCGTGTGGCGTTCGAGTTTGACTCCAAGTAGAGTCCCCAACCAAGCCAACATGCTGATCGTCGAGATCCTCACCGCCCCGGGCTGAGCCAAATGCCAGGAGGCCAGG